>CAKZXL010000136.1 GCA_937883885.1 uncultured Aquincola sp. | reverse complement strand
GGTTGGCGGACCTGGAGGTCGACCTGGCGCGTCGGAAGGCGACACGGGCCGGCAAGCGGCTCGAACTCACACCCAAGGAGTTCAATCTGCTGGTGCTGTTGCTGCGTCGGCGTGGGGAAGTTCTGTCGCGCACCGTGATGGCGGAACAGGTATGGGACATCAATTTCGACAGTGAGACGAACGTCGTCGAGGTGGCCGTACGCCGGCTGCGTGCGAAGCTGGATGAACCGTTCGAGGTCAAGCTGATCCACACGGTCCGTGGCATGGGTTACGTGATGGAGGAGCGCCCGGAGTGAAGCGGCGCTACCTCGTTGCGGTGGAGCAATCACTTGGGGCGCGCCTCTCCTGGTGGCTGGCGCTGCAGGGGTTGATCGCTGCGTTTGCCGTGTCGGGGACGGTCTATGCGGTCAATCTGTGGGTTCTGCAGAGCCGCCAGCATGAGGAACTCGCGGTGAAGAGCGTGGTAGTCCGCCATGCGCTCGCAGAAACGGCTGGAAGCTCGGCGGCCGAAGAGTTGCAGCACAAGCTCAAGGACTTTCTCGCCGGCCACGAGGACATGATGCTGTCCATCACGTCCAGCGATGGGACGGTGATTTTCAGTGCTCCGCGGCCGCCCGAGGGTGGGGATGCTGCTTCGGGCAGCCGGTTCATGCAGGTGTCGTGGGAAGACGCATGGCCCGCGGGCGCCGCCGGTGGCGTGCGGGTGGTACTGGGGCTTGATGTGAGCCGCGACCAGGATCTGCTCCAGCGGCTCGGTTGGATCCTGTTGGCGGCATCACTCATCGGAGCGGGCGTCGTCAGCGTGACAGGGTTCTTGCTGGTCCGCAGAGGCCTTCTGCCGGTGCAAGCATTGGCCGCACAAGTGGACGCGGTCGCGTTGGGAAGGGCAGGGCTGCGGCTGGACGGAGCGGGGCAGCCGCTCGAACTCCGGCCACTGGTCGATCGCTTCAACGCGTTGCTGATGCGTGTCGAACGCGCTTACGCGCAATTGGAAGGCTTCAACGCCGACGTTGCGCACGAACTTCGAACACCGCTGACCACCTTGATCGGTTCGAGCGAGCTGGCCTTGCAGCGCGAGCGACCTGTCGCCGAACTGCAGGACGTGATCGCGGAGAACCTGGAGGATCTGAGGCGCCTCGCGATCATCGTCAACGACATGCTCTTCCTTTCGCAAGCGGACCGCGGTGCAACCGCGCGCCGTTCGCCGGTGACGAGCCTCGCTGCCGAACTCGGCGAGATCATCGAGTACCACGAGGCAGCGCTTCACGACCGGGGTCTGTCAGCGGTATGCGATGGCGACGCGAAGGGTGCCTTTGACATATCTCTTCTGCGCCGCGCGTTGTCCAACTTGTTGAGCAACGCAACCCGCTACGCGGCGCCCGGCTCGACCATTAGGGTCCGGATCGAGTCGGACGGTGGCCGGTCACGGATCTGGGTAGAAAACAAGGGCAACCCGATCGAGCAGGAACACTTGCCACGCCTGTTTGACCGCTTCTACAGGGCCGAGCGCTCTCGTCGCCAGGTTGGCACTTCGAACTATGGATTGGGTCTGGCCATCGTCGCCGCCATTGCCCGGATGCACCAAGGCGAACCGTTCGCCAGATCGGCGGATGGCATCACCGCGATCGGGCTGGACGTACCGTCGAGTTCAGCGGCAGCGTAGCGGGCGCAGTCTCCACCGCGGCGAGGCTCTTGACTTGTTGTCGCCGACCGAAAACTGAGCCACTTTTGAGGGTTGTGCCGACCTAAAACTGAGCCAGGTGAACAACCTACTCTGCTGCTTTTTTGTGCAGCAGAGGAAGAGGAGTGATCACCATGGACATGATTGGCAGGATCCGGCGTTCGCATGGCCGGAAGAACAAGTCGGAGCGCGAGATCGCGCGGATGACGGGGCTGTCGCGCAACACGGTTGCGAAGTGGCTGCACGGCGAGGTGGATGGCTCGCCGAAGTACCGACGCGGCGGGCGGCCGACCAAGCTCACGGCGTTCCACGACGTGCTCAGGCAGGCGTTGAAGGCCGACGCCCGGCGGCCCAAGCACGAGCGACGCACGGCCAAGGCGCTGTACGCGGAGATCAAGGCGGATGGCTATGAGGGCGGCTACACGCGGGTGACCGACTTCATCCGGGCGTGGCGCCAGGGCGAAGGGCAAGCGGCGTCGGCCAACGCCTTTGTGCCGCTGGCGTTCGAGCTCGGCGAGGCGTTCCAGTTCGACTGGAGCGAGGAAGGCCTGGTGGTCGGCGGCATCTACTACCGGGCGCAGGTCTCGCACATGAAGCTGTGCGCGAGCCGGGCGTTCTGGCTGGTGGCCTACCCGAGCCAGGGCCACGAGATGCTGTTCGATGCCCACACCCGGTCGTTCGCCGCGCTCGGTGGTGTGGCCCGGCGCGGCATCTACGACAACATGAAGACGGCGGTGGACAAGGTCAAGAAGGGCAAGGGCCGCGTCGTCAACGAGCGCTTCGCCACCATGTGCGCGCACTACCTGTACGACCCCGACTTCTGCAACGTCGCCAGTGGTTGGGAGAAGGGTGTGGTCGAGAAGAACGTGCAGGACAGCCGGCGGCGCATCTGGATCGACGCGGCCAAGCAGCGCTTCAGCAGCTTCACCGAGCTCAACGCCTGGCTGGGTCAGCGCTGCCGTGCGCTGTGGGACGAGGTGCGCCACCCCGAGCACGAGCAGTTCAGCGTGGCCGAGATGCTCGAGCACGAGCGGGCGCAGCTGATGCCCATGCCAGTGCCGTTCGACGGCTATGTCGAGAAGCCGGCGCGTGTATCGAGCACCTGCCTGGTGGCGGTGGCGCGCAACCGCTACTCGGTGCCGTGCGAGTTGCACGGGCAGATGGTCTGGACACGGCTGTACCCGGCCAGCGTGGTCGTGGTGGCCGGCGACGCGGTGGTCGCGCGCCACGAGCGGCTGCCCGGCGAGGCCCAGACCCGCTACGACTGGCAGCACTACATCCCGCTGCTGCAGCGCAAGCCCGGCGCGCTGAGGAACGGCGCGCCGTTCGCCGACCTGCCCGAGCCGCTGCAGCGGCTGCGCCGAGGGCTGCTGCGCAACCCGGGTGGCGACCGCGTGATGGCGCAGGTGCTGGCCATCGTGCTCACCGCCGGGCTCGATGCGGTGCTGGTAGCTGTGGAGTTGGCGCTGGAGAGCGGTCCACCCGGCAAGGTCAGTGTGGAGCACGTGATCAATGTGCTCGGGCGGCTGAACGCCGCGCCGGCGCCGCAGACCGCCACGACGTCGCTTCAGGTGACGCTGGCGCCGCTGGCCAACACGGCGCGCTACGACAGCTTGCGCGCGGCCAACCCCACCGAGGAGACCGGTCATGACGCGTGACGTGATGGGCGAACTCAAACAGCTGCGCCTGCACGTATGGCCGGCGCGTGGGCCGATCTGGTCGAGCAAGGAAGCAGCGCCGGGCTGGACTCCTCGCGCTGGTTGATCGAGCACTTGCTGCAGGCCGAGGGAACGGACCGCGCGATGCGCTCGGTCAGCCACCAGATGCACGCGGCGAGGTTCCCGGTGCATCGCGACATCGCGGGCTTCGACTTCGAGGTCTCGCCGGTGGACCGCAAGCTGGTGGGCACGCTGGCCACCATGGCCTTCACCGACGACGCGCACAACGTCGTGCTGGTGGGTGGACCGGGCACCGGCAAGACCCATCTGGGCACGGCCATCGGCGTGTCGGGCATCACGCGCCACGGCAAGCGCGTGCGCTTCTACTCGACGGTCGACCTGGTCAACGCGCTGGAGCAGGAGAAGGCGCAGGGCAAGGCCGGGCGCATCGCCTCGAGCCTGTTGCGTATGGACCTGGTCATCCTCGACGAACTGGGCTACCTGCCGTCCAGCCAGGCCGGCGGGGCGCTGCTGTTCCACCTGCTCAGCCGTCTGTACGAGCACACCAGCGTGATGATCACGAGCAACCTGGACTTCGCCGAGTGGTCCAGCGTGTTCGGCGACGCGAAGATGACCACGGCGCTCTTGGACCGGCTGACGCACCACTGCCACATCGTCGAGACGGGCAACGACAGCCATCGCTTCCTGCACAGCACGGCCGTCGCGAAGAAGCGCATCAAGGTCCGTGAGCAGGCACGCAAGGGCGGCAAGAACGAGTCCGCCGACGAGCCGTTCTGAGCGGCCGCGCGCGGGGGAAGCCATCAAGGAGCACAACGAACCAGGCAAGGACCTACACTTATCCACAGCCGACCATCAAACGGTCGGCCACCAGCCCTGGCTCGAAATTCGGTCGGCGCGGTGGCTCAGATTTGAATCGGCGCCGACAGAGGGCGTCAACGGCAACAAGTACGTGGGCGGGCGCCTGGGCTACGAGGCGGGTCCGATCAACATCGGCTTCGCGTACGGCAAGACCGAAACCGGTGCGACCACGCCGGACTTCAAGAACTACAACATCCAGTTCAACTACAGGTTCGGCTTTGCCACCCTGCACACGCTGTACGACGTCAAGGAGTGGAACCCGCGCAAGACTAAGGATCTGTCGATCGGCGCCACGGTGCCCGTCGGCCCGGGCGCATTGAAGGTTGGCTACACCAGGGCGGATCGCTCGGGCGGCCCCGCTGGTTCCGGGTTCTCCGACGCCGACGACAGCACCCGCCTGGGTGTCGGGTATGTCTACGACCTTTCGAAGCGCGCCGCGATGTACACGACCTACGGTCAAGTGACGAACAAGGGCGCTGCGCGCAGCTCCGTCCTCTACACGCCGCCGGCAGCCATGCTGGGCGGCGAGAAGTCGTCCGGTCTCGAGTTCGGCATTCGCCACACCTTCTGACGGGCGATCGCTGCGGCGTCCCGCACTGGCCTCGACGGGCCGGTGCAGGTGCCGCGGCGACCAGCTGCGGACGGTGCCAGTGGCGCCGTCCGCGCTGCCCGAACAGAACATGCAGTCGAGCGATGCGAGCCGTCGGCGGGTGTCGTTGGGGCGCCGTATGACGAAGATGTAATGGACCGGCAAGCAGTCTGTCGGTGCGCGATTCCTACAGTGGCTCCACGGTGCACGAAGGCACCGCAACCGGTGAACCCCCACAAGAGGTGCACCCGTCACAGGAGTCCATCATGAAGTTCCGTTTCAGTCTGATCGCGCTGGTGAGTGCCGTGTCTCTGCCTGCGCTGGCAACCTCCGGCATCACCCCGGTTCCGGGTGAAGCCGGCTTCACGACCCATGCGATGCCGTCGGCAAAGTCGCGCGCCGACGTCATCAAGGAACTCGAGGCATGGAAGCGCAATCCGGTCACGGCCGACGGTTGGCGCGAAGTCGGGGGCGAGGCGGGCTGGGTCTTCGTCGGGACGAACAACCCCAGCAAGACGCGAGCGTCGGTCATCGCGGAGACGATCGAAGCCAAGCGTAACCCGGTTTCGGCCGACGGCTGGCTCGATGTCGGTGGCGAAGCCGGGGCGGTCTACGTCGGCGTCCAGGGCGACACGCGCAACGCTGCGAACGCCGGCAAGCCTTCCCAGGCAGGCGCAGTCAACGTCCCCGGTGGGCTGAGCCGCAGTGGTCACCAGAGCGGCGCGACAGCCACCTCGCACATGCATCGCTGATGCATCGGCGGTGGGCGGGCGGCATCGAGACGACGTGGCCAATCAGTAGCGTCGTCCATCCGCCCATCGTCGGGCTACCGACAGCCCTCTGATGAAGCGCCGGCTGGTGCAGCCAGCCGATCTCGGTTGTACGGGGCGAACGCCCGGAGGTCTGATGCGAAAGACTCAGTCCCCGATGGGACGCCGAGCCGCATTGATCGCGCTCGGCTCAGGCACGCTGCTTCTCGCTGCGTGTGCGTCCAAGCCCATTCGGCCGGCAAATGCCGATGGCACGTGGTGTCACCGTGTCGGCAAGGCGCCACGCTACAAGCTGACCTGCACCCGTGCGCCCGTGCCGCCGCCCACCGTGGAGGCCGAGGCCAAGCGCTTCGCCGTTTCGGCGGATAGGCTCACGGTGTACGTGGTGCGCAAGCGGTGGGCTGATTCCGCCAACCTCGTCAAGCTGACCGTCGACGGAAGTGCACTGGCCGAAACCGTGCCAGAGTCCTTTGTCCGCTTGAGGCTGCCGCCCGGTGAGCATGCCCTGCGGGCGACCTGGGCACGAGGAGAGGCCCAGGCGATCATCAGCGGTGCCGCAGGCGAGATCCGATTCCTTGAACTTGTCGGCTCGGTTTGGGCTTGGGGAAGCACCTACGAGTTCGAGCCCGGCGACGAGGCGAGCAGGGATCGTGTCCTTCGCGTTCGCATGGTGGCCGACGTCGGATGAGACCGGCGGAGACCAACCACCGCCGTCGGTCAGAAGTCTCGAGAACATTACGAATCCGTAAGCCTCTTGAGCGGATCGTGTCGGACGGCAATCCGTAGACTGCGGCGCAGGATGATGTTTCTCAATGCACTAGGGTAAAATTCCGGGTATGTCGGGTGTGGTTCGCCTCCTTCTCATCTGGTTCATCGCTGCCGCCGTCCCCCTGAAGGGCTTGGCAGCGGTGACCATGGGTGGGTGCGGGCCGGGACACCACTCTCCCAGCCAGTCTGGCGAGGTCGTTCAGCACACCACGCACGTCGACTCCGCTGATGCGCGCGAGGATCTCCGGTTCGACGACTCCGTCAGCGCAACCGAGGCCGTGAACGAAGTTCTCCAGACGGCGTCGGATCCTTCGACGGGACATTCGGCGCAGCTGAAGATGAAGTGCAGCAGTTGCGCTCCGTGCTGCAGCGTCGCAGCGCCCGCGCTCGAGCGGGTGAGCATTTCCCATGCGGATTCGACATCAACTGCTGTTGCCTTCCTGGAAATCCGCTTTCCAGCGGTCTTTGCGGACGTGCCGCACCGGCCTCCCCGCCTGATCCTCGCCTGACTGCCACCCTGGTTGATCGCCCCGCGGCGATACGACCAGCATCGTGAACCGGTCCAACGCCTGCTCAGCAGGCCTGGTGAGCCGGACCGACTCAAGCGAGGATGTCATGAAGATTGCCATGTTCCGCTGGCTTGCGCCGGCATTCCTGGTTGCGGTCTGCTCTGCGAGCCTGGCCCAAACCGCGGCCGGCAAGAGAGCCGATCCACTCGATTCCTCGGCCGCCGTTCCGCCCCTGGTGTTCCAGTCGACGCTTGGCGGCTACCAGCGTCACGCCGAACAGCCCGTGGGATCCTGGCGCGAAGCCAACGAGACCGTCAACCGCGTCGGAGGCTGGCGGGCCTATGCGCGCGAGGCTCGGCAGCCTGACGCACCCGCCACGAACAACGCGCCTTCGAAGCCGGCAACGCCGGCGCCGACCAGCGCACCCGCCGGGCACGGCGGGCACAAGATGAACTGAGGTCAAGCGGATGAATTCACCTTCCCATCTCGGGCGTGTCGCGCCCGACCGCCCGAGCGTGCGGCGCTCGGGCCTGCTCGTCGTCCTCCTGGCTTCCGCAGTGCTTGCGGGCTGCGCCAGCTTCTCGCCGGACGCGGGGTTCTCGTCGATCGAGTCCGCGGCCAAGGAGAAGCTCGGCAAGGACGTCCGCTGGGCGCGCAGTGATGCCGATGCCGACGCCATCGATCGCCGCGTCCAGGAGTTGCTCGCCAAGCCGCTTAGCGTTGACGATGCGGTTCAGATCGCCCTGCTCAACAACCGCGGTCTGCAGGCTCGTTTTCAGGACCTCGGCATCACCGAGGCCGAGGTTGTGCAGGCCGGGCGCCTGCCGAACCCCGGATTCACGTTCGGGCGCCTTCGGCAAGGCGACGAGATCGAGCTGGAACGCGGGTTGCACCTGAACCTCGCACGGCTGTTGACGCTGCCCATGGTTTCGCGGCTGGAAGCGCGCCGCTTCGAGCAGGTCAAGCGCGAAGTCACGATGGATGTTCTGTCGCGCGCGGCCGAGACGCGCAAGGCCTACTTCCAGGCCGTCGCAGCCGAAGAGACCGTGCGCTACATGCGGCAGGTGAAGCAGACGGCCGAAGCGAGCGCCGAGCTGGCTCGGCGCATGGAGCAGGTCGGCAACTTCAGCAAGCTGGCGCGGGCGCGGGAGCAGGCCTTCTACGCCGACGCCGCCCTGGGCCTCGCTCGCGCCGACCAGGCGCAGCGTGCTTCGCGTGAGCGGCTGGCGCGCCTGTTGGGCGTCTGGGGCGATCAGACCCAGTTCCAGTTGCCCGAGCGCCTGCCGGACCTGCCGGCCGAGGTGCGAAATCAGCCCGACATCGAAGCGATCGCGCTGTCCCAGCGACTCGACGTGCAGGCCGCCAAGCTGGGCGCGGAGCAGACCGCGAAGAACCTGGGTCTGACCCGCACGACGCGTTTCATCAACGTGCTGGAACTCGGGCTGGTGCGCAACACGTCCAATGAGGCCCCGCGTCAGACGGGCTGGGAGATCGGCCTGGAGCTGCCCCTCTTCGACTGGGGCGGCGCCCGGGTGGCACGCGCCGAAGCGATCTACATGCAGGCGCTGCATCGTGCGGCGGAGACCGCGATCAACGCCCGCTCGGAGGTTCGCGAGGCCTATGGCAACTACCGGTCCGCCTACGACATCGCGCGCCACCAGCGTGATGAGAGCGTGCCGCTCAAGAAACGGATCTCGGAAGAGCAGGGGCTGCGCTACAACGGAATGATCATCGGGGTCTTCGAGCTCCTTGCCGACGCACGCTCCCAGATCACGAGCGTCAATGCATACATCGAGTCGCTGCGCGACTTCTGGCTGGCCCAGTCGGATCTCGACATGGCACTCATCGGCAAAGCGGCCATGGCCTCGCCCACTGGCCCCGCCGCCGCAGCGGTAGATGGCGGCGGCGCCGGCCACTGACCCCTTCAATCAAGGATCTCGAACATGGTTTCCCGACGCAACTTCATCGGCGGCGCTGGCGCAGTGACCGCCGCGGTGAGCGCCGCAGCGGTCAGCAAGGTCGCGATGGCGGCATTGCCCGAGCCGGTCATCCAGACCAAGCCCGACACGATGCCGCCGCTGGTGCCCAACACCGGCCGGCCCTACAACCCGGTCGTCACGCTCAACGGCTGGACGCTGCCCTGGCGCATGAACAACGGCGTGAAGGAGTTCCACCTCGTTGCCGAGCCGGTGGTGCGCGAGATGAGCCCTGGCTTCAAGGCTCACCTGTGGGGCTACAACGGCCAGAGCCCGGGGCCGACGATCGAGGTGGTCGAAGGTGACCGCGTGCGCATCTTCGTCACCAACAAACTTGGCGAGTTGACCAGCATCCACTGGCACGGCCAGCGCCTGCCCAACGGCATGGACGGCGTAACGGGGCTGAACCAGCCTGGCATCCCACCGGGCAAGACCTACGTGTACGAGTTCGTCGCGCGCCGCCCCGGCACCTTCATGTACCACCCGCACGCTGACGAGATGGTGCAGATGGCGATGGGGATGATGGGCTTCTGGATCACGCATCCGAAGAACAAGCATCCGCTGATCGACGAGGTGGACCGCGACTTCTGCTTCCTGCTCAACGCCTATGACATCGATCCGGGCAGCTACACGCCGAAGATCATGACGATGCTGGACTTCAACCTGTGGAGCTGGAACAGCCGGATCTTCCCCGGCATCGACCCGCTGGTGGTGAGCCATATGGACAAGGTTCGCATCCGCATCGGCAACCTGACGATGACGAACCACCCGATCCACCTGCACGGGCACGAGTTCCTGGTCACCGGCACCGACGGCGGGCCGACGCCGAAGAGCACGCGAAAGTACGAAGTGACCGAAGACATCGCGGTCGGGCAGATGCGGCAGGTTGAGTTCCTCGCCGACGAGGAAGGCGACTGGGCCTTCCATTGCCACAAGAGCCACCACACGATGAACGCGATGGGTCACGACGTGCCGACGATGATCGGCGTGGACCATCGCGGTGTCGCGCGGCAGATCACCAAGCTCGTGCCCGAGTACATGGTGATGGGCGAGCGCGGCATGAAGGACATGACTGAGATGGAGATGCCGCTGCCCGACAACACCGCGGCCATGATGACGGGGCAGGGGCCGTTCGGTTCGGTCGGCATGGGCGGCATGTTCAGCGTCGTGAAGGTCCGCAAGGGACAGAGGCGCGGCGACTACAGCGACCCGGGTTGGTACAAGCACCCGCCCGGCACGGTGGCCTACGAGTTCACCGGCCAACTGCCGGACCCGGCACGCTTCAAGGCGGAAGGGAGCGGCTCGATGCCCTCGGTCGCAAAACCGGGCCAAGAGGTCGAAGTCAAGGTGCGCAAACCCGGCGGCGGGCATGCAGGCCACAACTGAGCGGCGCGAGCCGACTCTCAATCTGTCCAATCCGTAACAGGAAGGAAACCTGATGAAGCAGTTCAAGCCATTTCTCGCGGCTGCGCTCGTGGCCATCTCCGCCTCCGCAATGGCGCACGGCGACGAGGACCATGCCAAGAAGGCCGGTCCGGTCAAGAAGGAACAGAAGGACTGGGGGATCGCCGGGGACGCCAAGTCCGCCAAGCGAACCATCGAAATCGGCATGGGCGACAACATGCGCTTCACGCCGGAGCGGATCGAGGTGCGCCAGGGAGAGACCGTCAAGTTCGTCGTGCGCAATGCCGGCAAGACCATGCACGAGTTCGTGATCGGCACGAAGGCCGAGAACGACAAGCATGCCGAACTGATGGTGAAGTTCCCGAACATGGAACACGACGAGCCGTACATGGCCCACGTCGGACCGGGCAAGACCGGGGAGATTGTCTGGACCTTCAACCGGCCGGGCGACTTCGACTTCGCATGCTTGATTGCGGGCCACTACCAGGCCGGCATGGTCGGCAAGATCACGGTTGCCGCGTCGAGTGCCAAGGGTGACGGGCATGCGCACAAGCATTGACCCGGCGCGCCACGGCAAGGCTCGTCGAGCGCTGCTGACGGCTTCGGGAGCCGTTGCGCTGCTCGGGCCTGCCCTGCTGCGTGCGCAAACGCGGCCCCTCCACATGGAAGTGTGGAAGAGCCCTTCGTGCGGCTGCTGCAAGGAATGGATCAAGCACGTCGAGTCACACGGATTCCGCGTGACGGTGCACGACGTCGGCAACACGGCCGCTCGCGAGCGCATGAAGGTTCCGATCAAGCTCGGCTCCTGCCATACGGCCGTGGTCGGCCGCTACGCCATCGAAGGTCATGTGCCTGCGGCCGACGTGCTCCGTCTGGTCAAGGAGGCGCCCGACGCCGTGGGGCTGGCAGTACCCGGCATGCCCGTCGGCTCTCCCGGCATGGACGGCCCGGACTACGGCGACCAGCGGGATCCCTTCGACGTGCTGCTCGTCGCCAAGGACGGCAGCACGCGCGTTTTCAACTCATATCGTTGACCCAAGAATGGAACGTCATGAAATATGCACTCTCCGCCCTGATGACCTCGCTCGTCCTGAGCACGCCCGTCTGGGCACAGCAGAAGGCTGACGAGCACGCAGGTCACCATGCCGCAAGCAGTCCGACGGCCACGGCCGACGAGATGACCGACGCGGAAGTCCGAAAGGTCGACCTCGACGCGGCCAAGATCACGTTGAAGCATGGCGACATTAAGAGCCTTGAAATGCCGGCCATGACCATGGTGTTCAACGTGCGCGACAAGGCCATGCTGGGCCAGGTCAAGGCCGGAGACAAGGTGAAGTTCAAGGCCGTCAACGAGGCCGGCAAGTTCACGGTCACGGACCTCAAGGTGGTTCGCTAGGTCCTGCGAGGACGGTGCGATGCGCTCCTCGGTCGCGAAGGCGCTCAGCGTCGGCATTGTTGCGACGCTGAGTGCCGCGGGTCTGGCGTGGCACGAGTGCGTGTTGCTCGCGGCCTCCGCGGCTGCTGCGCATCGGCTGTTCCTTTGGGGCATGGACAACGGCGCTCCATGGGATGCATGGCGTGCAGGAGTCCGCTGCCTCTTTGCGGGTCTGTTGGGGCTGCTGCTCGCCGTTGCGCTGTTCGCCATCATCGCGGCTGGCTTGGCGGGCTACTGGCAGATGGGGCATCACAATGCGCGCGCCACACTCGCATTGGTCGCCGTTGCTGCAGCCCTTCTGGTCGTTGTTCAGTTGGACCGGCAGGCCCGTTGGGCCGAAACACGCTTCTGGGCCTTCGTTGCTGGCGGCATCGCGGTGACGTTTGCGGCATTGCGGCCCGACCAGGAATTGCTCCCATGCCTGGTCTCTGCAGGCATCGGGACGTGGCTGGCCCTTGCAAGCTGGCGGATGGTCCGAACGCAAGCGCGCGATCTGCTTCGATCAGACGCGAGGATGTGATGCCGATCAGGACGAGCGCATGAAACGAAGCCGGTTGCTCCTGGCTGTCGCTGTGATCGGTGCGGTGGTTCTGTTCGTTGCCATCTCGCGCCTGGCGCCAAAGCTGGCAAGCACCGGGCTGCTCAAACCTGACGATGTCGAGGTGACGGCGCGGGGGCGGCAGGTCTACGGAACGCACTGTGCCGCCTGTCACGGGGCGAAGCTCGAGGGCCAGCCCAACTGGCGCCAGAGAGACGCGCAAGGCCGCCTGCCAGCACCGCCACACGACGCCACCGGACACACGTGGCACCACCCCGACGAGACGCTGTTCCGAATCACGAAGTTCGGCGTCGCCAAGGCTGCCAACCTGGCGTCGTACGAATCCTCGATGCCTGCGTACGAAGGCGTGCTGACCGATTCCGAGATCGTGGCCGCGCTCTCCTGGATCAAGGCTCAGTGGCCCATCAGCATCCGGGCCAAGCACGACGAGATGAACCGCAGTTCGTCGCAGCAACGCTGAGCCGATGCCGCACGAGTTCAGGAACCTCTCGAGTCTTTCGCACGGCGAGTTGGGGCTCATGCTGGTCGGCGGCTTGGCGAGCGCTGCGGTCATCATCGGACTGGCGCTGGTCCTTGCCTGGAAGAACCGTCGCAGGAATGCCGACGGGAGCCGGACGCAACAGCCGAAGCCTCGGAAGGTAAAGCGCCGAAAGCGACGATGAGGATGGGTGGGGAACGTGTCGCGCGTCAAGGCAGCGCCGTGCGGCGTCGAGGATGATGCTGACCCAACAAGGACCAAAGTTCATGCAGACCGCCAGATTCGCTATGACCGCCATTGCGTTGGTGACGGCAAGCCAAGCCTTCGCGGCCTCCCACATTGTCGAGATCGCCTGGAGTCGCGACGGCGCATTCGCTCACGGCGCCAACGTCGAACCGGGCAGATTCGTCGAGCTTTGCGGCAAGCTCGCGCCGGGGGACTCCATTCGCTGGGAGTTCGCCGCGTCGGTACCCGTCGACTTCAACATTCACTATCACGTGGGCAAGGAGGCTGAGTTCCCGGCCAAACAGGCTCAGGTGAGTTCCGGACAGGACACCTTGCGGGTTGCGGTGCGCGAGGACTACTGCTGGATGTGGAGCAACAAGTCGTCGGGCCCCGCGCGAGTCGATGTTCGGCTCCAGCGCCAGAACTGAGGTCGTGGCGGCCGATGCGCATGGGGACCGAGACACTGCCGCTGAAGCGCTTTGACGCGGGGCACGGTCAGCATTGCGCGGTCCTGCTGCACGGACTGGGCGGGACCCATCGCTACTGGACCTGCGGGCCGGTGCCGTTCGCACTGTCGGGGCACCGCACCGTCCTGATCGACCTGCTTGGCTTCGGTGAGTCGCCGAAGCCCTGGATGCGCTACAGCGTCGAGCGCCACGTCGCCGCGCTGCATGCGAGCCTGGCCGGGGACCGCTCCTTGACGCTGGTCAGGCACTCGCTCGGGGCCGCGCTGGCGCTTGCCTATGCCGCCCGCTATCCGTCGGTCGTCAGGCGGCTCGTACTGATCAGTCTTCCCAACTTCGGCGGGGCCGAAGGAGCCGTCGCCTGGTTTGCGCGGCAGCGTGGCGGCTGGATCTACACGAACATGTGGGCGACCGCGCTCGCATGCATCCTGACGCGGCGGGTCGTCGGACGCCTGTTGCCGCGCCTTCTTCGCGACATCCCGCGCGAAGTCGCCGAAGACCTCGTTGCGCACAACATGGTGTCGTCGACCTCGTCCTTGTGGGAGGCGCTGTACCGCCATGACTTGCGCGTCGAGGCCGAGGCGACGGCGCAGATCCTGCCAGTCCTGATGTTGCACGGCAGTTTGGACCTGACCGCGCCTTTGGACGGGGCGCAGGCACTGGCGACCGCGCGCTCGATGTGGGAGATGCGCGTTCTCGAGGGCGTGGACCACCATCCCTGGCTGCGAGCACCCCACGCGTGCCTGCAACACATCGAGCAGTGGCTGTCGAGCGTCGGGGAGCTGCCGCCGATGATCCCCCCCGAGCAATGTGTACCTGCCAATGAACTCGGCACGGAATCGCAGCCATGAGCGGCGTGTCCCTGTCGGATCTGATGGGGCTCGGGATCGCGCTGGCGGCGGGCCTGCTCATCGGCTTGGAACGCGGCTGGCACCAGCGCGATCTGCCCGACGGACACCGCGTTGCCGGCCTGCGCACGTTTGCGCTGATCGGCTTGCTCGGCGGCCTGAGCGGTCTGCTGGCGCAACGATGGGGGGCGGTCCTCCTGGTCGTCGTGCTGGCCGCGGTGGCGCTGCTGGTCCTGGCCGGCTTCATCGTGACGACCCGCATGCACAGCGTGATGGGCCTGACCACGGCGATGGCCGCCATCACC
>CAKZXL010000135.1 GCA_937883885.1 uncultured Aquincola sp. | reverse complement strand
GGTCAAGGACGGTGTGCCGCACGATGCGCTGATCGCCGCCATCACCGACGACCAGTCGGGCCTGGTGCGCCATGCGCAGCTGTTCGACATCTACAAGCCCAAGGCGCCCACCGCCGACATAGCCGCCGACGAGCGCAGCATGGCCGTGCGTGTGGAGCTGCTGGACGACCAGGCCACATTGACCGACGAACGTGTCGAATCCGTGGTCAGCGGCATCGTCGAACGCCTGGGGCAGCGGCTGCAGGCCCGGCTGCGCGGCTGATGGAGGAGAAACCTGCGATGGACCGAGTGATCCTGCCGACACTGGAAACGCCGACGCTCACCAAGGCGGAGCTGGCCGATCTGCTGTTCGAGCGGCTGGGCCTGAACAAGCGCGAGTCCAAGGACATGGTCGAAGCCTTCTTCGACATCATCCATGCCGCGCTGGTCAAGGGCGACGACGTCAAGCTCTCGGGCTTCGGCAACTTCAACATCCGCCGCAAGGCGCCGCGGCCGGGCCGCAACCCGCGTACCGGCGAGTCGATTCCGATCGCCGCGCGCAATGTGGTCACTTTTCACGCCAGCCACAAACTCAAGGGACTGGTGCAAGGCGACATCCCGAGCCCGGACGAGTTCGAGTAAAGTTTGAGCGCCAACCCGTGGAGCGTTGATTTCTATGGAAAAAGCGCTTCCCGCGATTCCTGCCAAGCGCTACTTCACCATCGGTGAGGTGAGTGAGCTGTGCGGCGTCAAGCCGTATGTGCTGCGCTACTGGGAGCAGGAATTCACCCAACTCAAGCCGATGAAGCGCCGTGGCAACCGGCGCTACTACCAGCACCACGAGGTGCTGCTGATCCGCCGCATCCGCGAGCTGCTGTACGACCAGGGCTTCACCATCAGCGGGGCGCGCAACCGCCTGGCGGAGATGCAGGGCCATGGCCGCCACGGCCTGCATGCGGCACCGGCCGACGAGGGGCTGCCGCCGGACGACGATGAGGCAGGCGAGAGGGCGGCCACGGACGCCGCTGCCGAAGACGCTCAGGCTTTTCAGCTCGACGCCACCACGCAGGGTGGCTTGCACGGCGCCGGCCCGGTGGCGCTGGTGGGCGTGTCGATCGACCAGCTGAGGCTCGAACTCACATCCATTCGAAACCTGTTGACGCTGTAGCCCTGTTGCAGGTTATACTGCATGGCTCAGTCGGGGCGTAGCGCAGCCTGGTAGCGCACTTGCATGGGGTGCAAGGGGTCGCGAGTTCGAATCCCGCCGCCCCGACCATTGAAATCAACGGGTTAGCTCTCACAAGGGGCTAACCCGTTTCCTTTTGGGCTTCCAAGGGGTAAACCGGGGGGTAACCGCCGTGCCCTGCTAGATGGCCGTCGGGACGCTGGGCGCCACAAACCGTTGGCGCGGCAGTCGCCGCTGCGATGTACCGACAAGCGCCAGGCCGACTGCGAGCAGGGCAGCGGCCGCCGGCTCTGGCACGAGGGACGGCGTGACCGAAACCTCCGCAAGGCTTGCGTAGCCAGGGAAGTCCGACCTGAAGCCGCTCACGACGACTGTGGAGGTGGTGATGCCTGCCAGGGCAGAGCCTTCGAGGCTCACCCTG
This sequence comes from uncultured Aquincola sp., assembly GCA_937883885.1. The sequence continues at coordinate 19,865 of CAKZXL010000135.1, read as the reverse complement.
TCGTTGCACAGGTAGTTGTCAAAGAGGCATGAGCGACCGAACTGGGTCGTCGCGAAGGCTTGCGTGACGCCGGCAACCGTGACTGTTAGGCCGGTGATAGCGCCGGGCACATAGTTGTTGATGTAGCCGTCGCCGTACCCGAAGAGGTCGATGCTTGCCACTCGCTGGGGGCGGCTGAGGTAAAGGGTGATCTCCGGCCCGACGGAGAGGTCGAGCAGTTGGTTGTTCGCGAGAGACCCTGGAACCAGCCCGTCGTTCAGCGTGCCGGAGCCGCCGCCGGACAACCGAACGAATCCACCACCCAAGTCGGCGACGGTGCCTCCATACGTGGCGCACCAGCCGCCGCAGCCAGGGTCATTCTTGCGGACGCTGCTGATGTCGTATCCGACGACGTTGGCGCCTACTGCAACCGTCGATGTCAGCAGGCCAACGGCCATAGCTCCAATGACGCGCATTTCTCCCCCCTTCCAGTTCCAAGGGGCGAGTGTCGGTTGCCTCGCGGGAGCGAGTCGTCGGCGTTTTGTGCCTACCAAGGCCAATGAGGGAACTTAAACAACCTGGGTTGCGTACCGGCAGGAGGATCGTCCTCGACGAAACAGAGGAGGACTCATGTCCCAACACTCCGCTCCCATCACCGCTGTCACCAAGCTGGAGCAAGCCTCAGCGGCCTCCGGAGTCGCCCGCTTCGCGCGCAAGCGATCCACCAAAGACAGCGACCAGGGCCGCCGCCGTCAGGAAGAGGCGCTTGCCGCCCAGCTCGCCGCCTACGCGTACGACGACGCGCTCCTCGGCCTGCCTGCAGTCAAGGCCCTGACTGGTATTTCGGGGGATTCGACCGTCACGAAGCTGGTTGAAGGCAAGCGCTTCCCGGCGCCTATCCGCCTGTCCCACAGGTGCTCTCGCTGGAGGGCCGGCGATATTCGAGCTTGGCTCGCCGCCCACGCACGGACTGCGCGCTCGCAAGCGGAAGGGGCGTCGCTGTGATGGCCACCGATCAATCCATTCGTCGCTGCCATCGCACGGTGAAGCGTCTGGTAGGCCGATTTGCTGTCGCGCAAGCCGGGGCTGGTCATCACCTCCGCGGCCGGCGCGACCGACCTCCTGTGGGCGGTCAACGGCGCGGTACTGTCGTAAGGAGCTGCTGATGGCTACTGCTGGAGACGACCTGGTAGCCCGCATGCTGCGGGGCGACTACATGGTCATGAAGAGCGGCCAGGCGTACCGGGGCGGCGACCGTACCGACAACGGCTGGAGCGGCCAGTGGGCGCAGAACGGCGGCCCCGCGGCGATGCTGACCGAGGACGACCTGGCACGCGCCGGCATCTCGGCGCAGAAGGTGCAGGGCGACCACGGCTGGCTGGACGCGGAGATCAACTGGCCCGAGGTCACGGCCGAGTTGAACCGCCGTGGCTTCAAGGCGGTGCAGACGAACGACAAGAACTACATCGCACGCGGCATCCTGAACCCCGACGGCACCTGGCTTGTCCAGCCAAAGGTGGTCGCCAGCATGGGCAACGCCCTCGGCGACTTCGTTGGCATGGCCTCGCTCATGCTTCCAGCCGTCGGCGGCATCGTGGGTGCGGCAGGCAGCGCCGCAGCCCCCGGCGCAGCCGCAGCCGCCCCTGGCGCATCCGCCGTAGGAACCAACGTCAGCTCGCTGGCGCAGGCCATCTCCAGCGGCTTGGTGGACCCCGCCATCGGTGCGCAGATCGGCTCCGCTGCTGCGGGCAGCTTAGCCGATGCCATCCCGCAAATCGTCATCACCGGCAGCAAGGCCGCGGCAGGCGGCGGGCTCAGTAGCCTCGGGGCGGCAGCCGCCGGCACCGCGGCACTGGGCGGCGCGGCGGCGATGGCTGGTGGCGACTCCAGCGGCGGTGCCGACTACAGCAACGAGGGCAAGAACTACTCGGGCAACAACGGCCTGGACCCAGCGAAGAACAGCCCCGTCAACTCGGGAGGCGGCACCGCGTCGATTCCGGGCTTGTCGGATGCCCTGAAGACCGGCCTGAAGCAGCTCCTGGGCGGCTCGGGCGCAGGAGGCGGCGTGAACCTGAACGACATCATCTCCCTGCTCAAGAACAACGAGAACTACACCGCAGGCAAGGACCAGCTCACGCAGGCCAACGCCGACTACAAGGCGGCGCAGGAGTTCAACAAGACGCAGATCGACCGCGTGACGGGCCTGGCCGACGTGCTCAAGGGCCGCCTCACGGGCATGCTGGACAAGCCGTCAGCAGTCTCCGCAGTAGGCGCGTACACGGCGCCGCAGACGCAGCTCGCTTCCAGCGGCGACCTGAGCAACAACCACTACGTCCTGGCCGCAAAGTCCAACGCCGCGGCCACTGCCGGGGTGGGCGCAGCGGCGTCGAAGGCCGACCAGGAGGCGACCAACTCGCTGACCCGTGCCAACCAAGCGACCGACACCATCCGGGACCGCCTCACCAGCATGGGGGACCGCAAGGAGTACGGCCAGACGCAGGTGGACGACGTTGCCAGCCAGCTTTACCAGGCGCGGGTCGGCGCCATCGACCGCGCGCTGGCGAAGACTTCGAGCAGCGGCTTCGCGGACACGCTGCGCAGCGGCCTATCCAACTCCACCTTCGCCGCCGACACGCGCGACGACGTGGCCCGCCGCTTCGGCGCGGAGTACGCCGCCGTGGACGCGCAGAGCCGGGTGGACGCCGGCAACCTGGTCAAGACGTACAGCGACCTCCAGGAACAGCAGCGCGCTGGCTCGCTGGGCGAGGTGCTGAAGGCGTACGACCCCACGCTGGACGCCAACCTCTACAGCACGGCGCGCGGCAACGCCACCAACCTGACGACGCAGTTCGGCAACCTCTCTGCGGCCGACGCCAACCGCGCGACGGACGCGATCAAGGCGGCCGACGCCGCCTCGCAGGTGGAGGGCAACTGGGCCGTCGATGCGGCGAAGACCGCCTACGAAGGACGCCTCCGCGGCGCGCTTGCGGAGGACACCAACGACGCCGGAATGCGCACGGCGCTGGTGAATGCGCTCACGCAGTCGAACAAGGACGCCATGACTGCCGCCGGAAACATCGTCACAACGGCAGGAGGCAACGTCAGGTCGGCGGCGGAGTTGGCCGGCGCGCTGCAGCAGAACTACTACTCCTCGGTCATGCCCGCCGTGAACGCGGCCGGCACGGTCGTCAACCCCTTCCTCTCGTCGCTGAGCGGCCTCTTTTCCAAAGGTGCTAGCTCGGCCGCTGACTCACTCACCAAGTGGCTTGACGGCCTCTTCCCCGGTTAAGGAGAACACATGACTGGTGCACCCATTCTCAGCGGCATCCCGACCGTCGGGCTTCAGAAGCTCGGCTTCGACCGAGAGGAGGATCGCGTCAGCGCGACCCGGCTACAGAAGAGCAGGCAGATGCAGGAGCTTGCAGACCGCGCCGCAGCGGAGGGCCGCGAGCTGTCGATAGATGAGTGGTTCAACATGGCGCAGTCAGCAATGGAGCCTGGCTCGGTGTTGAGCAGTTCGAACCCCACGGGGTCGATCCTCGAATCAATGCGCACCACCTCGAACGAGCGCGCCAGGCAGGTGGCTGAGGACCGCAAGTTCCGCGACATGCAGAACACCCACCTCCTGGAGGACCAGGTGGAGAAGCGCGTCGAGCAGCTGTCGCGTTCCGGCAAGTCGGAGGCGGAGATTCAGGCGGAGCTGTCGAGCCTGTACCCGGAGAAGATCGCCTCGCGCTTCACCGGCCGCATCAGCTCCATCGCGCAGCGCGCGGACGTGGCCGACCAGGACATGGGCATGCGCCTGGGCGGCGTGCTGAACAACACCAAGGAGGCCGAGGACTACATCGCGCAGCGCGGCGCCGGGCTGACCGAGGCGGCCAAGCGCGGCATCCGCCAGGCCGCCAAGGCGCGCGAGGACGCCTCGAACGGACAGCTCGCGCAGCTCGCGCAGAGCATCGGCAGCACCGGCGGGTTCCAGGACAACAGCGCCACGCGCGCTCGGGTCAAGGGCCAGCTCGCCGCCACCCCGTGGCTCAACACGCCGGAGACGGTGGAGAAGGTCATGGAGATGGCCCGCGCCTCCAACGAGGAGTTCCTGCGAGGCAACCAATACGGCATGGGCCAGTACAGCCAGAAGGTGTGGGCGGCGGCGGCGCCTGGCTTCCCCGAGGACGCTGCAAAGCTGGCCGCCTACGAAGAGCAGCGCGCCGAGGCTCGCATCAAGGATGCGATGTCGGCGGTGCAGAAGAAGCTCTCCGGCCGCGTCGAAGCGGCGAGCGGCGTCTTCGGCGACGTGTCGAAGATCAAGGACGCCGGCTACCGGCAGCGCGCGACGATGGTGTCGCAGTTCCTCAGCTCCAACGACGTGGACGACGAGACGGCCCAGCGCCTGGTCAATGCCGCAGCCAGCGGCCAGGGCTTGGAGGAGGTGATGGCGAAGGCGCAGAAGATGGCTCTGCCGATGGCGAAGATCGCAGAGGCCACCCGCCAGGCCGAGATGATGCGCGCCGGCCAGGGGTTCACCGGCAACGCCGCTGCTGACTACCAGCGCGTGGCATCCATCGGCATGGACACGGGCGCCGCGGTCATGCAGGAGCGGGGGCGCACCATCGCCACCTTGCTGCAGCGTGGTCGGCGCGACAGCGGCGAGGACCGCCAGGCCGATATTCAGCTCAACGACGCCATCAACAAGGCGGTGCAGGCTGTGGCGGAGACGCGGCACCTGCTGGCCGACTCGGGCAAGTTCGGCGCCCGTGCCGACGACCTCTACAGGATGGAGGTCCAGGCGCTGGCGTCGTACCTGCGCCCGCTATCGGCCGGCTCCGGCATTCCGCTGGAGCGCCTGCTGGAGGGGGCTGTCCAGCGACTGCCGCCGCCCACCGACCTCTCGCCGCGCCGCAGCCCGTACGACCTCTTTGAGGGAAGGGTGCAGCACGGGATGCAGCAGGGCGGCCTGCAGTGGCCGTCAGCGATGCCGCGGCTGCTGAACGAGCCCTTCTGACCATCTCCGACAAGAGGAGGCCAAACCGACAGCAAGCACCGCTGGAAAAAGGCGAGGCCCGGATACCACTCGCAATGGTCCGGGCCTCTCAGACAGATCAACGACTTGGAATCATTGAAGTGAGCAAGCTTAACTGGGACAAGGCTAGGTTGCAACGCGCCGCCCGCATGGGTGGTGCTGCGGTCACGACAGAAGTGCGACCCACGCCGGTGACGGCCCTCTACCTGGCCGTCGAGTTCATGGACAAAGAAGAGGCGAAGCGGTTGGGCGCTCGCTGGAACGCGCAGGAGAAGCGCTGGTACGTAATGGCAGGAGGCTTGAAGGCAGAGCGCCTCACACGACGCTTTCCGGTCATCAAGAGTGTGGAGGTGTAGCGATGGACCGGATCAACCTGGATGTCTTTCCTGGGCTCGTCGCAACCGGTACCGTCACTGCCGGCCCAGAGCATGGCGTGGCGCCACTCGGCAGTCCGTTTGTCGCCGTAACTCTGGCGGCCGGCAGTGCGCTCGGCATGAACGAGGTGCCGGTTGTTGGCTTCGGCGAAGCAGGTGATGCGCTTGCTGCGGTTGAGATGGGTGATGTCATCTCGTGCGAGGGCACCTTGCGCGTGACGCTCGCCAAGAAGACCGAGCGCGCAAACCACGCGACAGCTCTCGCGCGGATGAACGTGCTGATGATCGCCGACGCTGTGAGCATGGTGCACCAGCGCCTGCCCCCCTCCCCGGGAGGTCAGCTGTGAGCTACAGACTCCTGAGTGCCACCTTTCAAGTCCGGGGGCTGTCCTCACCGCAGTTCAATGTCCTCCGGGCTTTGGCTCATCACATGAACGAAGAGACGGGTCAGTGCAATCCTGGCATCAAGCTCTTGGGGCAGGAGTGCGGACTGTCCGACACAGCGGTTAAGGAGGCCATTGCTGCGTTGGAGACGGTTGGCTACGTGGAGGTCAGCCGGGCTGGCCGCGGAGGGAAGCTTCACAGCAACCGTTATCACTTGAGGCTGGACCAGGTGCTCACGGCCGACCAAGTAGCGGCTGCGCTGCAGCCTCGAAGGGAAGCGTCGCAGCGCAGCCGGCAGAGCCGGCAAACGACTACGGTCGAAGCCGTCTCACGGCCACGGTCAGAGCCGGGAGACGGCTATGGTCAGAGCCGGGAGACGGCTCCTAATAGAGAAGTATTGAATAGGGAAGAGAACATAGAAGGACGAACATCTGGCGAGCCCCAAAGCGGCGTGCCGCTGGAGGACTTGGCTGCAGCTGACTGCAACGCCATGATGGCGTTCGCGAAGTCGCTGGCAGGATTTCAGCCCGCCCATGCGTCCGACGAGCCTCAAAGTGGCGGCGCCAGAACACCGATTCGCCCGCGGCAATCCTCGGCGGACTTTGTGGACTCTGTAGGGGCGATAGCGAAAGAGGGGATGCCGAGCGACGGCTGGCCGACCAAGGCGGTGGGCGGCAGGGCGGGAATGGACTCCGCAACAGCGGTGAAGCGCCAATGCGGGGAGGATGGGCCGCCGGAGGAGCCTCGCTGGGTCGGCGAGGCCGCGTCCATTGATGACGACGGATGGGGACTTGACAGCGACGGGCATCCGCTGAGGCCCGTCGCTGCAGCCACCGAGGAGGTCATGGATGCGCACTACAAAGCAAAGCAACGATGGAGCGCTGCAAAGCCGCCCGGCACAGGCCCTCGGCTGATCACGGCCGACTCATTACGGTCTTGGCGCCAGCGCGCGGCATCCGCCCCGGGGATGTCGCGATGACGGCGCCTACCCCATTCGATTCGGCTGGATGGCCTTTGGATGCAGCGGGCTGGCCGCTACCCCCGGATGGCAGGCAGTTCATTGCTGGCCCTCCGTACCGAGCGGCCATTGCGCGGGCCAAGGCGCTGCGCACTCGGCGTGAGCGCGCAGCGGCAGCCTTCGACTTCGCCACGCTGCGGCTGACAGACATCCATCCGAGGTTGGAGGTCGCCCGAAGCACGCCGGAGGCGTTGCCCTGGTAGGCAGCACAGCGACGTGTGGAGGACGCCCTGTGCGCTTTCGGTGGTGGTCTGCCGACTACACCTGCCCGATTGCGGAGAGGAACGCGCTGGCGATCTCGTTCGGCAGCTCGTCCCCTTGGACCGTGGTCCCTGCCTCAAGCAGGCTCGTGCTGCACAACGCCGAGAGGTAGGCGTGGAGATGGCACTGCATGATGGCCGCGCGGTCCAGCATCGCATTCACGGCCGGGGCGTTGTCTTCGATCCAGTCCGACAGGCCAGGTCGGGCCTTGTTCGCCTGTTCGTGCGCATATGCGGCGAGCTGGAGGCGCGACAAGGACAGCCGGCGCGCGGCCCAAGGCTCGGCGAGGTTGGCTGCCCATTCGAGCGAAGGCACCGCGTAGGTGAAGGAGGCGGTGATGTGGGCGACGTTCGACATGATGTTGGTCCTTTGCCCCGACTGTCGAGGCTGAATCCGCGCGTGGTTCGCGCGTGGGTGCCGGCTTTCGCGCGGCGGCTTGGGGGGTGGTAGCTCCTTGACTGCTGGCTGGCAGCCATGCGTTGAGGGCCGCATCTGTGTCGGCTCCGTCATGTCCGGCCGGTCTTCGTCGGGTCGGGTAGCTCCTTGCTGGCGCGCTCTATCGGCGCGTGCGTTGCTCGCGGACGAAGACGTAGCCCAGTCGGTTCAACAGCGATGAGGCGACGCCTCTGGACGCGCAGCGGACGACAGCGCTGGGAGCCGCGCCCGCTCGGAGGAACTCGACAGCGGTTGTTGTGTGGCCGCGTAGGACGTGCAGGCGCGCGTCACATTGGGCTGTGGCATGCCGGTAGTGCAGGAGCCGGCACTCCGTCGTCGCACTCATGCCTGGCGCCGCGCCAGTTGCACCAGGGTGACGGCCATCTGGTTGAGCGTGGCCTCCATGCGCGAGAAGCGAGCGTCCATCTCCGCGCGAACGGCCTTCAGGCTGTCCCGCTTGAGCGCAGGCTTCTGTTCGGTGGTGCGTGTGAAGGCGACGACTGGCGACGGCGCCGCCTTGGCGGTACCGGTGGCTTGGCCGCCGAGCCAGGCGCCCGCTACGCTGGCGTCTGGCGCTGTCAGGTGGCCTTCGAGGTATGCCGCGGGGTTGGCAACGGCCTTGCGCAGGCGCTCAGTGATGCGTGCGTTGGCAATGCTGCCGTTGGCCTTGCTGGGGTTGGCCTCGCGAGCGGCCAGGCGACGGCGCAGTTCATCGTGCGATGCGGTGTCGCCGGAGGCGGCGGCTTGCGCAAGGACGACCGTGGTGAGGGAGCGGAGGGAGGTGGACATGGCGAACTCCAGGTTGTGTCGCAGGCAGCACAGCGCTGCTGCTGACAGCCAACCTGGTCCCCCTTCCCCTTCGGGGAACGAGTGCGTGCGAGCGGTTTCATCATGCGGAACCCCTGCATAAGGGAGCCTGCGTGGGAGAGGGTGATGTAGTGCCGTGAGGCCAACCGCATTCGCCGTGCGTTCGCGACGCCGCTTGTCCCCTTAGGAAGGGGACAAGTCACAGGCAGGGCAAGGGCTTGCGAGCGTACCCAGGGGGGGCGGGGGGGCATGCCGCCGATGACTTCCGCAGTAGAGTTGACTCGACCCAACGGAAATTTCCGGCACTTTTTTTGAACGTCCCAGGAGACTCATGAGCAGGTGGCATATCCAGGAAACGCGAGAGCACATCGCGCAGCGGTTTGGCCCCCATCACCTTGCCTTCGTAAACGCGAGCCTGTCGGCAATGGCCGAGCGCCCGAGGCACGCCAGATTCCACTTCCGCGAAGCGACCGACCTGATGAAGGGCTTTGCCGGCGCTTATCTCACCGACAAGCTGATGCTCGACGTGGTGCTAGGAGACGGGAGCCCGCGCGAGGAGTTCGAGTTCACGATGACCCGGATTGGCGCGCATGTGATCGCCTGCGTACTGGCGATCCACGCCATGGCGGACATCATTGCGTTCGCCGCCCATGCTGCGCTGGGCTATAGCCTACGGACGGACGCCCCACCTGAACGGCTCGTCTCTGCTCGCAGTGTTGCGGAGGCTTTCGGCAAAGTGCCCGAGCACGCCGGGATCGCAAGGACGCTTCTTGACCTGGTGACGCTCGATGAATTCAAGTACGTCACCGCATTGGCCAACCGCAGCAAACACCAAGCCATCGTCAAGCCTCTGATGAGCGAAGACTGGACTGGTGACCGACCTGAACGACACCAACTTCGGTTTTCATCATTCACACATGGAGGCCGGTGGTTTCCGGAGGTGGAGATCACCGCCGCGCTTGCCCCGGCCTATGGGGCCGCGTCCCGCGCGGCCGTGGACACCGGGAACGAAGTCAACGCCATCTTCCTGGCGGGGCACGTCTAGGCTTTGCTGCCAGGTCCGGTGCCCTCCTGTCCATCGGGGTACATTGAATCAAGCAGCTCCGCCTGCCGTCTTCGGCGCTCTTCGTCAGCCCAGGCAAGGTAGAACCGCTCGGTGGTCTCGTGCGTGCTTCCGAGAATCTCCGAAGCCTCGTAGATGTTCAGCGTCCCGCTGCCAACGGCAGTCGAAGCGAAGGTGTGCCGCGTCTTGTGCGGGCTGCGGTAGACGCCCACCTTGGCGGTGATGCGGCGCATCAGCTTGTAGAGCTGGTAGTACAGCAGGGGGCCGGGCTGGTCGGCCGGCGCGTCCGGGTTCGGGAACAACCAGTCGCTCTTGCCGGCGTTGGCCCGCCAGTGGGCGCGCAGCAGCTCCAGCAGCCGCTGGCCGATGTCGATGGTGCGCCGGCTCTTGGCGGTCTTTGGCGGGCCGACAGGGGCGCCTCCGGCGTAGTCCTCGGCCGCGGTGAGCACTACGTGAATCTGCGCGTGCACCAGGTCCACGTTCTCCCAGCGCAGCGCGCGCACCTCGCCGAAGCGCATGCCGGTGGTGAAGGCCAGCTCGATCATCCGCCCCTCGTTCTCGCCCTCCTCGTAGGCCGCGGCGATGACGCGCGGCACCTCCGTCGGCTGCCACACATCCGACTTCTTGAGCTTCGGCCTGGCCGGCAGCGGCGTGCGCACCTTGGCGCAGGGGTTCTTCGCCACCGCCTCGGCGTCCTCCGCGTGCGCGAACAGCGCCTTCAGCACGACGACGCAGGAGCTGCGGTAGTTCTCGGACTTGCCGGCCAGCGACCGAGCCATCGCCTCGTCGATGTCTGCCCGCACGATCTTGCGCATGGGCAGGTGGCCGAGCCAGGGCTGCCAGCGATTGCGGAGGATGCGCTCGTAGCGTGTCCGCGAGGAGGGAGCTAGTGCGTGCAGGGAAAGCAAGTAGGTGTCGATGTAGGCACAGAAGAGGCGCTCACGACCAGCAAGGGGTGCGACTTGACGGGGATCGAAGAACCCGCACCGCATCTGGTGCATGCGCTCGTCAAGTCGGCACCGTGCCGTGTGGCGGTTGGCTGGCGTATCCGCAAGACCCGTCGGCTCTCGCATCGGCTTGCCCTCGAAGTAGTAGCGCAGGCGCAGCTTGCCGCGGTGCTCTTCGATGCTGCCTCGTTGGTTGCCTTTCGGCATGGATGACTCCCTGGCATCGCCTGGTGAACCTTCACCGTGATCTTAGGGATGGGCACCACGCGATGCGCCACCTAGCTTGCGCACCTCCCACCCTGTCTCCCAAGCGAAATGCCGAGCACTTTCGTCAAGTCGTCCCTGGCTGATCTCGCCCCGAGCACGCTGGTGCACCCGCCAAGCCATGCGCTCGTGCTGCGGGTGAAAGGCACCAGCAACTTCGTTCGCGTCCGTGAAGGCGTGAAGGCAGTGGGTGATGTGGTGCGCGACGCGCCGAGTGACATGGAGTTCGAGGTTGGCTTCGTGCCCATCCCAATGAAGGCCAACGGCGAGCCGCGCCGCAACAACCTTGGCACGCCCGAGCAGATGATGGCCAGATGGGTACCGTTGAGCGACGCCGTTGGACAGGAGCCCAGCAAGGATGAAGTTGCGGCGCGTGAGGCGGCGCGGGCGGACGTTCTGCGGAGGATAGAGCTTCGGACCTTGCAGGAGGCGCCGGAGATGCCGGGCGACAAAGGTAGGAGTGCGCTCATCGGCTTGGCGTTGTTGGCCGCAATGCAGACAGTAGTGACTGTCGCGCACGTCGAGTTCTCCTGGCCTCTGGCTGCGGTGATGGTGGGCGTCCCAACCCTTGCGTGGTGGCACCTCTCATCGTCGTATGACGCGGCGGAGCAGCGCGCAGCTCGACGGAGGGTGCAGATTGCCGATGAGGAGTGGTCCCGAGCGGGAGCACGGTCCGGCGCCGCGGATGAGAGAGGACGAAACCTTGCAGACCGCGCGGTGCTTTAGGCTTCGCCGCTGGCGCTGAGCCGTCGCGCTGGCGGAGCAACGGCAACTATGCCCCGCGTCTCTGTCCTGTCGCGCCTGGCCGCGGGGCAAGACAATGACCGCTGCGGAGACGCCAGCACTAGACATGACAGCAACCCCCTCACCCGCCCCTACGATACTCACAGAGTTGACGACCGCAGAGATTCCAAACATTCTCGCGCGCTTTGACGAGGAGATCGGCGCGCGACACTGGCAGCAGCGCGTTAAGCAGATCAGGGGCGCCGTGAAGGCCAAGCCGCTACTCGAAGACTTGCTGCACCGTGAGAACGCCATTCCCTTCGGCCTCGTCGAGTGCGGCGAGTTGCTCTCGCGCTATGGCGGACAAATGCCGTCTGGCATCCTGGCGAGCCGGCCTGGACTTTGTGGCGCCATGAGCTTCTCCGCCCAGGCTCTTTCGATGCTGGACTTGGCGGATGATGTCCAACGCACGCGCCTCACCGCGCGCATCTGCAACGCGCTGACCAACCCTGACGCGATGCGTGCCTTGCGGCTTGAGCTGAGCACCGCAACCCATTTCGCCAGACGCGGCTTCGCTGTTGAGTGGCCCGAGATGTCTGGCGCTGGCAACTTCGATCTGCTCATCCACGGCCTTGGTACTTGCGGGCTGGAGGTCGAGTGCAAGTCAGTCTCCCAAGACAAGGGTCGCGCCATTCACCGGGAGGAAGCGCTTGAGATGCATGAGCTGCTCCGCAAGGAATTGAAGAGCGTCAGCGATAGTCTTCTCGTTGGCCTAGCCGTCGTCGTCACCGTGCCGAAGCGGCTCCCGAAGGCATACGTTGAGCGGCGCGCGCTGGCCCAGGCAATCCGCCGCCAGATCACCATGGGGCGGTCGGATCGTCTCCCCTGTGGCACCGACATCAGGATCGAGCAGTTTGACGCCACCATCTTTCGTGGTGTTGTTGAGGAGGGCGCCTCTTCGGATGACTTCCGAAGCAAAGTGGAGCAGGTCACGCGCACGCGGAATCGCGAAGCCGTGGTCATCGGCAGAAAGGGCGGTGGCTTGGTCATCGTCGTCTTGCAGGGTGCGGGCGACGATGGAGTTCTCACGGCAACGTTCAAGTCACTTAGCGAGGCCGCGAGGAGGCAGCTCTCCGGCACACGCCCTGCGCTGTTGATCGCCGGGTTCGACGGCCTTGACGACCGGTCGCTGCAGTCGATTGCGCGACAGGACCATGACCCACAACAGCAGCCGACCTCGCTTGCCCAGCGTGTCAGCGAGTTCCTGACAGCCGACCACCGGCCGCACGTCATAGGAGTGTGCTTCTTCAGTGCAACCTCATTGCGTGACGAGGGCAGCTTCATCGGCTCTGGCGGTGCGGCGTACTACTTTCCCAAGCGCCAGAGTCCCTTCTGGACCGACGACCTGAGCGGCCTGTTTGGCGAGCGCTACTGAGGGTGTCGCCGAGCCGGTTGGCGGCCCCCCGAACGGGCGCGGCCCCTGCAGTCAGGCGCGCACGTCCGCGGTCACGCCGGTCTGAAGTTCAGGCGTGTCGTGAGCGGCGGGTGGCTCACCGATGATCTCTTGCAACCGTTGCCCCAGCTTGCTCCACGCAGCGCGCTTCTCCTCGGCATAGTCGTGGTGCAGGTAGTGCCGGCGCACCTTGCTGCCGGCCAGCACATGGTTCTGGCACCGGTCGATCACGTCGGGGAGGACGCCGAGCTGCTGCATCATGGTGGCCGCCGTGCGGCGGAGGTCGTGGGGAGTCCACGCACCGTTCGCTCCTCCGGCGAGCACGAGGCTGTTGTCGTTGCGGCGGTTCTTGAGCGGCTTGCGGTCCTTGAACATCATCTGCCGGTCGCCGATCTGCTTGCTGACGGTCTTCACGTCAACGTGCCCATGAGCTGAGGCGCCTCCTTTTCCCGTGCTCCGCTCGGGGCGGGCCGGGAAGCACCACGGCGAGCCCTGGGTCAGAAGACGCAGCTCCTGAAACTTGGCGAGGGCGAACGAGGAGAGGTACACCCTCCACTCAACATTGGTCTTCGTGTTCTCCTTGGGCACAACCCACTCGCCAGTCGCGAGGTCCACGTCTTCCCACCGTGCCTTCAGAAGCTCGCCGATGCGGCACGCCGTTGACAGGCACAGCCACAGCGCCAGCTCAGTCTCGCGCTTCATGGGACGGTCGGCCGAGCGTCGGTCTTCGCTTTCCTCATAGGCCGACCTGAGGCGCTCGAACACATCGCGCAGTTCGCGAATCTCCTGGGCGGTCAACACCCGCTGGCGTAGGCTCGGGGAGTACCCGGCGGGCGTGACTTGCTTCAGCTCGATGAGATCAGCGATGTTCCCTTCGACGAGCAAGGCTCGCCATGGCTGCCTCAGAATCGCCCACCGGAAGAGCTGCCTCATGTCGGACAGCATGCGCTCCGCGCTGCGACCACGCTGGCGACCCTGACCCACGGCCCTGAGGACAGAGCGAAGGTCGGCTTCCGTCACCTCTCGGACGGGCCGCGACGCAAGGGAGGGCAGTACGTCCTTCTCGAAGCTGCGCTGCAGCTCCGCATTGCCGTCAGCCCGGGTCACCCCCTCAGCCAGCCATGCCGCAAACATCTCTCCGAAGGTGGCGTTTGCCTTTCGCGCCCGCTCGGCCTCCTGAATGACAGCCGCGACCTTGGCCTGTGCTTCGATGCGAGCCGAATGCTTGAGGTCGTTGGGGTTCACCCCCCGGCGAATAGCCTCGCGGGCGGCGTCCCGGGCAGCGCGTACCTCCGCAAGGGAGACATGGGGCCAGGTGCCGCACTGATGCCAGGCGAGCTTCCCCTCCCACTTGAAGGCGCTCTTCCAGCGCACGGAGATCGCGCCATCGCTGCTGGTCCGCACTTCGCCGAACAGGCCGTCGCCGTCTCCCAGCGTGTCTCCTCTCCACGCCACCGGGATGGCCTTCAACTCCACGATGGTCCATCGGCTTCCTTTGCCGGACTTCGGGTAGCGCGTCATGACTCTTAGGGTTGTGGGGTAAACCGAAGGGTAAACCAAGAACAAGTTGCATGGGCGGCTATTGGTGGCTATCGAGCGTCCAGACATCCACCTAAGTGCCTGTCGGAGCTACAAAAAAAGCGCGAAGACTATGCAAGATCACGCAAGGCGCTGAAACTCGCTGCTATGGATAAGTGCATGGGGTGCAAGGGGTCGCGAGTTCGAATCCCGCCGCCCCGACCATTGAAAAAGCGAAGGGCCGGTTCTCACAAGGAACCGGCCCTTTTCCTTTGGGCGGTTGCGTTTCGGGTTTCGCCGCGTTGTCAGCGGCGCGGCGGCCGGTGCAGGCGGATGGGCGCCACCACCGGGGCTGCTGCGGCGCTGCGCTGGCCCTGGCCATTGGCCGGCTTCGCATCGCAACCATCACAGCCACAAGCCCCACCACCGCGGGCGGCGCGCTGCAGCGGCCTGGCCAGCGGCGCCGGCAACGGGGCGCGCAGCAGCCGGCGGGCGAGGGCGCGGCGCAGCGCGGCAGGCAGCAGCGACCAGGTTGCATACACGGCGCTGGGCGCCACGATGGCCGCCACCGCGGCTTGCTGAAGGTCGGGCATCACGGGCGTGCTCCGGGTCAGCCGGCGCCCAGGGCGACGGCGACGTGGTAGGTGGCAAAGGCCGCGACATAGGCCAGGCCGAAGAGGTAGCCCGCCATCAACGCGGGATAGCGCCAGCTGTTGGTCTCGCGGCGCACCACCGCCAGCGTGGACAGGCACTGCGGCGCAAACACGAACCACGCCAGCAGCGACAGCGCGGTGGCCAGCGACCATTGCGAGGCCAGCACCGGCGTCAAGGCATCGGCCACGTCTTCCCCGCCCGCATCCGACAGCGCGTAGACGGTGCCCAGCGCGCCCACCGCCACTTCACGCGCGGCCATGCCGGGCACCAGCGCGATGGAGATCTGCCAGTTGAAGCCGATGGGCGCAAACACCGTTTCCAGCGCCGCGCCGATGCGGCCCGCCGCGCTGTACTGGATGGGCGCGGCCGTGGCACCGGCCGGCGGCGCCGGCCAGCTGGACAGGAACCACAGCACGATCGTCAGCGAGAAGATGATGGTGCCCACCCGCCGCAGGAAGATGCGCGCCCGCTCCCACAGGCCGAGCGCGAAGTTGCGCAGGCTGGGCACGCGGTAGGGTGGCAGCTCCAGCATCAGCGGCTGGTAGCCGCTTTTCATCCACAGCCGCTTGAACACCCAGGCCACCGCCAGCGCCGACAGCACCCCGGCCACGTACAGCGCAAACAGCACCAGCCCGCGCAGGTCGAAGGGGCCGACTGTGCGCGCGGGGATGAAGGCGCCGATCAGCAGCGCATACACCGGCAGCCGCGCCGAGCAGGTCATCAGCGGCGCGATCATGATGGTGGCCAGCCGGTCTTTCCAGCTGGCGATGGTGCGCGTGGCCATCACGCCCGGCACCGCGCAGGCAAAGCTGGACAGCAGCGGGATGAAGGCGCGGCCCGACAGGCCGACGCGACCCATCAGCGTGTCCAGCAGGAAGGCGGCCCGCGGCAGGTAGCCCGAGTCTTCCAGCAGCAGGATGAAGCCGAACAGGATCAGGATCTGCGGCAGGAACACCAGCACGCTGCCCACGCCCGCGATCACGCCATCGACCAGCAGGCTGCGCAGCGGCCCTTCGGCCATGTGCGCATTGACGCCGTCGGACGCCCAGGCCAGCGCGGCCTTGATCGCGTCCATCGGCACCGCCGCCCAGCTGAACACGGCCTGGAACATCAGGAACAGCAGCAGCGCCAGCAGGGCCAGGCCGGCCACCGGGTGCATCACCACCGCGTCGATGCCGAGCTGGAAGCGCGGGTTGCGCGGCGCCGCCGGCGCGGCTATCGACAGGATCCGCCGCACCTCACGTTGCAGCGCGGCCGGGCTGTCGTCTTCGCTTTCGCGGGGGCGGGCCGCCGGCAGCGAAGCCGGCGAGGCCAGCGCGCTGCCCAGTTGGGCCAGGAGTTGGGCATGGCCCTCGCGCCGGATGGCCACGGTTTCGACCACGGGGCAGCCCAATTCGGCCGCCAGCGCCGCCACGTCGATGGCCAGGCCTTGCGCCCGTGCCACGTCGGCCATGTTCAAGGCCACCAGCAGCGGCCGACCGCGGCGCTGCAGCTCCAGCACCAGCCGCAGGTTCATGCGCAGGTTGGTGGCGTCAACCACCGCCACGATCAGGTCGGGCAGCGGCTCGTCGGCACGGCGGCCTTCGATCACGTCCAGCGTCACCTGTTCGTCGGGCGTGGCGGGGGTCAGGCTGTAGGTGCCGGGCAGATCCACCACCTGCACCGGCCGGCCGTCGGGCAACGTGGCCAGGCCGGCCTTGCGCTCCACCGTCACGCCGGCGTAGTTGGCCACCTTCTGCCGGGCGCCGGTCAGCAGGTTGAAGAGGGCGGTCTTGCCGCAGTTGGGGTTGCCCACCAGGGCCAGGCGGGGCAGGGCGGCGGCTCGCTGCGAGCTCATGCGGTGGTCACTTCCACGCAGGCGGCTTCGGCCAGGCGCAGCGCGATCAAGGTGTCGCCGATGCACACCGCCAGCGGTTCACGCCCGCCAGGGCCACGGCGCAGCAGCTGAAGGGGCTCGCCGGGCAGAAAGCCCAGCTCGCCCAGGCGGCGCAGCGTGGCCTCGCCGATCTCGGGAGAGGCGGCCGCCAGGCGAACGACGGTGGCGTGGGCGCCGGCAGGCAGGGCAGGAAGTCGCATCGAGGGGATCAACAGCTCAAATGCGAATTATTCGCTTTTGCTCGCGCGGAGGGAAGCCGGGGCTAACAGAGGCCGTGAGGGCATGCGGGGCAGACAGCTGGCCGACAGCTTCGATGTTGTAGTCGGCCGAAAAAGCGCCCAAGAAAAAAGCCGCTCCAGGGAGCGGCTTTTTGTTTTGGTGCCGGTGAAGAGAGTCGAACTCCCGACCTTCGCATTACGAATGCGCTGCTCTACCAACTGAGCTACACCGGCGTAGCCCGCGAGTATAGCCTAGAAACCAGCTGCTGCAACAGTTTCAGCGCCCCTCGTGGTGGTAGGCGGTGACGCGCTCGACTTCGTTCTTCGAACCCAGCACTACGCTCACCCGCTCGTGCAGCTTGCCCGGTTGCAGGTCGAGGATGCGCTCGCGGCCGTTGGTGGCGGCGCCGCCGGCCTGTTCCACCAGGAAGGCCATCGGGTTGGCCTCGTACATCAGGCGCAGCTTGCCGGGCTTGTCGGGCTCGCGCTTGTCCCAGGGGTAGAGGAAAACGCCGCCGCGGCTGAGGATGCGATGCACGTCGGCCACCATGCTGGCGATCCAGCGCATGTTGAAGTCCTTGCCGCGCGGGCCTTCGGTGCCGGCCAGGCATTCGTCGATGTAGCGCGTCACCGGGGCGTCCCAGTGGCGCTTGTTGCTCATGTTGATCGCGAATTCCTTGGTGTCTTCCGGGATGCGCACGTTCTCGGCCGTCAGCACCCAGGAGCCTTGCTCGCGGTCCAGCGTGAACATGGCCACGCCGTCGCCCACGGTCAGCACCAGCGTGGTCTGCGGGCCATACACGCAGTAGCCGGCGGCGGCCTGGCGGGTGCCGGGCTGCATGAAGTCGCGCTCGGTCACGCTTTCATGGTCGCCCAGCTTGCGCAGCACCGAGAAGATGGTGCCGATGCTGACGTTAACGTCGATGTTGCTGGAGCCGTCGAGCGGGTCGAACAGCAGCAGGTATTCGCCCTGCGGGTAGCGGTTGGGCACCACGTGGATGGAGTCCATCTCCTCGCTGGCCATGGCCGCCAGCGCGCCGCCCCATTCGTTGGCCTCGATCAGCACTTCGTTGGCGATGATGTCCAGCTTCTTCTGAACCTCGCCCTGCACGTTCTCGCTGCCGGCGCTGCCCAGCACTTCGCCCAGGGCGCCCTTGTTCACCGAGATGGCGATGCGCTTGCAGGCGCGGGCCACCACTTCCAGCAGCAGCCGCAGCTGCCCCGGGATGTGGCCGTGCTTGCGTTGCTGCTCGACCAGGTACTGCGTCAGGCTGATGCGTTTTTCCATCGTTAGCTTTCAAGTGCGCGCGACACGACCTCTCGGGTGTCATCGCTCAGGTGGGGTTGGGCTGCCACGCGGGCCAGGGCGTCGCGGGCGGCGCTCTGCCAGGGCTCGGCCAGGCGACGCCAGCGTTCCATCATCCGTGCCAGGCGTGACGCCAGTTGCGGGTTGGCGGCGTCGATGTCGGTCACCAGCGATTCCCACAGGGCGTAGCCGGCCGCATCGGCCCGGTGGAAGGCGGCGGGGTTGGCCGACATCAGCGTGAAGATGAGGCTGCGCGCGCGGTTGGGGTTCTTCAGCGAGAAGTCCGGGTGCTTCATCAGCGCCCGGATGCGCTCGAACACACGCCCCGCGTTGGGGCCGATGGGCTCGGGTGCACCAGCCTGCAGCGCAAACCACTTGTCGATGACCAGGGCCTCGCCCTTGAACATCTCGTAGAAACGCGCCAGCGCCGGGTCGGCCAGCTCGGCATGGGACTCGACCAGTGCCTGCAGCGCGCCCAGGCGCTCGGTCATGTTGCCGGCGGTCTTGAAGCGGCCATAGGCCTTGCCTTGCCACACCTCGTCGCCGGTGCTCACCGCATGGCGCACCAGCATCTGCAGCGCCCGGTTGGCCAGCGCCCGGTAGCCGCTTTGGTGTGCGTCGGGGCGGTAGCCTTCGGTCACCTGGTAGGTGTCCCAGGCCCACAGCCAGTCGGCGTGCAACTCGGCGGCCAGCTGGTCGCGCATGGCTTCGTGCACGAGGTGGATGCGCTGCGGGTCAGACACCTCGAACTGCTCGGCCACATAGCGCTCGCTGGGCAACGTCAGCACCAGTTCCTTGAAGGCGGCGTCCAGCGTGTCGTCGCGCAGCACGCTGCGCAGCGCCTCGACGATGGCCGCGTCCAGCCTGGGCGGCGCATCAGACTGCGTGGCCGCCATCATGGCCGACAGCGCCAGGCGCTGGCCGGCTTCCCAGCGGTTGAAGGGGTCGCTGTCGTGCTTGAGCAGGGTCAGCAGCTCAGCGTTCGACAGGCCGTCGTCCAGCCGCACCGGGGCCGAGAAGCCGCGCAGCAGCGAAGGCACCGGCGGCACGTCGACGTTGACGAAGGTCAGGCTCAGGCTGGGCTCGTCCAGCACCAGCACACGCTCGGTGGCGCTGCTGGGGTATTCGCCTTCCAGTTGCACCGGCAGGGCCTGGCCATCGGGGCCCAGCAGGCCCATCAGCACCGGGATGACGTAAGGCTGCTTGTGCGGCTGGCCGGGGCTGGGCTGGCTGCTTTGCGACAGCGTGAGCGTGTAGCTGCGCTGCTCGGCGTTGTAGTGGCCGCGGGCCTGGAGCTGCGGCGTGCCGGCCTGCGCATACCAGGCCTTGAACTTGTCGAGCCGGTTGCTGAGCATGCTGCCGGGGTTGGCATCGGCGATCGCCTGGGCAAAGTCGTCGCAGGTGACCGCATAGCCGTCGTGCCGCTGGAAGTACAGCGTCATGCCGCGCTCGAAGCCTTCGCGGCCCACCAGCGTCTGCATCATGCGCACGACTTCGGCGCCCTTTTCGTACACCGTGGCGGTGTAGAAGTTGTTGATGGCCTGGTACTCGTCGGGTCGCACCGG
>CAKZXL010000134.1 GCA_937883885.1 uncultured Aquincola sp. | reverse complement strand
TCGACCAGCCATTGCGTCTCGACCTCGAAGGCGGTGGCGTACAGCTGCTTCAAGTCTTCGGGCACGCGGTCGATGCGGCGCAGCGAACCATCGAAGTGCTTGAGGTCCATCACCATCACGTCGTCCCACAGGCCGAGCTTCTTCAGATCACGCACGAGGTACTCGTTGATGACGGTGAACTCACCCGACAGGTTGGACTTGACCGACAGGTTGCCGAAGCAAGGCTCGATCGACGCATCCACACCCACGATGTTGGAGATGGTGGCGGTGGGTGCGATGGCCACGCAGTTGCTGTTGCGCATGCCATGGGTGGCGATACGCTGGCGCAGTGCGTCCCAGTCCAGCGTGGCTTCGGTATCAGCTTCCACATAGCCGCCGCGTTCTTCGGCCAGCATCTTCAGCGAGTCCAGCGGCAGCACGCCACGGTCCCACAGCGAGCCGCGATAGCTGCTGTAGCGGCCACGCTCGGCGGCCAGCTCGGTCGAGGCCCAGTAGGCCTGGTAGCACACGGCTTCCATCGAACGGTCGGCGAACTCCACCGCGGCCTGGCTGGCGTAGGGCGTGCGCAGCTGGTACAGCGCATCCTGGAAGCCCATGATGCCCAGGCCCACCGGACGATGGCGCAGGTTGCTGTCACGCGCCTTCTTGACCGCGTAGTAGTTGATGTCGATCACGTTGTCGAGCATGCGCATCGCGGTGGACACGGTGCGCTTGAGCTTGTCGTGGTCGATGCCGCCGTCCTTCAGGTGCTGGGCCAGGTTGACCGAGCCCAGGTTGCACACGGCGATCTCGCTGTCGCTGGTGTTCAGCGTGATCTCGGTGCACAGGTTGGACGAGTGCACCACGCCCACGTGCTGCTGCGGGCTGCGCACGTTGCAGGCGTCCTTGAAGGTGATCCAGGGATGGCCGGTCTCGAACAGCATCGACAGCATCTTGCG
Organism: uncultured Aquincola sp.; assembly: GCA_937883885.1. The sequence continues at coordinate 4,442 of CAKZXL010000134.1, read as the reverse complement.
CCACAGGTCCTTGGCCGGCATGCGCTTGAACAGCTTGATCTCGCCACGGTCGGCCTTGGCTTCATAGGCCACGTAGGCTTCTTCGAAGGCCTTGCCGATCTTGTCGTGCAGGTCGGGGCAGGTGGAGGGCGAGAACAGCGTCCAGTCGCCACCTTCCATCACGCGCTTCATGAACAGGTCGGGAATCCAGTTCGCCGTGTTCATGTCGTGGGTGCGGCGGCGGTCGTCGCCGGTGTTCTTGCGCAGCTCCAGGAACTCTTCGATGTCCAGGTGCCAGGTCTCGAGGTACGCGCACACCGCGCCCTTGCGCTTGCCGCCCTGGTTCACGGCCACGGCCGTGTCGTTGACCACCTTCAGGAACGGCACCACGCCCTGGCTCTTGCCGTTGGTGCCCTTGATGTAGGAGCCCAGCGCACGCACGTTGGTCCAGTCGTTGCCCAGGCCACCGGCGAACTTGGACAGCAGCGCATTTTCCTTCAGCGCTTCATAGATGCCGTCGAGGTCGTCGGCCACCGTGGTCAGGTAGCAGCTGGACAGCTGCGAACGACGGGTGCCGGCATTGAACAGCGTGGGCGTGCTCGACATGAAGTCGAAGGTCGACAGCACGTTGTAGAACTCGACGGCACGCGCCTCGCGGTCGATCTCGTTCAGCGACAGGCCCATGGCCACGCGCATGAAGAAGGCCTGCGGCAGCTCGATGCGGGTTTCGTTGACGTGCAGGAAGTAGCGGTCGTACAGCGTCTGCAGGCCGAGGTAGTCGAACTGCAGGTCGCGCTCGGCCTTCAGGGCCGCGCCCAGGCGGGCCAGGTCGAACTGCATCAGCTTCTCGTCCAGCAGCTCGGCCTGCACGCCCTTCTTGATGAAGGTCGGGAAGTACTCGGCGTACTGCGTGGCCATGTCGGCCTGCATGGCCTCGAAGCCCAGCACTTCCTTGCGGATGGTATGCAGCAGCAGGCGGGCGGTGGCGCGGGTGTAGCCGGGGTCCTTCTCGATCAGCGTGCGGGCGGCCAGGATGGCGGCCTTGTGCACTTCTTCGATGGGCACGCCGTCGTACAGGTTGCGGCGGGTTTCAGAGAGGATGGGCTCGGGGCGGATGTCGGCACCCAGGTCGGCACAGGCCGACTCCACCAGCATCTGCAGGCGCGCATCGTCCAGCGGCACGCGCACGCCGTTCTCGGTGACGAACAGCGCATGCGGGGTCGCGGTTTCGGCCGGCGCCACCTGGCGGGCACGCTCCTGCGAACGGCGCTCGCGGTACAGCACATAGGCACGCGCCACTTCATGGTGGCCACCGCGCATCAGGCCCAGTTCCACCTGGTCCTGCACGTCCTCGATGTGGAAGGTGCCGCCACCCGGGCGCGAGCGCAGCAGCGCACGCACCACGTTCTCGGTCAGGCCGTCCACCGTCTCGCGCACGCTGGCCGAGGCCGCGCCCTGGGTGCCGTGCACCGCCAGGAAGGCCTTCATCAGCGCGACGGCGATCTTGTTGGGCTCGAAGGCCACCACCGCGCCGTTGCGGCGCAGGATCTGGTAGCCCTGGTAGGCGGGTGCGGCGGTGCTGGCGGCCGTCGCACGGGCGGGGGACGTCGGCAACACCGGGGACGACGCCGGGGAACTGGCTGTGGCGTGCATAAAGCGCTTCTCCTGTCTTGGTGTTAGAGATCGAGGATCGAGAAAAATCGGCGAAAGGCGGAGCCAGACCAGGCGCGATGGCGTGCCTGGCCGACAGACCTTGGGCGAAGAGGGGTACGGCTGAAAAGGGACTGCCCCGGCGGCCGCCGAACGGCGGTGCGGGGTGGCGCAGAGGCGGCTTACGGGCTGCGGCTGTGCCGATGCAGTACCGTAAGAATAGCACTAGATCTAGTGCTTGCCAGTGGTTTAGACACTATCCGTAGCGATGTGGGGCCATCCCAGCCTCACCCCTTGACGGGCCGCGATTTCCTCGGCCCGCTTCCAGTCGAAACCGCTGCCCGGATCCTGTTTGCGCCCCGGCGCCACATGCTCATGGCCCGCCACGTCGCGCAGCGGATAGGCCGCCGCCAGCGCCGCCAGCAGCGGCCCCAGCGCGGTGTACTGGGCAGGCTCGAAGGGCGTGCCTTCCAGACCTTCCAGCTCGATGCCGATCGAGTAGTCGTTGCAGTTGGCCCGGCCGCGCCAGGCCGACTGGCCCGCATGCCAGGCGCGCCGGTCGCAGGACACGAACTGCAGCACCTGGCCATCGCGCCGGATGACGAAATGCGCCGACACCTGCATGCCGCGGATCTGCCCGAAGTAGGGGTGCGCGTCCCAGTCCAGCGTGTTGGTGAAGAGGCGCTCGATCTCGTCGCCGCCATACACCCCCGGCGGCAGGCTGATGGAGTGCAGCACCACCAGCGAAGGCGCTTCGCCGGCCGGCCGCTCGCCGTGGTTGGGTGAAGCCACCTGGCGCGCACCGCCCCACCAGCCGGCCTGCAGCGCGGGCACGGGCGCGCGCTCAGTCATCACACGCCATCATCGCCCTCGGCGGCCGCTTCGGCGCCCGTCAGACCGGCGGTGACGCCCAGCCGCGCCATGCGGTAGCGCATCTGCCGCAGCGACAAGCCCAGGCTGGCGCCGGCCGCCGTGCGGTTGTAGCGGTGGCGCTCCAGCGCGCGGGCCAGGATGTCACGCTCCACCTCGTCGAGGTAGGCCGCCAGGTCGGTGGGCAGCGGCACGTCCACCGGCGCCGGCCGCGGCTCGGGCAGCGGCAGGCCGGCCAGGTCGTCGCTGTACTGCGTGTCGCCGAAGGCGGCGTCGGGCAGGCCCAGGTCGTCGCGGCCGATCAGGTCGCCGCCCGACAAGGCCACGGCCCGCTGCAGCAGGTTTTCCAGCTCGCGCACGTTGCCGGGAAAGGCATAGCGCGCCAGGTGCTCGAAGGCGGCGTCGCTCAGGCGCGGCGCAGGCTGCACGCCGGCATCGCGCGCGATGCGCTCCAGCACCGCGGCGCTGATGGGCCGCAGGTCGTCCAGCCGCTCACGCAGCGCCGGCACGCGGATCTGGATCACGTTGAGGCGGTAGAACAGGTCTTGCCGGAAGCGGCCGGCCTGCACCTCGGCCTGCAGGTCTTTGTGGGTGGCACTGACGATGCGCACGTTCACCTGCGCCTCGTTCACTGCGCCCACCGGTCGCACCGCGCGCTCCTGGATGGCGCGCAGCAGCTTGCTCTGCATCGACAGCGGCAGGTCGCCGATCTCGTCGAGGAACAGGGTGCCGCCATGCGCGGCCTGGAAAAAGCCTTCTCGGTCGTCGGCCGCGCCGGTGAAGGCGCCCTTGCGGTAGCCGAAGAATTCGGCCTCCAGCAGGTTCTCGGGGATGGCGCCGCAATTGACCGCGATGAAGGGCCCGCTGCCGCGTGCGCTGACCTTGTGGATGGCACTGGCCACCAGTTCCTTGCCGGTGCCCGATTCGCCCTGCACCAGCACCGGCGCCATGCTGCGCGACACCTTCTCGATCAGCGCGCGCACCTGCTGCATCGCCGGGCTGTGGCCCACCAGGCGGGCCAGTGCGGCCGCGTGTGCCGTGGTGGGCGTGGGCGCGGCGGCAGGCGGCACCGCCGGCGCCCGGGCGGGCGCGGCCGCCAGGGGTTCGGCCGCCCTGCCCCGCGGCGCGGCAGGCACGCCTTCGAGCAGCGCGGAAGGCAGCTGCCCCGGCACCACCGTGGGCACCGGCTGGCTGCTGCGGCCCAGTGCCGAGCCCACCACCGCACGAAACTGCCGCAGGTCCACCGGCTTGGTGAGGTAGTCGTAAGCGCCCGACTTCAAGGCCTCCACCGCGTTCTCGGCCGAGCCGTAGGCGGTGATGACGATGGCCTTTTCGGGGCGGGCGTTCTGCTCGATGTGGCGCAGCAGGTCGAGCCCGCTGCCGTCGGGCAGCCGCATGTCCGTGATCACCGCGCTGTACTGGCGGCCAGCCAGACGGGCCAGCGCGTCTTCCACCGTGCCGGCGGTTTCCACGTCGTAGCCCTCGCGCACCAGCGTCAGCTCGTAGAGCGTGCGCAGGTCGGGTTCGTCGTCCACCACGAGCAGGCTGAAGGGCGAGGTGGTGGTCATGGCGTGCTCGGTGCGGGTTGATCGGCCGCCAGCGGCATCGTCATCGAGAACGCATTGCGCCCCGGCGCGTCCGCGGGCCGCCATTGGTAGTCGATGCTGGCGCCATACCGCTCGCACAGCTCGCGGCAAATATACAAGCCGAGGCCGGTGCCCCGGCTGCGGGTGGAAAAGAAGGGCTCGAAGAGGTGCCGCTCCACGTCGGGCGGTATCGGTGGTCCGTCGCTCGAGACTTCGAGCCGCACCTGGCCGGCCCCCTCGTGCGCCAGCAGCACCTGCACCGCGCCCGGCGCCGCGCTGGCATGGCGCTGGGCGTTGTCCAGCAGGTTCACCAGCACCCGGCGCAGGTGGTCGAGGTCGAAGCGCACCGGCAGCGGC
>CAKZXL010000133.1 GCA_937883885.1 uncultured Aquincola sp. | reverse complement strand
GTACCTGTCGCCGATGATCGACTGCTTCGATGGAATGGTCGTGAGCTGGTCGATCGGCACTCGCCCCGACGCAGAGCTCGTCAACACGATGTTGGATGCAGCCATCGAGACAGTCGAGGCCAGCACCGATCGGCCGGTGGTCCACTCGGATCGTGGCGCTCACTACCGCTGGCCCGGATGGCTGTCCGGCATGGCAGCAGCCAAGCTGGTGCGCTCCATGTCACGTAAGGCCTACTCGCCGGACAACGCCGCATGTGAAGGCTTATTCGGTCGCCTGAAGACGGAGCTGTTCTACCGCAGAGACTGGCTGACCACGAGCGTCGACCAGTTCATCCAGACGCTGGACGCCTACATCCGCTGGTACAACGAAGAACGGATCAAGAGTTCACTGGGCTTCCGCAGCCCCATCGAGCACCGAAAGCTTCTCGGGCTCGCTGCATAACCAGTCCAAGAAATCCGCCGCACCCCCGGTGGGTCAGTTTTCAGTGATCGTCAACAAGTAAGACTTCCGGAGTGCTCGCCTCGTGCAGTAAGACTACCGGAGCCGGTTTTGGGCCAGTCGCACCAAATCGGCGTTTCTAGGCGCGACAAGGACTTAGATGCGGTTCTTCTACTGCATCCACCCACGCTACTGCAAAACCTGGGTGCACTACCACGCGTCCGTTCGGCTATGCCCGCTCCGAGTTGACATAAACATTATCGGCGCTCAGCAGTGAGCAAGCTCGCCGCCTGCTGACAACAACGAAACGAGCGCAGCAGGTCTGGGTGACTTTTGGGTGACTTTCCTGCGCAAAACAGTTCACAACAGGGCGGAATGGGTCGGAACGGACGGCAACAACCCCTGAAAAATCAACAACTTAGCGGCATGGCGCAAACTACGAACCAAGGGGTCGTGGGTTCGAATCCTGCCAGCCGCACCAGAACATCGTTCTGAATCAACGCCTTAGACGGGCAACCGTCTAAGGCGTTTTTCTTTTCCGCGGCGGAATCAGCGGTCGGCCATCGGCCGCACCACCAGTTCCTTGAACCCGGTGCCCGCATCCGGCGCCCGACCGAGTTGCCAGCCCGGCACGCCGCACACCAGCACTTCGGCCGTCGTCCGGATCACGCAGCCGTGGCCCAGATGTCCGCCGACCACCCGGCCTTGTGCATCGGCCACCGCCGCATGCAGGTGCGCGCCATCGGGCGACAGGCTGCCGGCCAGGGTCAGCAGTTCCAGCGGGCCCTGCACCAGGGTCTCGTCGCGCTGGTCGGCCAGGCGCAGCCTGGCGTTGACCAGGCTGCCGATGGCACAGACGACAAAGCCGCCCCCTGGCATCTCTGCGGCCGCCCAGACCTCGAGTGACTGGCGCAGGTCGTGCCCTGGCTGCAGGCGCAGGGGCCGCAGGGCCGCCTGCCAGGGCAGGGCGGGCGGCGTGTCGGCATCGGGTCCGGGCGGTTTCAACATGCGGGCGCCTGGTGGCAAGTGGCTGGCTCCGCATGGTGCCGCAAGTTCTGGCGGGCCATGCGCGTGTCACGCGGCTGTCAAGCGTCAGCGTCATCGTCCGGGCAAGAGCGCATGCACGCTCGCACCAGGAGGAAGACCTTGACCCTACTTCATCCCCGCCGGGCTGCTTGCGCTTGGGCGCTCGCGGCCTGCCTGCCGCTGGCTCATCTGTCGGCCCAGGCCGCTTCCCTGGCCGCCGACGGCCAGTGGGCCGAGTTTTATGTCGATGCCTTGACCGCCCGCGACGGCGGCCTGGGCTGGATCGACACCGACACCGGCCTCGCCCAGACCTTCGAGTTCAGCGTGCCAGTCGGCTTCGTCGGACGCCTGACCGTGGTGGACGGCGGCTTCGCCGGTGACACCTTCGCAATCTCGCTGGGCGGGCAGGCGCTGGGTTCCACCAGCGCGGTGCCGGCCGCCGCGGGCGACAGCCTCGGCGTGGACTTTGACGCGGCGCTGGCCGATGGCGGCTACAGCCGCGGCGTGTTCACGCTGCAGGCAGGCTCGTACACGCTGGGTGGCCGACTGCTGCAGTCGGCCGTGCTGGACGGCGTGGCCCTGGAAGCCACCGTGGGTGGGCTGCAGCTGCAGGTGAGCGCAGTGCCCGAGCCCGGCAGCCTGGCGCTGCTGCTGGCCGGCCTGCCGCTGCTGGGCCTGGCCCTGCGCCGCCGCTGCGAAGGGGGTGCATGATGAGCCGCCTGACTGTGTTGGCCCGCGCGGTGGCCGCTGCCGGCCTGGCTGGCCTGGCCCTGTCCGCCTGCGCCGTGACGTCGGTGCCTGCGCAGGCACCCGTCACCATCAAGATCGTCGGCTTCAACGACTACCACGGCAACCTGGAATCGCCGGGCACCTTCGGCGCCAACTCGGCCGTGCCTTCGGCCCAGCGCCCGCCCGTGGGTGGCGCGGATTACCTGGCCGCGTACGTGGCCCGCATGCGTGCGGCCAATCCCAACACCGTGGTGGTGGGCGCGGGCGACTTCATCGGCGCCACGCCCTTGATCTCGTCGCTCTTCTTCGACGAGCCGGCGGTTGAGACGCTGAACAAGATCGGCGTCGAGTTCTCGGCCGTGGGCAACCACGAATTCGACAAGGGCAAGGACGAGCTGCGCCGGCTGCAGAACGGCGGCTGCAAGCTCACCAACGGCGCGCCCGATGCCAACAGCTGCCGCGGCTACGGCTCGGCCGTGCCCGGCAGCTTCGACGGTGCCAAGTTCCGCTGGCTGTCGGCCAACGTGGTGGAAACGGCCACCGGCAAGACGCTGCTGCCGGCCTACGGCATCAAGACCTTCGGCAAGGTGAAGGTGGCCTTCATTGGCATGACGCTCAAGGGCACGCCCGGCATCGTCACGCCCACCGGCGTGGCGGGCCTGACCTTCCGCGACGAGGCCCAGACCGTCAATGAACTGGTGCCGCGCCTGCGCGCCCAGGGCATCGAAGCCATCGTGGTGCTGGTGCACCAGGGCGGCTTCCAGGGCACGGGCAACAGCGACATCAACGGTTGCGTGGGCGACCTGGCGGGCAGCGACATCGCCGAGATCGTCAAGCAGCTGGACAACGCGGTCGATCTGGTGATCAGCGGTCACACCCATGCGGCCTACAACTGCTCGCGCAACACGCTGGACAACGGCAGCGTGGCCCGCAGCACCGGCTTGCCGAACAAGCTGGGCCGCAAGGTGCCGGTGACCAGCGCCAGCGCCTTCGGCCGCGTGCTGACCGAAGTCGACATGACCATCGACCCGGTGACCCGCGACGTGCTGGACGTGAGCCCGCGCAATCGGCTGATCGACCGCACCGACGGTGAAGTCACCGCCGCCATCACCGCCAACCCGGAGGTGAAGAACGTGGTGCAGGCCTACAAGAACGCGGTGTCGCCGCTGGCCAACCAGGTGGTGGGTCGCATCACCGCGCCGCTGGCCAATGCGGCCGACGCCGCCGGTGAGATGCCGGCCGGCGACCTGATCGCCGATGCGCAGCTGCAGGCCACCCAGCCCGCCGCGCTGGGCGGCGCCGTGATGGCCTTCATGAACCCGGGCGGCGTGCGCAACCCGGGCTTCGTCAACACCGCGGGCACCTACCCCTACGACCTGACCTATGGCGATGCCTTTACCGTGCAGCCCTTCGGCAACAGCCTGGTGACGATGACGCTGACCGCCCAGCAGCTGAAGGACCTGCTGGAGCAGCAGTTCGCCGGCTGCAAGAACCAGACGACCACACGCATCCTGCAGGTGTCCAATGGCCTTCAGTACCGCTGGAGCGCCAGCGCACCCGCCTGCGCCAAGGTGACGGACGTGAGCTTCACGCCCACCGACGTACAGGCGGTGCCGCCGGTGGCCACCGGCCCCACGGAGCAGATCGTCGTGGGTGGCGTGGTGCAGAACCCCAACCGGACTTACCGCGTGACGGTCAACAACTTCATGGCCACCGGTGGCGATGGCTTCACGGTGCTGACGGGCGGTGCCTCGACGCAAGGCGGTGCGCAGGACATCGATGCGCTGGTGGCCTACCTGGCGGGCTACCAGGCGCCTGCCGCCGCCTACGACCCCGCTGCGGCCGTGCTGCGCAAGCCGCGCATCCAGCGCGTGCCCTGAGCGCATGCGGGCCACGCTGCGTGCCAGCGGGGCGCTGCTGCTGTGGGCGGCGGCTTCGCTGGCGGCCGCCCAGCCGGCCCCTGCGCCCGCGCCGCCACTGCCTTTTGCGCAGCCGGTGCTGGGGCCGCGCGGGCCGCTGACGGCCGATCAGGAACGTGATCGCCAGCAGTGGCTGGCCCAGGCGCGCCAGGCACTGCAGGCGGACGACCCGGCTGCGGCCCAGCCCCCGCTGGACCGCGCCGCGGCCATTCAACATTCGGCCGATACCGAGCTGCTGATGGTGCAGCAGATGATGCAGCGCGGCGCTTACCGCCAGGCGCTGGCCTTTGCCGCCCACGCCGCCGGCGCCCATGCCGACGTGCCCCAGGCCCGCGCGCTGTACGCCTGGCTGGCGGCGCTGGGTGGTCAGGCGGCTTTTGCCGATGCCCAGCTGACGCTGGGCCTGCAGCGGCTGCCTGACGATGCGGTGCTGCTGCACACCCGGCAGGCATTGGCCAGTTTGCAGCCCGCAGGTGGGCCGCCTCTGACGCCGCCCGGCCGGCCCGGCCCGTGGGCCACCGGGGCGCAGGTGCCACCGCAGGCGCGGCCGGTGGGCGGCGGTGTGCTGCTGGCCGGCGGTGCGCAGGCGCTGCTGGTGCTGACCCCTGCTGCTGCGGCCGGCGCCGCCCCGCTGTGGGTGCGCGACGGCCTGGGGCGCACCCGCGCCATCCGCCTGGCGCCGGGTCAACCCGGTGACCCGGCCATGCTGGCGCAGCTGGCCTCGCCGCTGCCCGGCGGCGTGGCGCTGGCGCAGGCACCGGTGCCCGCGTTTGCCGGCAGCCCTGCGGTGGTGCTGGGCTACCTGCCAGCCGACGATCCGCAGCCCGCCTGGCCCGCGCTGCACCTGGGCTTTCTGGGCCGACCCGCCGGTGACGCGGGCCAGGTGCTGGGCATCGCGCTGCCGCCGGAGTTGCCCGGCGCTGCGGTGCTCGACCTGCAAGGCCGGTTGCTGGGGTTGAGCACGCCTTCCACTCAAGCCGCGCCCGGCCATCTGCTGCCCTTGCCCGCCTTGCGCAAGCTGCTGGGCGATCAGGCCGAAGCAGCCTGGCCCATGGCCCCGGCGGGGCCGCGCCGCACGCCCGACGAGTTGTATGAGCAGGCGCTGCCTGCCGTGTTGCAGGTGCTGGCCGTCGCGCCGCAGCAGTAACGATTTATACGGTATAAATCGTTTTGTGGGTCATCCACGCCCAACCGGGAGAACCAAGATGCAGTACGCCCCTCGCCATGCATTTCGCTTCTTGCCGTCGTCGGTGGGTGCGTTGATGGACACCGCCTTTCTGCGCAGCAAGCTCGGCGACTGGCAGGCGCCCACTTTGGCCGGCGCGGAGCAGGCCCTCAGTGGCTGGCAGGCCGATCGCAGCGCCGTCGAAACGGCGTCACCCTCAGCCGCAGTACCCGCGCCAGCGGACGCGGCGGGAGACTTGGGTTCTGGTGCGCGCGTGCGCCCGGTGTGAAGTCCGGGGCGGCCTCAGGGGCCAGGGCGCTCACCGGCGCCCGCTTGGCGGCTTGCACTTGGCCAGCCGACGCAAGGCCGGCGCAGTGGCCGTGCGCACTTCTTCGATCTTGGCCGACAGCCAGCCCAGCGCAAACCAGGCTTCGGGCTGGGTCTGCAGTGCTTCGGTGTAGCGGTCGCGGGCCACGTACAAATCGTTGAGCTGCCCCATGCCTTCCTGCGCCTCGGCCAGCACCTGCAGGTACTGCTGCAGCGGCTTGCGGCGCAGCACCGGCGCCAGGAATTCCACCGCGTAACGCTGGCGTTTGATGCGCTTGCGCAGGTCGTGCACCACCGGTTCAGGCAGCGAAGCGAACTGGCGCGCATCGGCCGCGATGCGCTTGTGCCAGCGGGCCAGGCGGCGGGCCGCCAGTGCGTCCAGGGGCTCGGCTGGCCCTCCGTCGGCCTTGTCGTCGGCCGCAGGGCTGCTGGGTTCGGCGGGGGCGGACACGGCCGGGCCCGGCATGTCAACGGCCGGCATCGCATCGCCTTCTGCAGCGGCCTGCTGCGATGGCATGCGGACCGCCTCATCGCCATGCACCGCCCCGGGCAGCGTCGTGTCCAGGCTGGCCCGCCAGGCCAGCCACTGCAGCAGCTGGCGTTGCGTGGCGACGGCGCTCACCAGGGCCGCGGGTTCGGCCGAGTCGCCCGGCGGATCAAAATGCAGCGTCGGCGCGCCGGCCCTGGCCAGCGAGCGGGCCACGCCACTGTCCAGCACGTCGCTGTCGCGCGCCTGGCCCAGGGTGCTGAACAACGCCCGCAGTTCGGTCTGCAGGTCGTCCGGCGGCATCGGCGCCCAGCCTTCGAAGCAGCGCAGCGCACTGCGCAGCCGGCGGATGCCCACGCGCAACTGGTGCACATGGTCCACGCGCTGCGCGGGATCGCCCTCCACCAGGCCGAAAGCGTTGAGCAGCAGCTGCGTCAGGCATTCGTCCACCACCGCACCCAGTGCCTGCCTGGCATCCGCGCTGGCCGGGTACGCCGGCCGCGTCGCCTTGCGTACCGGCACGCCGGCCAGGCCAGCGGCCAGCCAGTCGCCACGCTCACCCATGCGGCGGGGGTCGAGCAGCAGGCCAAACCGCTTCTGCCAGCGCTGGGCCAGCGCCGTCATGGCCTTGGGGTCGCCCCCGCCCAGTGTGAAGGCCAGTGTCCGCACCCGGCTGCTGTGCGCGCCGGCCACCAGGCGGCCGTCGTCGTAGCTCAGGTTCACCACCGCACCGCCGCTGCGCACGCGCCGGCTGGTGCGTGCCAGCTCACTGCGGTAGCGGGCGCTGGGTGCCTGGCCGTCCTCAGCGGCTTGCTGCAGCAGCGCCAGCAGCTGGTCGCCTGCCTGGGTGCCGGCATGCAGCGACGCATCGGGGGTGGCGTCGGGCCGGATGGCTTCATGCGCTTGCTGCGCCAGCAGGCTGCCGTCGGCCCGCTGCAGCGTTTGTATCCAGCGCCGGCCTTCACGCCGCAGGCGCCAGGTCAGGCCTTCGCGCGCCAGGTGACGGTCGGCGGTGTCCAGGTACATCGCCGCCAGGCTGATGCGTTCAGGCGCCGACTGGCCCTTGGTCAGTTCGGCCAGCACGCCGGCATGGGCGGCGGCAGGCACCAGGAAAGTGAGTTGGAGTGCAGGCTGGGACATCAGCCCAGCACTCTACCCTGGCCCGGTGGCGCCGGGCGGCCGCTTCAGGCCGCGATCAGCTCGGCGCTCAGCGGGTCGTGGATGGCAGGCTCTGCCAGTGGCGGGCACGCGGCCACCGACACGCCGCGCAACCACGCAGCAAAAGCCTGGTGCTCCACCACGGTGGGCAGGCTGGCCGGGCCGCCCTTGCGGTCGGCTTCGCACACGCGCTGGTCGATGTACACATGCGACTGGTGCACGGTGATCTCGGCCAGCGGTGAATGCCCCACGTAGGTCAATGGCATCGGGGCGGTCAGGCGCCGGCTCAGGCGCACCGGGCGGCCGTCGAAGTCCAGCAGGCGGCTGCTGCCACGGTCCAGGCTGGCCAGGTTGGCACGCGAGCAGGTCATCTCTTCAGCTTCGTGCACGGCCACGCTGGCGCGGTCGGATTCGGGTTGATGCGCTGCATGCCGCGGGTCCACGTCGGCATGCATCACGCGAAAGGGCAGCTCGCCCTCCACCTGCAGCGACAGCGGCAGGTCCATCAGCGACAGGCGCAACCGCTCCAGCCTCTTGGGATGCCGGGCCATCGCTTCGGCCACCCAGGCACCCTGCCGCGTGGCCCACGACTTGCGGCCGAAGCGCCGGCTGTCGTAGCAGCGCAGGAAATGCAGCAACATCAACTCGTGGTTGCCCAGCACGGCATGGAACCAGGGCTCGCGGATCAGCGACAGCGTGCCGAGCGAATCGGGGCCGCGGTCCACCAGATCGCCCACCGACAGCACCCGGTCGCAAGACGGATCGAAGTCGAGCCGCTGCAGCGCAGCCTCCAGCAGGTGGCGATGACCATGCAGATCGCCGACCACGAAATCGCGCCCCGCCGTGTTGCGGGGAAGGCGCTTGCAGCGCTGGATGCGCGTGAGGGTGGACATGTCTGGAAAAGGGAAATCACGGGGACCTGACTGCACAGGGCATTCAGGGTACCCGCGCACGACGGTATGCCTCTTCCGTGACGTGCGGATGACGGCTCATGCGCCAGATGGCTGCGCAAGGGTGCGCCTCGGTGTCGTTTTGATGACGTCGTCCTAGGCCTGTCGCCCTATGGGGCCATGCTTCAGCCACGGCGCCAGACCGTCGATAAGCGCGGCAACTCCCTCTTCAGTAGTAACCCCTGTGAAGTACCTCAAGCAGTTGTCGATCAAGTCGCGCCTGGTGGGCGCCGCGGCGCTGGCGTCGCTGGCCCTGATGGGTGTCAGTGGGGCCGCAGTACTGGCCTTGCAGCGGCTGGACCGCCAGTTCGACGCCTTTGCCACCGACAGCGTGGCCACCCATGCTGCCCTGACCGCGTTCCGCACCGAGTTCGGCAATCTGCGTCGCTTCGAGAAGGATGCCATCCTGCAGATCGACGACCCGGCGGCCGCCAAGCGCTACCAGGCGCAGTGGACGCAATCCTTCGACAGTGCACTGCGCCAGCTCGATGCCCTGCAGCAACGCGTGCCGGGCCAGCAGCTGCAGGCCTTGCTGCCGCTGCTGCAGTCGTATCGCCAGCAGGCGGGCGACGTGATCCAGCGGTCGATCAACGGCCAGATCGTGACTTCCAACGAGGCCAATGAGCTGCTGGGCCCGGCCAAGAAGCAGATGCACGCCGCCGAGCCGATGCTGGAGGCCATCGCCACCGCGCTGGCCGGTCAGGCCGAAGCACAAAGCGCCGATGCCACCCGCGCCGTGGCCCGCTGGCGCACCGTGATCATGGCGGTGGCGGGCGGTACGCTGGCCGTCTTCCTGCCACTGATGTGCTTCATCGTGCTGTCCGTCACCCGGCCGCTGGATCGCGCCATCCGTGTGGCCGGGCGTGTGGCTGACGGTGACCTGTCCACGCCGGTGCGGGCCGAAAGCGCCGGCCGCGACGAGCTGTCGCAGCTGATGGCGGCTTTGGGCAGCATGCAGCACAGCCTGCACGAGCTGGTGGGTCAGGTGCGCAGCAGCGTGGCCTCCATCGACGCGGCCAGCACCGAGATTGCACAAGGCAGCCAGGACCTGAGTGACCGCACCGAGCACACCGCAGGCAGCCTGCAGGAGACCGCGGCCAGCATGGGCACGCTGACCGAAGCGGTGGCAGCGGCCGAACAATCGGCCGATGCGGCGGCCGCGCTGGCGGTGTCGGCCAGCAGCGCCGCCGACGATGGCTGCCAGGTGGTGCTCCAGGCGGTGCAGAGCATGGACCGGATCAGCGGCAGCGCCCGGCGCATTGCCGACATCACCGGCGTGATCGACGGTCTGGCCTTCCAGACCAACCTGCTGGCCTTGAATGCCGCGGTGGAGGCTGCCCGTGCCGGCGAAGATGGCCGCGGCTTCGCCGTGGTGGCCGGCGAGGTGCGTCGCCTGGCCAGGCAGTCGGCGGATGCCTCACGCGAGATCAAGCAGCTCATCCAGGCGTCCACCGCCCAGGTGGACCAGGGTGCCGAGCTGGTGCAGGCGGCCGGCGGCGCGATGCGTCAGCTGCAGGCCGGCATCCGTGACGTGTCGGCCACGGTGGGCGACATCCGCAGCCGAGCGGCGGTGCAGGGCGCCGGCCTGCGCGAGATCAATGCCGCCGTCAACGAGGTGGATGCGCTGACCCAGCAGAACGCGGCCATGGTGGAAGAGACCGCCGCCGCGGCGCAGTCGCTGCGCGAGCAGGCCGCGCGCCTGTCGAGTCTGCTGACCCGCTTCAAGCTGGCAGCGTGAGGGTGTAGAACGCCGTTCATGTCCGTGCCCACCGACGCCCTTTTTTCCGAGCTGGATCGGGTCATCCAGCAACGCAGCCTGGAGGTGCACTTCCAGCCCATCGTCGACGTCGGTTGCTCGGCCATCGTCGGCTTCGAGGCATTGACGCGGGCGCCCGCCAATTCGGCGCTGCACTCGCCCCTGGTGCTGTTCGACACCGCCGCCCGCGCGGGCCGGCTGGTGGAGTTGGAACGCATCGTCATGCGGCGCATCGTCGAACGCTTTGCGCAGCTCAAGCTGCCCGGCCAACTGTTCATCAACGTCACGGCCGATACCTTGCTGGCCTCGGAGTCGCGGGTGGAGGTGATCGCCGGGGTGCTGCAGCCGCTGCACCTGGAGCCGGGCCGCATCGTGGTGGAACTGACCGAAACACGGCCCACGCTCGACCCGGTGGCGCTGGGCAGTGCGGTGGCCGCGCTGCGCGGGCTGGGCCTGCTGATGGCGCTGGACGACCTGGGCGAAGGCTTTTCCGGCCTGAAGCGCTGGGTGGACCTGCGGCCCGACTTCGTCAAGATCGACCGCCACTTCATCGATGGTGTGGCCACCGATCCGCTGAAGCAGCAGTTCGTGCGCTCCATCCTCGAGATGGCCACCACCACCGGCACCGGTGTCGTGGCCGAAGGCCTGGAGCAGGAGAGCGACCTGCGGGTGCTCCTGGGCCTGGGCGTCAGGCTGTGCCAGGGTTACTTGCTGGCGCGTCCTTCGGCCATGCCGCGCAGCACATTGCGCATCGACGTGGAACTGCTGCTGGAGCAGCGCGACGACGACGCCCGCGAGCGGGTCGTGGACGCCGACGTGGCCGCGGTGACCGCGGGTCGGCTGGCGCATGACGGACCGGTGGCCGAGCTGAGCTGGCGCTGTGAGGAGGTGGTGCGCCTGTTCCGGGACAACCCACGCCTGTATGCCCTGCCGGTGGTGGACGACGGCGGCCGCCCGATCGGCCTGCTGCGTTCACTGCATGTGCTGCACCGGGGTGCAGAGCGCTTTTTCCTCGAGATCCATGGCCGCAGCAGCTGCGCGCTGCTGATGGATGCCAACCCGCTGGTGTTCGACGCGGGCGCCAGCCTGCGCACGATGAGCGAGGCCATCGCCAACCTGGACGACCGCTTCATGGTCGATGGTTTCGTGGTCACCCGCGAGGGCCGCTACATCGGCGTGGGCCGCACCTCCGACCTGCTCAAGGCACTGTCCGACCTGCAGGTGGTGACAGCGCAAAACGCCCATCCATTGACCCGGCTGCCCGGCAACCTGGCCATCGACCGCCACCTGGCCCGGCTGCTGGAACAGGGCGCCGCCTTCCTGCTCATCTTCTGGAGCATCCCGGGCCTGCCGGCATTCAACCAGGCCCATGGCCATGCGGCCGGCGACGAGGTGGTGCGCATGGCGGCCAGCTGGCTGATGGCCGATGCCGAAGCGCATGGCGACTTCGCCGGCCATGTCGGCGGCGACGAGTTCGCCTGCATCGTTCGCGCGGCCGACGTGTCGCCTCGCCTGCGGCAGATCTGCGACGGCTTCGATCACAGCCTGCGCCGTTGGGGCGCGGCACCACCGCAGGCCGAAGCCCCCGCGCTGGTGCTGGCAGGCGCGGTGCTGCGGGTGGTGCCCGGCGCTTATGCCAGCGTGCGGCAGCTCTCGGCGGCGCTGGCCGGGCCGCGCGGGCAGGCGCGGCTGCTCACACGCAGTGGCTGGTGCGACGACGTGGCGCCGACGCGCTGAGCCGCCGCGCCAAACGGCAGATGCCCGTCGCCCGGGGTGCAGATGTGCACCCGCTTGCCCACCTGGTGCACCAGCATGCCGGCCGAGCCCTTGGGGCTGAGGATCATCGCCCGCGCATCGGCGGTGCGGGTGGCGGTGGCGGTGCTCATCTGCGACTCGTAAGGCCCGGTGGCGTACACCGTCTGGCCGCCCACCATCGTCAGCAGCGCGCGGTTGCGGGCCAGTTCTTCATCGGGCACCGTCAGGAAGTCGGCCTCCAGGATGACCATGTCGGCCAGCTTGCCCGCCTCCAGCGTGCCCACCTGCTTGTCCAGTCGCAGCTGGTAGGCCGCGTTGCGCGTGATGGCGGCCAGCACGTCGTCGCGCGACAGCGCCGGGTCGTCGTTGATGCGGCCCACGTAGTCGGGCGACTGGCTGGCCGGGCTGCGCGGGTTCTGCGGATCGCCCGAGCGCGTCACGCCGGCCTTCAGCGCCAGAAAGGTGTCGAAGGCGTCGATCGGCCAGTCGCTGCCGTGCACGATGCGTGCGCCCGCCTGGCGCAGGCTGCCCGAAGGCTCCATGCGCGCAAAACGGTCCGGGCCCAGGTGCTGCTCCGTCAGGCCCACCGAGAAGGAAGCACGCACGCCCCACTGGAAGGACATCGTCGCCATCACGTCCTCGGCCGCGAAGCGGGCGTAGTCGCTCACCGCCACCGTTTCTGCATGGGCGATGGCGGGCCGGAAGTCGGCCTGCGGCCGCTGCTGCCGCGCGTTCTGCAGCGCATTGAGGGCGGTGCGCACGCCACGGTCACCGGTGGCATGCATGTGGATGTCGAAGCCGTTGTCCATGGCCTTGACCATGATGTCCTGCAGCCGTGCCTGCTCGAAGTACAGCGCGCCGTAGTTGGTGCTCGGGATCAGCACGGGCGCCTGTGGCGTGCCGGCGTTCTGGAAGTAGGGCTGCAGCAGCGCGCCGTTGTCGGCCGGTGCGTTCACCACGCCGTCCATGAACAGCTTGAGGATGCGGGCGCGCACGCCCGGCTGGGCCACGGCGTCGCCCTTGTCGCCGGCATCGGCCACCGCGCGCAGCGCAGGGATGTCGTCGGCCAACTGGATGCTCAGCGCCAGGTTCACACGGGCGGTCAGCTCGCTGTTCTTCTGCAGCGTCTGGAAGGTGCGCAGCGTGTTTTCGCCGGCAGCCGCATCCATGAAGCTGGTGATGCCCTGCGCCCGGATCGCCTGCAGCGCAGCGCGGGCCTGGTTGAGCACGTCTTCCTGCGTGTCGGGTGGAATCGCCGCCTTGATCTGGAAGCCCCCGCCGTCGATGCCGATGCCGGTGGGGTTGCCCTGCGCATCGCGCAGGAAGCTGCCGCCCGCCGGGTCGGGCGTGGCCGCGGTGATGCCGGCCAGCTGCAGCGCCCGCGCATTGGCCAGCACGGAGTGGAAGTCGCTCGACGTCACCACCACCGGCCGGGTGGTCGTGAGCGCGGTCAAGGTCTGCGCGGTGGGGTCGGTGTCCAGGTTGGCGGTGGCCTGGCGGTCCCAGTTCACCGCTTCCAGCCAGGCGTCGGCGCCGCGGTCGGTGCTGGCGTCCAGGCAGGCCTGCAGCCGCTCGACCAGCTGCGCGCGGGTCAGCGGCTGATATTGCAGGTCGCACACCAGCAGCGCACGGCCGCCGGCGATGCTGTGCAGGTGGGCATCGATGAAGCCGGGCATCAGCATGCGGCCTTCGAGTTCGATGACCTTGGTGTTGCGGCCGATGCGGGTCGTCACGTCGGCATCGCTGCCGACGAAGCTGATGCGCCCGTCCTTGACGGCGACGGCCTGGGCGACGGTGCGCTGGTCGTCCATGGTGACGACCTTGCCGCCGCGCAGCACCACGTCGGCCGGGCTGGTGCCGCCGTCGTTGCAGCCGGCCAGTATGACGAGGGCCGCAGCCAGCGTGGCACGCAGGGCAGGGCGGGAAATCGGGGGCATGACATCTCCTGCAGGCATGGGGCCGAGCGACCGCTCACGGCCCTGATGCCGCGCGGGCGCCCCACGTCCGCCACATCGTAGGAAGGCTGGGGCCCGCCGCCATGGGCCACTTTGCGCCGCTGCGATGGGCCACTGCCGCGCAGCCCGCATGGCCTTGCCGCGCGGCCTGAGCGCGCTCAGGCGGGTGCCAGCAGCCGCGACACCAGCGCCACCAGGCACACGCGCAGTTGCGTCATCAGCCGCTGCTCATCGCCCGAGCGGTACACCACGGCGGCGGCGATCATCTCGTGCGCGATGATGCGGATGCTCAGCGCCGTGGTGTGGAGGTCTTCCGCCGCGGCCTGCGGCATATAAAAAGCCAACGCGCTGCTCACCGACTCGGTCATGCGCGCGTCGTGCACTTCCACCACCGCGCGCAGCGCCGGCATCGCCATCAGCATGTCCAGCAGCGCACCCAGGCCGGGTTGGTCGTGGTACAGGCGCTGGGCCAGCCGGGTTTGTTCGAGCACGTAGCTCAGCACGTCCAGCCCGGCGCCATGGCGTGGGTGCACGCCGTCCAGCTCATCGAACACGCGGTCCAGCCAGCGCTGCACCAGCTCGCCGATGATGGTTTCCTTGTTGGGAAAGTACTCGTAGACGGCGCCCACCGACAGGCCCGCGGTGGCGGCGATGCGCTTGGTGGTCAGGCGGTCCAGGCCGCCCTCGGCAATCTCCTGTTCCGCCGCCTTCAGCACTGCATCGATGGTGGCGTGCGCGCGGTCTTGCGAAGGCTGTCGCCTCATCACGATCGGCTTGCTGGTGCGTTTGGCGGCCACCGGCTTGCGCGCCGGGGCGGTGGCGCGTGCGCGGGTGCCGGGCCTCGGAGCGTCGGGCTTGGGCATCGGTCCATGTTAGCGACGGCGATGGCGTGGCCTCGGGTTTTCCGGTCTGCAACTTGCTAGTAACCGAACTAAAGTTCGGATATGCGCCGGCAGCGTCCAGTCCTGTCGCGCGTCCATGGGTCCCACATGAAGACTGCCCTGCATCTGCCTGCCCTGAACGGCCGCCTGTCGCGGCATGTCTGAAGCCCAGGTCACACCTGAGCTGCGGCTGCGTCCCGCCGCGGCTCACCCGGCCACCGACAGCCTGGCCGAGTGGTTGCGCGGCCAGCGGCTGCGCCACGCTGGCCAGCCGCTGCGGGTGCAGCTGGCGCAGGGGCTGAGGGAGGCGGTCACCGCCCGTGTGCTGCTGCCCGGCCATCGTCTGCCGGCCACGCGGGCCCTGGCTGAATCATTGGGCGTTGCACGCAACACGCTGGTGGCCGTGTACGCCCAGCTGGAGGCCGAGGGCTTCGTCGTCGCGGGCCACGGCTCCGGTACGTATGTGCGACCGGTGGTGGTGGACCGACCGGCGGAAACGGTGCTGCCCCTTCGACCCGACGTGGCGGCAGGGCGCCCGAGGTTGTCTGCGCGCGGCCGCGACTACCGCGCCGACGCCATCCACGAGTTCTGGGTCGAGCGCCCCTTCTGCCCCGGCGGCTTCACCGAAGAGCTGTTTCCCCAGGCCTTGTGGAACCAGCTGCACATCCAGATGCTGCGCCGACCCGACGCCCACCTGCTGTTGCCCGGCGCGCCAGGCGGTTCACCCGCGCTTCGGCAGGCGATTGCCCGCCATGTCCGCGCCACGCGCGGCGTACGCTGCCAGCCCGAGCAGGTCATCCTGACCGACAGCACCGCGCAGTCTGTCTCGCTGGTGGCCCAGTTGCTGTGCGATCCGCGGGACGACGCCATCGTGGAGAACCCCTGTTACTGGGGCGCCCGCCGGGCGCTCGAACAACAGGGCCTGCGCCTTCGTCCGGTGGACGTGGACGCCAGCGGGGCGCCCGTACCGACTGCCTTGGCGGCGACCGCGCGCCTGGCCTACCTCACGCCTTCGCATCAATTCCCGACCGGCGCGGCGATGCCGCTGGCGCGTCGGCTGCACTGGCTGGCCTGTGCCCGCGCCGCCGGCATGCTGCTGCTGGAAGACGACTACGACAGCCCTTTCCGTTATGCAGGCGCGCCGCTGCCTTCGCTGCAAGGGCTGGACGCCGAGTCGGGCGGCGGCGAGCACGTGGTCTATCTGGGCAGCTTCAGCAAGACGATGTTCCCCGGCATCCGGCTGGCCTTCATGGTCGTGCCCGCCTCGCAGGCTGGCGTCTTCGCAGCAGCCGCCAATGATTTCCACCGCGATGGTGATCAGGTGCTCCAGGCGGTGATGGCGCGCTTCCTGGAAGAAGGGCACTACGCCGGCCATGTTCACCGGCTGCGCGAAGCGTTCGGTCGTCGCCGCGAAGCACTGCTGCAGGCGTTGCATGCCCACGTGCCCGAGCTGTCGCGCACCGACAGCGCCCTGCGACTGACGGGCGGCGCGCGTGGCGTCCACCTGTGCTTTTCGCTGCCCGCGGGCACCGACGACCGCGCGCTGGCGGCTGACTGCGCCCGGCGCGGTGTCACGGTGATTCCCTTGTCCGCCTACGGCGTGGGTGGCCTGGGCGCCCGTCACCCCGGGCTGGTGCTGGCCTACGCAGGCGTGCGCGAGACCGAGATGGACGCGCTGGTGCGCGAGATAGCCCCCGTGTTGCGCACTGCGGGCCGCTGAAGGCGCAGCCACGTCGCACAACCAGTAGGCCGTTCAACTTTTTTTCGCGTCCTGCTTGCCTTGTAGGAAAACCCCGTGCTACAGTGCAAGGCTTCGCTGATCACTGAAGCGTTTGCCGGAAGCGGCGGGTGCGGAAAGAAGTTAGC
>CAKZXL010000132.1 GCA_937883885.1 uncultured Aquincola sp. | reverse complement strand
TCAACGCCAGCGGCGGCCTGCTGGGCAAGAAGGTGGAGCTGATCACCCGCGACGACAACGCCAGCCCCGGCGATGCGGTTCGCGCGGCCGAAGAGCTGATCTCGCGCGAGAAGGTGGACGTGCTGGCCGGCTCCTTCCTCTCGAACACCGGCCTGGCGCTGACCGACTTCGCCAAGCAAAAGAAGTTCTTCTACCTGGCCGGCGAGCCGCTGACCGACAAGATCGTGTGGCAGAACGGCAACCGCTACACCTTCCGCCTGCGGGCCTCCACCTACATGCAGTCGGCCATGCTGGTGCCCGAGGCGGCCAAGCTCAAGAAAAAGCGCTGGGCCATCGTCTACCCCAACTACGAATACGGCCAGAGCGCGGTGGCCACCTTCAAGCAGCTGCTCAAGGCCGCGCAGCCCGACGTGGAGTTCGTGGCCGAGCAGGCGCCGCCGCTGGGCAAGCTGGACGCCGGCAGCGTGGTGCAGGCGCTGGCCGATGCCAAGCCCGACGCCATCTTCAACGTGCTGTTCGGCGCCGACCTGACCAAGTTCGTGCGCGAGGGCAACACCCGCGGCCTGTTCCAGGGCCGCGAGGTGGTGAGCCTGCTGACCGGCGAGCCCGAATACCTCGACCCGCTGAAGGATGAATCGCCCAACGGCTGGATCGTCACCGGCTACCCCTGGTACGGCATCCAGACGCCGGAGCACAAGGCCTTTTTCCTGGCCTACCACGGCAAGTACAAGGACTATCCGCGCCTGGGCTCGGTGGTGGGCTACAGCATGATCAAGTCGCTGGCCGAAGGCATCAAGAAGGCCAAGAGCACCGAGACCGAGAAGCTCATCACCGCCTTCCGCGGGCTGGAAGTCACCGGCCCCTTCGGCAAGTTCAACTACCGCGCGATCGACCAGCAGTCCACGCTGGGCGCCTTCGTCGGCAAGACCAAGAACGACAAGGGCAAGGGCGTGATGGTGGACTACGTCTACCTCGATGGCGCCAAGTTCCAGCCGAGCGACGAAGAAGTGAAGAAGCTGCGCCCCGCGGACTGATCGCGACCTGGCGCGGGCACCGCCCGCGCCCCCGGCCCCTTTTCCGATGCCCTGCCACGGCGCCCGCCGCGGCGGCAGGGCTGCCTGTTTGATCGCCGAGAGCACCCAGCCCCCACGCCATGGATCTATCCGGCTTCATCGTCCAACTGCTCAACGGCCTGGCCGGCGCATCGTCGCTGTTCCTGGTCGGGGCCGGCCTGTCGCTGATCTTCGGCGTCACCCGCATCGTGAACTTCGCGCACGGCTCGTTCTACATGCTGGGCATCTACATCGCCTACAGCCTGGCCGACCGGCTGGGCAGCGGCTGGTTCTGGCCAGCGCTGCTGCTGGCCTCCATCGCGGTGGGCCTGGTGGGCGCGCTGGTGGAAGTGACGCTGCTGCGCCGCATCTACCGGGCGCCCGAGCTGTTCCAGCTGCTGGCCACCTTCGCGCTGGTGCTGGTGATCAAGGACGCGGCGCTGTGGCTGTGGGGCCCTGAAGACCTGCTGGGCCCGCGGGCGCCGGGGCTCACCGGCTCCATCGACCTGCTGGGCCGGCGCTTTCCCACCTACGACCTCTTCCTCATCTTCATCGGCCCCGTCGTGCTGGGCCTGCTGTGGCTGCTGCTCACCCGCACCCGCTTCGGCACCCTGGTACGCGCCGCCACGCAAGACCGCGAGATGGTGGGCGCCCTGGGCGTCAACCAGGCCTGGCTGTTCACCGCGGTGTTTGCGCTGGGCGCGATGCTGGCCGGCCTGGGCGGCGCGCTGCAGCTGCCGCGTGAGCCGGCCAACCTGGGCCTGGACCTGCTGACCATCGGCGACGCCTTCGTGGTGGTGGTGGTGGGCGGCATGGGCAGCATCCCCGGCGCCTATGTGGCCGCGCTGCTGATCGCCGAGATCAAGGCGCTGTGCATCGGCATCGGCAACGTCGAGTTGTTCGGCATCGCCTTCTCCTTCTCCAAGCTCACGCTGGTGGCCGAGTTCCTGGTGATGGCGGTAGTGCTGGTGGTGCGGCCCTGGGGCCTCTTCGGCCGGCCGCAGGGCACCAGCCGCAATTCGGCCCCGCCCGAAGAGCCGCTGCGCGCGGCGGGCAACGGCCTGAAGATCGCCGGCGCGGTGCTGCTGCTGGCGCTGGCCGCCATGCCGCTGGCCACCGCCGATGCCCCCTACCTCACGGTGCTGGCCATCGACCTGCTGACCGCCGCGCTGTTTGCGGCCAGCCTGCACTTCATCATGGGGCCGGCCGGCATGCATTCGTTCGGCCATGCGGCCTACTTCGGCCTGGGTGCCTATGCGGCGGCGCTGCTGGTGCGCAACGCCGGCCTGCCGATGGAACTGGCCCTGGTGCTGTCGCCGGTGGCGGCGGCGGTGGGCGCGCTGTTGTTCGGCTGGTTCTGCGTGCGGCTGTCGGGCGTGTACCTGGCCATGCTCACGCTGGCCTTCGCGCAGATCGTCTGGTCGGTCACCTTCCAGTGGGACGAGTTCACCGGCGGCAGCAACGGCATCACCGGCGTGTGGCCGGCGGAATGGCTGTCGGACAAGACGCACTACTACTGGCTGACGCTGGCGCTGGTGGCGCTGGCGGTGCTGGCGCTGCGCCGCATCCTGTTCTCGCCCTTCGGCTATGCGATGCGTGCCGGCCGCGACTCGCTGCTGCGCGCCGATGCGATCGGCATCGACGTCAAGCGCATGCAGTGGGTGGCCTTTGTGGTGGCGGGCCTGTTCGCCGGGCTGGCGGGCGCGCTGTACGCCTTTTCCAAGGGCAGCATCTCGCCCGACGTGCTGGGCGTGGGCCGCTCGGTCGATGGGCTGGTGATGGTGCTGCTGGGCGGCCTGCAAACGCTGTCGGGCCCGCTGGTGGGCGCCGTCACCTTCACCTGGCTGCAGGACACCGTGGCCCGCAGCACCGACTACTGGCGCGCCCTGCTGGGCGGCATCATCCTGCTGCTGGTGCTGGCCTTCCCGCAGGGCATCGCCGGCTTCGTGCGGCAGCTGTTCGCCCAACGCAAGGAGGCGGTGCAATGAGCCTGTTGAACGTCACCAATTTGGGCAAGTCCTTCGGCGGCAATCGCGCGGTCGATGGCGTCAGCTTCTCGGTCGCCAAGGGCGAGCTGCTGGCCCTGATCGGCCCCAACGGCGCCGGCAAGTCCACCACCTTCAACATGGTCAACGGCCAGTTGAAGGCCGACACCGGCAGCATCCAGCTCGAAGGGCAGGAACTCATCGGCCGCAAGCCGCGCGACATCTGGCGCCTGGGCGTGGGCCGCACCTTCCAGATCGCCGAGACCTTTGGCTCATTGACGGTGGTGGAAAACGTGCAGATGGCGCTGCTGTCCAGCGACGGCCTGCTGTTCTCGATGTGGCGCCGCGCGGCCGGCCACAAGCGCGACGAGGCGCTGGCGCTGCTGGCCCAGGTGGGCATGGCGGCGCAGGCCGACCGGCCCTGCAGCGTGCTGGCCTATGGCGACGTCAAGCGGGTGGAGCTGGCCATTGCGATGGCCAACCAGCCCAAGCTGCTGCTGATGGACGAGCCCACCGCCGGCATGGCACCCAAGGAACGCAACGAGCTGATGGCGCTGACCAAGCAGCTGGTGATCGAGCGCGGCATTGCGGTGCTGTTCACCGAACACAGCATGGACGTGGTGTTCGCCTACGCCGACCGCATGATCGTGCTGGCCCGCGGAAGGCTGATTGCCGAAGGCAAGCCGGCCGAGATCCGCGACCACCCCAAGGTGCAAGAAGTCTATTTCGGCACGGGTAAAACGTTTGAAGCCCACCCCCGAAGCGCCTCCGGCGCTCCCCCTCAAGGGGGCGCCGCGAGCAGCCCGGCAGAGCCGGTTCTGCCGCGGCCGCTTGAAGGACCCCGCCACACCGGAGCGGCATCATGAAAAACGAGGTGTTGCTGGACGCCAGCGGCCTGAACGCCTGGTACGGCGCCGCGCAGATCCTGTTCGACGTCGGCCTGCGGGTGCGCCGTGGCGAGGTGGTGGCGCTGATGGGCCGCAACGGCGCGGGCAAGTCCACCACGCTCAAGACGCTGATGGGCCTGATGGCCAAGCGCCGCGGCAGCGTGCAGTTCATGGGCCGCGACATCAGCCGCGCGCAGCCGCACGACATCGCCCGCGCGGGCCTGGGCTTCGTGCCTGAAGACCGCCGCGTGTTCACCGACCTGACGGTGCTGGAGAACTTCGAGGTGGGTCGCCAGCCGCCGCGCCGCTGGCCCGATGGCAGCGAAGCGCCGCTGTGGACGGCCGAGCGCCTGTTCCAGCTGTTTCCCAACCTGGGCGAGATGCCCGACCGCCCCGGCGGCCGCATGAGCGGCGGTGAGCAGCAGATGCTGACCGTGGCCCGC
This sequence comes from uncultured Aquincola sp., assembly GCA_937883885.1. The sequence continues at coordinate 1,197 of CAKZXL010000132.1, read as the reverse complement.
ACGCTGATGGGCAACCCCTTCCTGGTGCTGCTGGACGAACCTTCCGAAGGCGTGGCGCCGGTGATCGTGGAGCAGATGGCCCACATGATCCTGGCGCTGAAGGCGCAGGGCGTGAGCATCCTGCTGTCGGAACAGAACATGCATTTCGCCGAACTGGTGTCCGACCGCGCCTATGTGCTGGAAAAGGGCCAGATGCGCTACACCGGCAGCATGGCCGAGCTGGCCGCCAATGAAGAGGTGCGGCGGGCCTACCTGAGCGTCTGACGCCGCCTTTCTTCCACCCTTACCGGAGCCTTCGCCATGACCACGACCCTGCCCCGCCGCCAGTTCCTGCTGCACACCGCCACCGCCGCGCTGGCGGCCGGCGCCACGCCCTGGGCCCTCGCGGCAGCGTCCATCAAGCCCGACGACAAGTCGGCCCTGATCGTGGTCGACGTGCAGAACTGCTTCGTGCCCGGCGGCACGCTGCCGGTCAAGGGCGGCGACGAGGTGGTGCCGGTGATCAACCGCCTGGCGCCGGCCTTTGCCAACATCGTGGTCACGCAGGATTGGCACACGCCCGGCCATGCATCGTTTGCCAGCAGCTACGCCGGCAAGAAGCCCTTCGAGACCACGGTGCTGAAGTACGGCAACCAGGTGCTGTGGCCCGACCACTGCGTGCAGGGCACCGAAGACGCCGCGCTCCACAAGGACCTCAAGCTGCCCACCGCGCAGCTCATCATCCGCAAGGGCTTCAACAAGGGCGTGGACAGCTACTCCGCCTTCGAGGAAGCCGACCGCAAGACCGTCACCGGCCTGGCCGGCTACCTCAAGGCCCGCGGCATCAAGACGGTGTACGTCACCGGCCTGGCCACCGACTTCTGCGTGGCCTGGACCGCGATGGACGCGCGCAAGGCCGGCTTCAACGTCTACGTGATCGAGGACGCCACCCGCGCCATCGACCTCAACGGCTCGCTGGAAGCCGCCTGGAAGCAGATGACGGCCAAGGGCGTCAAGCGCATCCAGTCGAGCGACCTCACCACGGCATAAAGCCAGCCCACCGACCGTGACCGCCGCCGCAGTACCCTCACCCGCACCGGTCACGGTCACGCTTCATCTGCAGGTCAACGGCCAGGCCCAGGCGCTGCAGGTGCCGCCGGCCGCGCCGCTGCTGCAGGTGCTGCGCAACGACCTGCGGCTCAACGGCCCCAAGTACGC
>CAKZXL010000131.1 GCA_937883885.1 uncultured Aquincola sp. | reverse complement strand
TGCGTGCGCGAGAGCATCGGCTGGCGCCTGTGCGAACCCGAGGCCGGCCGCTTCGACTTCAGCCGCGTGATCCAGGTGGCCGAAGCCGCCCGGCGCCACGGCGTGCAGGTGCTGTGGACGGTGATGCACTACGGCACCGCGCCGGGCGTGGACCTGTTCGACGACCGCATCGTGCAGCGGCTGCCGGTCTTTGCGGCCGAGGTGGCGCGGGTGCTGGCGCCCTACACCCCGGCCGGCGAGGCGCCGGTGTACACGCCCGTCAACGAGATCGGCTTTCTGGCCTGGGCGGTGTCGGAAACCAACCTGGTGTGGCCGTATCGCGGCGACCCCGAAGGCACCGGCCCCGGCAGCCAGCGCAGCGGCTACGAGGTCAAGCGCCGGCTGGTGCGGGCCGCCATCGGCGCGATGCAGGCCATGCGCCAGGTCGACCCGCGCTGCCGCTTCCTGCATGTGGAACCGCTGGTGCATGTGGCGGCGCCCGTGGGGCAGCCTGAGCTGGCACCGCTGGCCCGCCAGGTGGCCAGCTACCAGTGGCAGGTGTGGGACCTGATCGCCGGCCGCCTGGAGCCCGAGCTGGGCGGCCGGCCTGAGCTGCTGGACCTGCTGGGCGCCAACCATTACCACAGCGGCCAGTGGGAGGTGGGCACCGAAGAACGCCTGGCCTGGCACCTGCGCGACCCGCGACGGCGCCCACCGGCGCTGCTGCTGCAGGACGCCTGGGAACGCTACGGCCGCCCGCTGGTGATCGCCGAGACCAGCCACGTGGGGGCCGGCCGCGCCGAGTGGCTGCAGGACATGAGCGACCAGGCCGCTGCCGCACTGCGCGCCGGCGTGCCCTTGCTGGGCCTGTGTCTGTACCCGCTGATCGACCGCACCGACTGGACTCACACGCAGGATTGGCACCGCAGCGGCCTGTTCGACGTGGTGCCGCCCTCGTCCGCATCGCCGCGCTGGCGCCGGCTGCCCGACCCCGCCTGCGTCGCGGCCCTGCGCCGCTGCCAGCAACAACTCCCCCATCCCCTGAAAGCCGACATGCCCACACTCCTCGTTTTTTCCCACCTGCGCTGGGGCTTCGTCTTCCAGCGCCCGCAGCAGCTGCTGTCGCGGCTGGCCCGCGACCACCGCGTAGTGTTTGTCGAAGAGCCGGTGGCCGGCGAAGGCCCGCCGCGGCTGGAAGCACGGCAAGCCATGCCCGGTGTGGAAGTGCTGGTGCCCACCACCCCGGTGCAGGCGCCGGGCTTTGCCGACGAGCAGCTGGCGGTGCTGGGCCCGCTGGTGCAACAGTGGCTGGCGGCCGAAGGCATCGCCCAGCCCATCGTCTGGTTCTACACCCCCATGGCCTTGCCGCTGCTGGCGCAGCTGTCGCCGGCCGCGGTGGTGTACGACTGCATGGACGAACTCTCGGCCTTCCGCGGCGCGCCACCGGCCCTGCGCCAGCGTGAAGCGGCGCTGATCCAGCGGGCCGACCTGGTGCTCACCGGCGGCCCTTCGCTGTACGAGGCGCGGCGCGACCAGCACCCCAGCGTGCACTGCCTGCCCAGCGCGGTGGACCCCGCCCACTTCTCGCCGGCCCGGCTGCTGCCGAACAGCGCCGAGGCCGAAGTCACCCGTCAGCTGCACACAGGCATCGCCACGCCCCGCCTGGGCTTCTACGGCGTGATCGACGAGCGGCTGGACATCGACCTGGTGCAGGCGGTGGCGCAGGCGCGCCCCGACTGGCAGCTGGTGATGGTGGGCCCCGTGGTCAAGATCGATCCCGCCAGCCTGCCGCGCCTGCCCAACATCCATTGGCTGGGCATGCAGCCGTATGCGGTGCTGCCTTACCTGGTGGCCGCGTGGGACGTGTGCCTGCTGCCCTTTGCGCTGAACGAATCCACCCGCTTCATCAGCCCCACCAAGACGCTGGAATACATGGCCGGCGAAAAGCCGGTGGTAAGCACCGCCGTTCACGACGTGCAGGTGCTGTACGGCGACGTGGTGCGCGTGGCGCATTCGACACCGCAGTTCATCGCGGCCTGCGAAGCGGCCTTGAACGAGACCGACGAAGCGCGCGAGCGCCGCGTCTCGGAGATGCTGACCACCGTCTGGCGCATGTCGTGGGACGACACGGTGCAGACCATCCGCGAGCTGCTGGCGCCGCACGTGGCGCGCAGCACGGCGGCGGCGGGCGCGGCGCCTGCTGCCCGTGGCGAAGTCGCCCCGAGCTTGGTGGCCTGAAGCAGTGGCCTGAACAGCCGCCTGCGTCCGCCATGCCCCTGCACCCGCCCCAAGGCCGCGAGCCGCTGCCCGACCAGACGCCCAACGCCGAGGTCGTGCCGCGCGGCACCGGCACCCTGCTGGCCTCGGCCATCGCGCTGCTGCTGATCGCCGGCGGCCTGAACTGGGGCCTGGTGGGCCTCTTCGGCATCGACCTGGTGGCCCAGCTGCTGGGCGAGGGCAGCCTGGCCTCCCGCGCGGTTTACGCCCTCATCGGCCTGGCGGCCGTGCTGGGCGCCCTGCTGACCTGGCAAGCCCGGCGCTACCGGCCGCGGCCGGGGTTGCGGTAAGTCAGGCCGGCGCAGACGCGGTCAGCCGCATCGGCTGGAAACGAATGCCGTTGGCAGTGACCGCATCGCCTTCCGTGATGAAGCCCAGCCGCTGGTAAAAGCCCACCGCCGGCAGTGAGGCATTGAGCGTGAACACCGCGGGCGGGGGCAGCCCCGGCGCAGCCAGCGCCTGCACGCTCGCCAGCTGCCACAAGCGCGTGGCCAGCCCTTGCCGCTGCCAGGCCGGCGCCACGAACAGGTGGAAGAGGTGCCGCCCATCGCGCAGGGCGATGAAGCCGGCCAGCGAGCCGCCGGGCTCCAGCGCCACGGTGTACCGGTAGCGCTCGGCCGCGATGTAGCGCCGCTGCGCCGCTTCATCCACCGATGCCCAGAAGGGCGCCGCCGCGTCCGGCCGTGAATCGACGACGAAGGCCTGCGCCAGCGGGCGCAGCAGCGCGGCGATGGCCGGGGCATCGTCGGTGGTGGCGGGACGCAAGACAAGCGTTGAGGCGGGCATGCCGCATCGTAGAGCCACCAGCAGCCCCCACAAACCCGCGCAAAGCGGACAGCCGGCGCCGTGGCTGGACAGCGGCGCTGGTGAGGTCTGCGCACCATCGGTGGCACCTGCCGTTCACCGAGGATGCCCATGCGCCCCGCCCTGCCTGCCCTGTCGCGCCGCCAGCTGCTGCTGGCCGGTCTGGCCACCACCCTGCCCGCCTGGGCGCAGACGTCGGCCTGGCCGAACAAGCCGCTGCGGCTGGTGGTGGCCTTTCCGCCGGGCGGGCTGGCCGACGTGATGTGCCGCGTGGTACAGCCCACGCTGGCCGCGGCGCTGGGCCAGACGCTGATCGTGGACAACCGCGCCGGCGCCGCCGGCAACCTGGCCGCCAGCGAGGTGGTGGCCAATGGCAAGGACGGCCACAGCCTGCTGGTGACCACCTCCACCACCGAGTCGGTCAACCCCGCCATGTTCAGCCGCATGCCGGTGGACTTCGACAAGGACCTGCAGCCGGTGGGCCAGCTGGCCAATTCGCTGCTGTTCCTGATCGCGCGGCCCGGCCTGCCGGTGAACACGCTCAAGGAGCTGGTGGCTCATGCCAAGGCCCACCCCGACACGCTGAGCTACGGCTCGGCTGGCGTGGGCACCACGCCGCACCTGGCCGGCGAGTTGTTCAAGCAGGCGGCCGGCATCACCGCCGCGCATGTGCCCTACCGCGGCGCGGCGCCCGCCATCCAGGACGTGATGGCCGGGCAGGTGGACTTTGCGTTTGCCCCGGGCACGGTGCTGCCATCGATGAAGGCCGGCAAGCTCAAGGTGCTGGCGGTGGCCAGCCGCCAGCGCAGCAACAGCGCACCGTCCATTCCCACCTTCGAGGAACTGGGCTATGCCGACGTGGTGGCCGACACCCGCTTCGGCGTCTATGCGCCGGCCGGCCTGCCGGCGGCGGCGGTGGATCTGTTCAATCGCGAACTCAACAAGGCCCTTGCCCTGCCCGAAACGCAGCGCCGCTTTGCCGAGCTGGGCGCCGATGCGGTGCCGCTGACCCCTGCCGCCTACAAGGCCACGGTGCAGGCCGAAGCGCGCCTCTTCCGCGGCATCGTCAAGGCCCGTGGCATCACCTCAGATTGAAACTAGCCCCCAAGCTCGCTGCGCTCGCTACCCCCCACGGGGGCTTCAGTCCCTTGGGGCGGCCCGGCGGGACTGACCCCGCCCCCCCGCCCGGCGGCAGGCCAGCGAGACGATGGCCAGCAGGAAGGCCAGCGCACTGACCGCCGTGCGCGCATGGTTGGCCAGGTTCCAGCGTGCACGCACCAGCGCCCAGTCGGCCGGCAGCTGCTGCGGCGACCACGATTCGGTGTAGGCGTTGAGCGGCAGGTTGACCTGCCGCGTGAACAGCACGATGCCCAGCGCATACAGCAGCGCCGCCGCCAGCAGGCACCCGCCCCATGCGCCGCGCCCCCGCCAGCCGGCCAGCAGCGCCAGCGCGCACCACAGCGGCGGCAGGAAGAAGCTGGCGAAGAAGGCGGCATGCCGCACATGGCGGTTGAGCGTCGACTGCACCACCGCATAAGTGGCGCCGTCCAGTCCTGCCAGGGCCGGGCTCACGTTGCCGCTGTAGGTGGCGAAGAAGCCGGCCATCCAGCCCAGGCTGAAGACGGCCATCACCTGGCAGGCAAGAGACAGGCGGACCAGGCGCGGATCGGAGGTGTGCATGCCGGCACTGTGGCCGGACGCAGGCTGCAAGGCCTTAACAGCGGTTAAGTGTCGGCCGGCAGGGCTGCGGCCTCACGCAGGCCCAGGCGGCTGCGCAGGCGCGACAAGGACACGTCGGTGATGCCCAGCCAGGCCGCCTGCTGACGCAGCGGCAGCCGCTCGTACCATGCAGGGCGTGCCGCGCGCAAGGCCAGGTAACGTTGGGCCGGTGTGCACTGCAGGAACAGATGCTCGCGCCACAGCTTTTCATCGAGCAGCTGTTGCAGCGCGCGCAGCTGCAGCGCCGCCCAGTCGGGCTGGTCGGCCAGCAGGTCCTGCACATCGGCCATGGGCAAGGCCTGCACCCGCGTGGGCTCCAGCGCCGCAACGAAGAAGTCCACCGGCTCATCGCGCAGCCGCGGCGTCACCGGCCACAGGCACTGGCCCTCGAACATGAAGTTCTTGTTGGCCTCGGCCCCCTGGCGGTCGATGTAGTACAGCCGCAGCGCCCCCTGCTCCACCCACCACAGGTGCTGCCAGCGTGTGCCGGCAGGCAGCAGCACCTGCGACTTGTCCAGGGTGTGGGCCCGGGCCCGCCGGGCCAACTGCTGCAGCAGGCGCTCAGGGGCGCGCGGCAGCAGCTGCCGCAGTTGTTGCTCCAACCAGGTCATGCGGCCACTCTATCGCGGCTGCACGGCCCGGGCGGCACCCCCGCGTCACTACCAAGATCGCAGGCGCTTGCTTTTGCTTAGCATGGCCTGCGCCACCGGCCCCCGCCGGTGCGAAGGGTCGCAGATGACGCAAGAGAAGTTCGTGGCGTTGCATCGTTCGCAGGCGGGCCGGGGCCTGTTGCTGGTCACGGCCATCGGCCTGCTGGCCGGCTGCTTCGGCGGCAGCGACGGCGACAACGCCAGGTACAGCGCCGAGATCCGGCGCACCACCATGGGCGTGCCGCACATCAAGGCGGACAACTGGGGCAGCCTGGGCTACGGCTTCGGGCTGGCGCAGGCGCAGGACAACCTGTGCACCATCGCCGAAAGCTTCGTCACCTACCGCGGTGAACGCTCACGCTGGTTCGGCCCCGATGCGCTGCTGAGCAGCAGCGGCACCGCCGGCCGGCCGCGCAACCTGGATGCCGACTTCTTCCACCGCCATGTGCTGTCGGCCGACGCCGTGGCCGCCTTTCGCGCCGCGCAACCCGGCGACGTGAGCGAGCTGATCGAAGGCTTCGTGGCCGGCTACAACCGCCAGGTGGCCGACCTCAAGGCCGGCAAGGCCAGCGGTCATGCGGCCTGCGCCAGCGCCGGCTGGCTGCAGCCGGCCACCACCGACGACCTCTACCGCCGGCTGTATGCCACCAACTTCGCGGGCGGCTACAGCAACTTCGTGCCGCAGATCGCCAACGCCATCGCGCCCGCGGCGGCCACGCCCGGCGCGGCACCGGCCAAGGTGGCCGCGCTCAGCCGCCGGCAGCGGCAGGACATCGCCAGCGCCTTCGCCCAGCTGCCGCTGCAGGTGGGCGGCGAAGAAGGCGTGGGCAGCAACATGTTCGGCTTCGGCGCCGATGCCAGCGACGTGCCGCTGCTGCTGGGCAACCCGCACTGGTACTGGCGCGGGCCCGACCGCTTCTACCAGGCGCAGCTCACCATCCCGGGCAAGGTCAACGTCAGTGGTGCCTCGTTCCTGGGCGTGCCGCTGGTGCTGATCGGCTTCAACGACAACGTGGCCTGGAGCCACACCGTCAGCACCGCACGGCGCTTTGGTTTCTTCCAGCTCACGCTGGCGCCCGGTGAGCCCACCGCCTACCTGAAGGACGGCGTGAAGGTGCCGATGGCGGCGCGCAGCATCACCGTGCAAAGCCGCGCGGCCGATGGCACGCTGAGCGACGTCACGCGCACGCTCTACACCTCGGAGTACGGGCCGCTGGTCAACCTGGCCTCGCTCAACCCGGCGCTGGCATGGAGCGGCAGCACCGCCTTTGCGATGCGCGACATCAACGCGGGCAACTATCGCACCTTCCGCAACTGGATGCGCTGGTCGCAGGCCGAATCGCTGGAAGCCTTTGCGCAGATCCAGCGCGAAGAGGCGGCCATTCCGTGGGTCAACACCGTGGCGGTGGGCCGTGGCGATGCACGCGCCTGGTATGCCGACATCGGCGCCATGCCCAATGTGTCGCCGCAGCAGGTGGCCAGCTGCACCACGCCCTTCGGCCAGGCGGTGGCGGCGGCGTTGCCGCGGGTGCCGTTCTTCGACGGCTCGCGCGCCGCCTGCGAATGGCAGACCGACGCCGACTCTCGCCAGCCCGGGGCCATCGGCGCTTCGCGCATGCCTTCGCTGCTGCGGCGCGACTACGTGGCCAACATGAACGACAGCTACTGGCTGGCCAACCCCGCCGAGCCCTTGACGGGCTACCCCGACATCATCGGCCCCGCCGGCACGCAGGCCCAGTCGCTGCGCACGCGCCTGGGCCACCTGATGGTGCAGCGCCGCCTGGCCGGCACCGACGGTTATGCCGGCAAAAAGGCCACGCCCGAGGTGCTGCAGCAGATGACGCTGGACAGCCGGGTGTTGACGGCCGAGCTGTTCAAGGACGCGGCGCTGACGGCGGTGTGCAGCGGCAGCCCGGCCGCGCCCATCACCCTGTCGGCCGACCCGTTGACGGGCACGGCCATCAGCCCGGCGGTGAACGTGGACGTGGCCCTGGCCTGCAGCACGCTGGCCGCCTGGAACGGCCGCGGCACCACCGATGCACGCGGCACGCATGTGTGGGACGAGTTCATGAGCCGCGCGCAGCGCCTGCCCGCCACGCAGCTCTACACCGTGCCCTTCAGCGCGGCCGATCCGCTGAACACGCCGCGTGGCCTCAACACCACCGACCCCACGGCGCTGCGCCAGGCCTTCGCGGCCGCGGTGTACCGGGTGCAGCAAAGCGGCTTTGCGGTGGATGCGCCGCGCAGCCAGGTGCTGTTTGCCACCCGCAACGGCGAGCGCATCGGCCTTTACGGCGGCTGCGGCGCCAATGGCTACTTCACCATCGCCTGCTCCGAAAAGCGCATCGAGCAGGGCGGCTATTCGATGGACGAAGACCCCAACGGCAACAGCTACATGCAGATCGTGGCCTTCCAGCCGGGCGGGGTGCAGGCGCACACCTTCCTCACCTTCTCGCTGTCGGACGATCCGGCTTCGCCCCACTACGCCGACTACACCCGGCGCTACGCCACCGGGCAGTGGCTGCGCATGCCTTTCACCGAGGCGGAGATTGCCGCCGACCCGGCGCTGGTGGTGACGCGGGTGCGCGAATAACGCGGGCGCGCGAGTAAGGCGGGCCCAGGCAGGCAACACAGCCGGATTCACGGCGCATTCCCGCTGGTGCGCCTGCGCCGGGGCGCGATACGCTCGGTGTCGTTGTCGTCGTCCCGGAGCAAGCCATGTCCACAGCCTCGAGTTCACGCGCGCAGGTGGCCTGCTCGCACTGCAACCTGCGCGAGCTGTGCCTGCCGGTGGGCCTGTCGGCCGAAGACATGGCGCGGCTGGACGACGCCATCAGCGAGCGGCGCAGCGTGCTGCGCGGTGCCACGGCCTTCAGCGCCGGCGACCGCTTCACCTCCTTGTTCGCGGTGCGGGCGGGCTTCTTCAAGACCAGCATCACCACGCCCGAAGGCCGTGAGCAGATCACCGGCTTCCAGACCACCGGCGAGCTGCTGGGCATGGACGGCATCGGCACCGGCGAACACAGCGCCACCGCCAGCGCGCTGGAGGATTCGCAGATCTGCGTCATCCCCTTCGCCGAGCTGGAAGACGCCTCGCGCCAATCGGCCGAGCTGCAGCGCCGCGTGCACCGGGTGATGAGCCGCGAGATCGTGCGCGAGCAGGGCGTGATGCTGATGCTGGGCGGCATGCGCGCCGAGCAGCGGCTGGCGGCCTTTTTGCTGAGCCTGGCCAAGCGTCTGCAGGCGCGCGGCTTTGCGCCGGCCGACATGCTGCTGCGCATGAGCCGCGAAGAGATCGGCAACTACCTGGGCATGACGATCGAGACCGTGAGCCGCACCTTCGCCAAGCTGCGCAAGGACGGCGTGGTGGCGGTGGACCAGCGCGAGATCCGCATCCTGCAGCCCGACGAGCTGCAGACCCTGGCCTCGGGCGCCAGCTGCTGAGGCAGGCCCGGCCTGGCTGGCGGCACTGGCCACGGCAGGGTGGATCGTGTCGGTGGCGATCAGCAAGCGTCCGTGGGGCTGGTTCGCCGGATAGCTGGCTCAACCCGCCGGCAGCCGGTACAGCTGCACCGCGTTGGCCCACCCGATGCGATGCCACAGGTCCTGCGGCGTCCACTGCCGGAACAGCTGCATCAGCGTGGCGGTGCCGGGCCGTTCGCCCGCGGGCTTGGTGTGCGGCCAATCCGAGCCCCACACCAGGCGGTCGGGGGCCGCGTTCAGCAGGGCTTCGTGGATCGGCCGGACGTCTTCGTAGTGCGGGCCTGCGTCCGACACGTTGGCGATGCCCGACAGCTTGACCCAGACGTTGGCGTCGCGCATCAGGCCGGCCAGCGCCTGGAGGCCCTCATGGGCCACGCCCAGCGAGGCCGGCGTGCGGCCCATGTGGTCGATGACCACGGGCACACGCGCGCGGCGCAGGCGCGGCGCCAGGTCGGGCAGCAGGCGGCTGTCGGTGAACAGCTGCAGGTGCAGCCCGCGTTCGGCCAGGCGCGGCTCCAGAGCGTCGAACGCTGGCCAGTTCACGAAGCCACCCATGGCGCGTGGGTCGCCCGGTGCGAAGTGGGCCAGGCGCACGCCGCGAACGCCCGCAGCAGCCAGGCGATCGAGTTCAGCGTCGGGCACGTCGGCGGCAACCGCGGCGATGCCCACCAACGTGCCCGGCGCCTGCGCCAGCGCATCCAGCAGCACCCGGTTGTCGGCGCCGTAGAAGCTGGGTTGCACCACCACGCCCTGCGTGACCCCCAGCGGGGCCAGCGTGGCGCGCCAATCGGCCACCGGCGCGGGTGCGGGGGTGTAGCTGCGGCCCGCGGCCATCGGCGCCTGATCCAGCGGCGCGATGACGTGGAAGTGGCAGTCGACGATGCCCGTGGTGGTCCCGACCATGGCCTTCAGTCCAGCGTGATCCTGGCCGCCTTCACGATCTTGGCGGTGCGGGCGATTTCGCTGCGGATGAAGTCGGC
>CAKZXL010000130.1 GCA_937883885.1 uncultured Aquincola sp. | reverse complement strand
CGACAGCCTGGGCTGGGTGGAATTCCGCCTGGGCAACCGCGAAGAAGCGCTGCGCCTGCTGCGCCAGGCCTACAGCGCCCGGCCCGACCCCGAGATCGCCGCCCACCTGGGCGAAGTGCTGTGGGCGCAGGGCGAGCGCGACGAGGCCCTGCGCCTGTGGCGCGACGCCCAGCAACGCGACGCCGGCAACGAAACGCTGCGTGAAACGCTGGCCCGCTTGAAGGTGGCACTGTGAAGCTGCTGTCCGCCGCCCTGCTGTCGGCCGCACTGCTGGCCGGTTGTGCCACGCTGCCGCCGCCATCGGACCCCAGCGCCGCGTCCATCAGCGGCCGCCTGGCCGTGCAGGTGCCCGAGCCGGTGGACGGCACCAGCGAGCCGCGCAGCATGAGCGCCGCCTTCGAGCTGCGCGGCGACGCACGGCTGGGCGAGCTCAACCTCAGCGGCCCGCTGGGCAACACCCTGGCCCAGGCACGCTGGCACGACGGCGAAGCCGAACTGCTGACCACGCAGGGCGCCCGCAAGTTCGCCAGCCTGGACGACATGTCGCAGCAGATGCTGGGCGAGCCGCTGCCGCTGGCCGCGCTGATCGACTGGCTGCGTGGCCGCCCCTGGCCTGCCGCGCCCAGCTACGCCAACGACGCCGGCTTCCAGCAGTTGGGCTGGCAGATCGACCTGCGGCGCTATGAAGAAGGCGCGCTGGTGGCCGAACGCGCCAGCCCGCCGACGACGGTGCGCGTGCGGCTGGACAAGCCCGCGGCCCCCTGAGCGGCCGGCCCGGAGACCCGCGTGAGCCTTTCTTCGCTGCTGGACGTGCCTGCGCCCGCCAAGCTGAACCTGTTCCTGCACATCGTCGGCCGCCGGCCCGATGGCTACCACCTGCTGCAATCAGTCTTCGTGCTGATCGACTGGGCCGACACGCTGCACTTCGAGCGCCGCGCCGACGGCCAGCTGCGCCGCCACGACCTGGGGCCCGCACTTCCGGCAGATGACCTGAGCCTGCGTGCCGCGCGATTGCTGCAGGCCCGCAGCGGCTGCACGCTGGGCGCCGACATCTCGGTGGACAAGCAGGTGCCCTGGGGCGCCGGCATGGGCGGCGGCAGTTCCGACGCTGCCACCACGCTGCTGGCGCTCAACCGGCTGTGGGGCCTGGGCTGGAGCCGTGCGCAGCTGCTGGCGCTGGCGCCCGAACTGGGCGCCGACGTGCCTTTCTTCGTGGGCGGCGACAATGCGTTCGTGGAAGGCATCGGCGAGCAGCTGAGCCCGATCGAGGTGCCCGCCCAGCGTTATGTGGTGGTCAAGCCACAGGCATCGCTGGCCACCGCCGAAATTTTTTCGCACCCCTTGCTGACACGCGACACAAAGCTGTCTATACTGCGAGGCTCACTTGCAGACACCGCCTTCGGTTGCAACGACTTACAGCCACCCGCTGAAGACCGTTGTTCTGAAGTAGCCCAAGTGGCTAGGTGGCTGGAAACCCGCTTCGGCAACAGCCGCATGACGGGCTCCGGCAGCGCAGTATTTGCAAGAGTAGATTCAGGCAGGAACGCCCCGCCTTTGGCGATAGACCTGACGGACCTTCCGTCGGGTTGGGTGGGTCGGGAATGCCGAGGTCTGGCCAGCCACCCGTTGCGGGCCTGGGCAGATTGAGTTGAAGGTGGCAGCGCAAGCTGCAACCTGTGTAGGGGAGTCGCCAAGTTGGTCAAGGCATCGGATTTTGATTCCGACATGCGAGGGTTCGAGTCCTTCCTCCCCTGCCAAACATCTTTCTTCCGCTGATCGCCGTCTCGTTCATCCGCCGTCGCCAGGGTTCGCCGTGCTCTTCAACACCATGCTCTTCACGGGGAACGCGAACCCCGTGCTGGCCAAGGAAATCGCGACCCATCTCGGCATCGAGCTGGGCAAGGCCAGCGTCGGCCGCTTCTCCGATGGTGAGGTCACGGTCGAGATCCAGCAGAACGTCCGCGCCCGTGACGTCTTCGTCGTGCAGTCCACCTGCGCCCCGACGAACGAGAACCTGATGGAACTGCTGATCATGACGGATGCGTTGAAGCGCGCCAGCGCGCGCCGCATCACCGCCGTGGTCCCCTACTTCGGTTACGCACGGCAGGACCGCCGTCCGCGTTCCACCCGGGTGCCCATCAGCGCCAAGGTCGTGGCCAACCTGCTGGAAACCGTCGGCGTCGAGCGCGTGCTCACGATGGACCTGCACGCCGACCAGATCCAGGGCTTCTTCGACATCCCGGTCGACAACATCTACGCCTCGCCGGTGCTGCTGGCCGACGTGCAGGCCAAGCGCTACCCCGACCTGGTGGTGGTGTCGCCCGACGTCGGCGGCGTGGTGCGCGCCCGGGCGCTGGCCAAGCAGCTGGGCTGCGACCTGGCCATCATCGACAAGCGCCGCCCGAAGGCCAACGTGTCTGAAGTCATGCACGTCATCGGCGACATCGACGGCCGCAACTGCGTGATCATGGACGACATGATCGACACCGCCGGCACGCTGGTGAAGGCGGCCGAGGTGCTGAAGGAGCGCGGCGCCAAGAGCGTGTACGCCTACTGCACCCACGCCGTGTTCTCGGGCCCGGCGATCGACCGCATCCAGAAGTCGCAGCTCGACGAAGTGGTGATCACCAACACCATTCCGCTGTCGGAAGCCGGCCAGGCCTGCAAGAAGATCCGCCAGCTGTCGGTGGCCTTCCTGTTCGCCGAGACCATCCGCCGCATCTCCGACGGCGAGTCGGTGACTTCGCTGTTCGCCGAGCAGAACAGCAACTTCTGACCCTGATCCGGGCACGGGCCGTTCGCGGCGCGTGCCTTTTTCGTTGCGGGCCTTCGTGGCCTGCCCATCCAGGCGCCTGGTCGCGGGCGCCTCACTTTTTTGGAGTGAAACCATGAAATTCGTCGCTTACGAGCGCACGCTGCAGGGGACCGGAGCGAGCCGCCGCCTGCGTATCGCCGGCAAGGTGCCTGGCATCGTCTACGGCGCCGGCGAGCCGGCCCAGATCGAGCTGGACCACAACGCCCTGTACTTCGCGCTGAAGAAGGAAGCCTTCCACGCCTCCATCCTCGAGATGGAACTGAATGGCAAGACCGACAAGGTGCTGCTGCGCGACTTCCAGGTGCACCCCTGGAAGCAGCTGGTGCTGCACGTGGACTTCCAGCGCGTGGACGAGCGCACCCGCATCAAGAAGAAGGTGCCGCTGCACTTCATCAACGAAGAAAACTCGCCGGCCGTCAAGACCGACAAGCAGCTGATCAACCACGTGGCCACCGAACTCGAGATCGAGTGCCTGGCCGCCCAGCTGCCTGAGTTCATCACCGTCGACCTGGGCAACCTGGAAAAGGGCCAGTCGCTGCACGTCAACGACCTGAAGCTCGACAAGAACGTCAAGGTCGTGCTGCGTGGCAAGAAGAACCCGGTGATCGCCTCGGTGGCGGCTCCGGTGGAAGAAGAAGAAGTGGCACCCGTGGCCGTGGCGCCGGTCGCCAAGGGCAAGGCCGCCAAGAAGAACGAAAAGCAGAACAAGAAGTAAGCTGCGGCGGCCTGCGGGCCGCTTCTGCCGAGCTCTGCTGCTTGCCAAGCCCCGCCCCGTGCGGGGCTTTTGCTTTGTAGGATGAAGATGATCCGATTGCTGGTTGGCCTGGGCAACCCGGGCGCTGAATACGACGACACCCGCCACAACGCCGGCTTCTGGTGGATCGACCATGTGGCGCGCCGCCTGGGCACCAGCCTGCAATACGAACGCGGCTACCACGGCCTGGTGGCGCGGGTGAACCGGCCACTGACGGGCATCGAAGGCCCGATCTGGCTGCTGGAGCCGCAGACCTTCATGAACCTGTCGGGCAAGTCGGTGGCGGCGCTGGCGCGCTTCTACAAGATCGCGCCGGAAGAGATCTTGGTGGCGCACGACGAGCTGGACCTGCTGCCCGGGCAGATGAAGCTCAAGCAGGGCGGCAGCCACGCCGGCCACAACGGCCTGCGCGACATGATCGCGCAGCTGGGCAGCGCCGCCTTCTGGCGGCTGCGGCTGGGCATCGGCCACCCGGGCCACAAGGCCGAGGTGGTGAACTACGTGCTCAAGAAGCCCTCGCCCACCGACCGCGAGGCGATCGACGACTGCGTGACCAAGTCCACCGAAGCGCTGGACCTGCTGCTGGCCGGCGAGATGGAGCGGGCGATGATGAAGGTGCATGCCAAGCCGCCCAGGCCGAAGCCGCCGAAGCCTGAACCCACCCCGCCCCCCACGGACACGCCATGACACCTTCGCTGCCCCTGCTGTTGAAGTTCATCCCCGCGCTGTGCGCCCTGAATCTTTCAACCGCGGTGGCCGCGCAGAGCAGCGTGTACCGCTGCGGGCCGCAAGGCAGCAGCTACTCGCAGACACCTTGCGCCGATGGCCGCGCGCTGACGCTGGGCGATGACCGCAGCGAGGCCCAGCGCCAGGCGGCCGAACGCAGCCTCCAGCGCGACCAGGCGCTGGCCGACCGGCTGCGCGACGAGCGCCATGAGCGTGAAGCCGCCTATGCCGCCGCCGGGCGCGGGCCGGCCGCCATCCACGGCGTGCCGGCGCAGCAGCCCTCGGCCTCACGGCTGGCGGAATGGCAGCGCGCGAACGCGCCCAAGCCCAAGGCGGCGAAGAAGCACAAGAAACAGAAGCAGCCGACCCTGGCCAGCGCAGGCGGCTGAAGGCGCGGCCTCAGCCCGCCTGTTGCAGCCGGCGGTACTTGGCCCAGAGCGATTCGGAAGCCTCGACGTGCTCGGGATTCACCGGAATGCATTCCACCGGGCACACCTGCACGCACTGCGGCTCATCGAAATGGCCCACGCACTCGG
>CAKZXL010000129.1 GCA_937883885.1 uncultured Aquincola sp. | reverse complement strand
TGGCGGGCTGCATCGGCTGCGGTTGCCTGTCGCTCAAGACCTGCGCGCTGTACAACCCGCAGGACGCTGCCGCCGCTCACGGGCCGGGGGCGCGCTGGCTGGCCGGCGACACGCCGCCGTCTACATCCCCTTGAACAGCTGCGTGTAGCTGCGGCTGACTTCCAGCTTCTCGGGCCGGTCCTTGATGGCCACCAGCTGGCGGCCACGGAAGTCGCGCGACACGCCGGCAATGGCCTTGACGTTGACCAGCGTGCTGCGGTGGATCTGCCAGAAGCGCTGCGGGTCCAGCTCGTCCACCAGCTCCTTGATGGGCTTGCGGATCAGCGCTTCCACCTGCGGCGTCTGCACCCGGGTGTACTTCTCGTCGCTGATGAAGAACAGCACCTCGTCCACCGGAATCATCTGGATGCTGGCGCCCACGCTGGCCTGGATCCACTGCAGGTAGCTGGGCGCCTGGCCCATCTGCGCGGCCAGCTTGTGCAGCAGCTGCTGCAGCGGCGCGGCGGCGGGAGCGTCGGCCGCCGCCGGTTCGGCGCCCGCCCGCTGCGCCAGCCGCTTGCGGATGCGCTCGACCGTCAAGGCCAGCCGCTCGCGCTCAGCCGGTTTCAGCACGTAGTCGGCCACGCCTTGCTCGAAGGCCTGCACCGCGTATTCGTCATAGGCGGTGATGAAGACGATCTCGCAACCGTCCCAGTCGTCCACGGTGGGCAGCTGGGCGATCTGGCGGGCGGCGTCCACGCCGGTCAGGCCCGGCATGCGGATGTCCAGGAACACCAGCTCGGGCCGGTGTTCGGCCACCAGATCGACCGCCTCCTGCCCGTTGCGGGCTTCGGCCACGATCTGCAGCGCCGGCCACACCTCGGCCAGGCGGGCGCGCAGTTGCTCGCGCATCAGGCGTTCGTCGTCGGCGACCACGCAGCGCACCGCGGGCGCCGGGTTGCTGGGGGTGCTGCTCATGCGGCGGATTCTGTCGTTTCGGGGCGGGTGCGCGCCACATAGGGCACGGTGATGGTGACGATGGTGCCGCTGGGCTGGTTGGCGGCCACCGCCACCTGCGCCTTGCCGCCGTACAGCAGCTGCAGGCGCTCGCGGATGTTGGCCAGGCCCACGCCAGTGCCGGAGGTGGCGGCCTTGCCGAAGCCCAGCCCGGTGTCGGCCACGGTGACGGCCAGCTTGCCGTGCACGATCTCGGCCCGCACCGTCAGCTGCCCGCCTTCGGGCTTGGGCTCCAGCCCATGCTTGATCGCGTTTTCCACCAGGCCCTGGATCATCATCGGCGGGAACTCGGCCGAGTGCAGGCCCTCGGGCACGTCGATCACCGTCTGCAGCCGCTCTTCCATGCGCACCTTCAGGATCTCCAGGTAGGGGCGGATGACCGCCAGCTCGCGGCCCAGTTCGCGCACGCCGCCGGTGCTGGCTTCACGCATGGTCGGCATGCTGGCGCGCAGCAGCGCGATCAGGTTTTTTTGCATGCGGCTGGCGCGTGGCGGGTCGGTCTCGATCAGGTGGTCGATGGACGCCAGCGTGTTGAACAGGAAGTGCGGCTCCACCTGCGCCTGCATCGCGGCCATGCGCGCTTCCACCACCTGGCGCTTGAGCGATTCGGCCTCGGCCACCTCGGTGGCCTGGGCGGCCACGGTTTCGGCCTGCAGCCGGCCGCTGTAGGTGATCTTGATGATGGCCGAGGCGATGATCCACAGCACCGCCAGGTCGGTGAGAAAGTCGCCGACATGCACGGTGCGGGTGCGGGTGCGCGGGCGATCGCTGTCGGCATCGGCGGCGCTGGCGTCGGCGGCCGATTGCTGCGTGGCGTCGCTCGCCTCGCGGATGGCGTCGGCGATCTCGCGCACGCCGTCTTCGATGGTCTGGCGCAGCTCGTCGGCATCGGCGCCCGGCGGCACCGAGGCGGTGGCCGCCGGCAGCTTGGCGATGATGGTCTCGGCCGCGGCCTGCGCCGGGTCGGCCGCCGAAGCCGCCGACGACGCGGAGGCCGCGGACGCCGCCGAAGCGGCCGAAGCCGCCGCACTGGGCCCCCGGCGCAGCACGCGCACGCCTTCCTTGCCGATGGTGATGTCGATCGTCGGCTCGGGGGTCGTGGGGCTGGTGGCCGGCCGCGGCGCCGCCGGCGGCTTGGGCGGCACGGGCGGAATCGTCACGTGCACGCCGCGCGACACCTCTTCGGTGATGCGCCAGCTGAACGGCGGCAGGCGCTCCAGGATGCTGGCCAGGATGAGCAGCAGCAGCGAAAGCACGACGAAGCGCTTCCAGCTGATGCCGACCAGCCACTTGGCGTAGCTGCGGAACGCAGGCACCCAGGCAGCCACCAGGCGTTGCCAGGTGCTGGAGACGGGGTGTGCAGAGGCGCGAGGCTGGCTCGCGCGGACATCGGGTGCGGACATGGGGCTTGGCGACTGCTGATGCCCCACTGTACGCAGAGGCCTGCGGTCGGTGCGCGCCTGGCGCGACCAGTTGCAGGCGGGTGGGCACAGGCGGTGGCCTGGCCCGACCAATGGCAATGTGCTTACTGGATGGCCTGGACGACCATCAACACCAGCAGCATCACGACCATGGCCATTTGAACGGCTCGTTGTTGGTTCATATGCGGGTTCTCCCTAGTGCCTGAAGCGTAACAGGCATTCGGTGAAACCCGCCCCCACCCGATCGGGTGAAAAAGTAACGAAAGTTATGTTGCGGCGCAGCATCCCTGCGCCGCCACTGTGTTACTGCTTGACCGCTTCGACCTGGATCACCAGGCGCACGTTGTCGCTGAAGCCGTAATTCAGGCCGTAGGTGACGCCGAACTGGCTGCGGGTGAGCGTGGTTTCGAAGTCGCCGCCGCACACCTCGCGCTTGAGCATGGGGTTCTGGTAGCAGTTGAACTTGTTGGCCTTGAGCGTCACCGGCAGGGTCTTGTCCAGCAGCGTCAGGTTGCCGCTGACCTCGGCCACCTTGTCGCCGTTGAACACGAACTTGTCGCCCACGAACTTGGCGGTGGGGTACTTCTCGGCGTTCAGGATGTCTGCGCTTTGCAGGTGCTTGTTGAAGGGCGGCGTGCCGCTGTTGACCGAGGTGGTGTCGATCGTGATCTCGACCTTGCCGGTCTTGGCCGCGCGGTCGAAGCTGACGGTGCCTTCCTTCTTGTCGAAGCGGGCGCGGTTGGTGCTGGTGCCGAAGTGGTCGATCTCGAAGGTGACGAAGGTGTGCGTCGGGTCGATCGCGTAGTCGGCGGCGTGGGCGGCCGGTGCGGCCAGGGCGGCAGCCAGGGCCAGGGAAGCGGCGGCCAGGGTCGAGGTCGTCTTGCGCATGAAAGGTCCTACGGGGGTTGGAAAAAACGGGAGACAGTGGCGCGCTTACAGCGCGCCGATGCCGGTGAGCTGCAGCTTGAACTTCACCTGCACGTCGTTGGCCACCATCGAGGTGTCGGCCCATTCGCCTTCGCCGATCTTGAAATCGGCGCGCTTGAGGGTGAAGCCGCCGGTGGCGGTGGTATTGCCGCCGGCCTGGGTCAGCACCACGGGCACCACCACATCGCGCACGTTGCCCTTGATGTCCAGCTTGCCGGCCACGTCGAACTTGCCGGGGCCGGTGGCCTTGACGCTGGTGGAGGTGAACCTGGCCTGCGGGAACTTGGGCACGTTGAACCACAGCGGCTTGACCACCTCGGCCTCGCTCTCGGGCGCGCCCAGGCTGATGCTGGCCAGGTCGATCGCCAGCGCGATGCGGGCGGCATCGGGCTTCTTGGG
>CAKZXL010000128.1 GCA_937883885.1 uncultured Aquincola sp. | reverse complement strand
GCCGACCCCGCCGCCTGGCTGGCCAGCCTGCTGCCCGGCGGCGCCGAGCGCTTGGCCCGGGGTGGCCTGGCCGCCGGCGGCGCCGAGAACGGCGGCCCCGGCGGCCGCCGCAGCGCCGGCATCGGCACCGGCAAAGCCGCACCCGGCAGCGAGCTGGCCGGCCGCATCGACGGCGCCGACGCCGCGCAGACAGCCGGCGCCGGCCATACCGCCACCGGCGGCCTGCAGGCTGGCGCGGGCGATGCTGCGGGCCGCTTTGCCGCCGCGCTGGCCGAAGCCGGCCAGAAGGCCGAAGCCGCCGCCGCGCCCGCCGCCCAGCGCAGCGAGGCCACCGCCCCCGCGGCCGATGCGGTGCGCGCCCTGGCCGCGGCCGACGGCACCACGCCCACCGCCGCCAGCGCACCCGCCGAGGCCAGCGCGCCCACGCCGCCCTTCACCGCCCACCTGGCTGCCGCGATCGACTCACCGGCCTTTGCGCCCGCGCTGGGCGCCCAGGTGAGCCTGCTGGTGCGCGACGGCATCCAGCAGGCGCGGCTGGAGCTGAACCCGGCCGAGATGGGGCCGATCTCGGTGCAGATCGACCTCAACGGCACGCAGGCGCATGTGTCCTTCGGCGCCGACCTGGCCGCCACCCGCAGCGCGCTGGAAACCAGCCTGCCCGACCTGGCCGCCGCGCTGAGCGCCGGCGGCTTCACCCTGGCTGGCGGCGGCGTGTTCGCGCAGAACCCCGGTGCGGGCGGCCAGCCGGGCCGCGACGAGCCGGGCCGCACCGACCGTGGCCTGGGCGGCGTGCGGGGCGCTGCCGGCGCCGACGACATGGCCGCCCTGGCCCCAGCGCAGCCGCTGCGCGCGGCCCGCGGCGTGGTCGACCTCGTGGCCTGATCGAGCCCCCAAGCTCGCTGCGCTCGCGCCCCCCCGAGGGGGAGCTCAGTCCCTTGGGGCGGCCCGGCGGGACTGAGGCGACGGTCGCGTGGGGCGCCCGTCTGCACAACAAACCGGCCCCTTTTCCCGGCATCGCCGCCGGGACCCGGCTCGAATAATGGCACCCAAGTTGTGCGAAGGCGCCCGTCCTTCGCTGCCCCGAGCCTGCAAGGAGCCTGCATGTCAGCCGCTGCCGCCACCGACGCCGCCCCCGCGCCCAAGAAGGGCAACAAGAAGCTGATCATCATCCTCGCGGTCGTGCTGCTGCTGGTGGCCGGCGGCGGCGCCGCCGCCTTCTTCCTGCTGAAAAAGCCCCACGCCGAAGCCGAGGAAGGCGAAGAAGCCGCGGCGCCCGCGCCCCGCGCCGAGAAGAAGGTCCAGCACAACCTGGACCCCAAGCACGCGCCCACCTTCGTGCCGCTGGACCCGTTCACCGTGAACCTGGCCGACCGCGACGCCGAGCGCTATGCGCAGATCGGCATCACGCTGGAAGTGGAAGACGCCAAGCTGCAGGAAGCGCTCAAGGCCTACATGCCGGCCATCCGCAACAACATCCTGATGCTGCTGGCGCAGAAGACCGCCGCCCAGCTGCTGGACCGCGCCGGCAAGGAAAAGCTGGCCGAGCAGATCCGCCGCGAAGCCTCGCGGGCGCTGGGCTACGAGGTGGACGACGACGAGGACGAAGACGCGCCGCCCGCCGAGGACAAGCCCAAGAAAAAGAAGAAGAAGCGCGCGGCGCAGGTGCTGCCGATCACGGCAGTGCACTTCTCCAACTTCATCATCCAGTGACGTCCGCTGATCGCTTGGCATGAACCAGCAGATCCTTTCGCAAGACGAAGTCGATGCACTGCTGCAAGGCATCACCGGCGAGAGCCAGAAGCTCGAGCAGGAGGATGTGCCGCAGGGGGGCGTACGCGACTACGACCTGTCGAGCCAGGAACGCATCGTTCGTGGGCGCATGCCCACGATGGAGATCATCAACGAGCGTTTCGCGCGCAACGTGCGGGTGGGCCTGTTCAACCTGATCCGCCGCAGCCCCGAGGTGTCCATCGGCGGCATCAAGGTGCAGAAGTACAGCGCCTTCCTGCGCGAGATCGTGGTGCCGACCAACTTCAACATCGTCAGCGTCAAGCCGCTGCGGGGCTCGGGCCTGATCGTGTGCGACCCCAACCTGGTGTTCGCGGTGATCGACGCACTCTTCGGCGGTGGCGGCAAGTACCACACCCGCATCGAAGGCCGCGACTTCTCGCCCACTGAGCAGCGCGTGATCCTGCGCATGGTGGAAGTCATCATCGAGGAATACCGCAAGGCCTGGATCGGCATCTATCCGCTGGAGCTGGAATACCAGCGCTCGGAGATGCAGCCGCAGTTCGCCAACATCGCCACGCCCAGCGAGATCGTGGTGGCCACCAGCTTCACGCTGGAAATCGGCGACACCACCGGCGCGGTGCACTTCTGCATCCCCTACTCCACGATGGAGCCCATCCGCGACGTGCTCTACAGCACCATCCAGGGCGACTCCAACGAACCCGACAAGCGCTGGATCAACCTGCTCAAGCAGCAGATCCAGAGCGCCGAGGTCGAGCTGGTGGCCGAGCTGGCGCATGCCGGCGCCACCATCGAGCAGCTGCTGAGCTTCCAGCCCGGCGACTTCATCGAGCTCGACATCAAGCAGCAGATCCAGGCCAAGGTGGACGGCGTGCCCGTGCTCGACTGCCACTACGGCACCTCCAACGGCAAGTACGCCATCAAGGTCGACCAACTCATCTCCAGCTCCAACCTGAGCTGGCTGGGAGAGCAGAATGCCCAATGACACGCCCAACACTTCCGAAGAAGACGCGATGGCCGCCGAATGGGCGGCGGCGCTGGCGGAGTCCACCAGCGCACCGGCCACGGCCAGCGAGGTGACGGCCGCGGCGGAACAGGTGTCCTCGCCGTCGTTCACCAATTTCTCGTCGGCCAGCCCGCAGCTCACCGGCACGGGCAACGACATCAACATGATCCTGGACATCCCGGTGCAGCTCACCGTGGAACTGGGTCGCACCCGCATCCCCATCAAGCACATCCTGCAACTGGCGCAGGGCTCGGTGGTGGAACTCGATGCCCTGGCCGGCGAGCCGATGGACGTGCTGGTCAACGGCTACCTGATCGCCCAGGGCGAGGTGGTGGTGGTGAACGACAAGTTCGGCATCCGCCTGACCGACATCGTCACGCCCAGCGAGCGCATGCGCCGCCTGAGCCGGGCCAACTGAGCGCGCGAATCGCGCATCGCCACACCATGACTTCATCCTTGTCCGCCCTGCTGTGGTTCATCGCCGTGCTGGCGCTGATCCCGGTGGCCCTGTGGCTGCTCAAGCGCAGCCCGATGGGCCAGGCCGCTGCCGGCCCGGCGCCGATGCGCACCATCGCCTCGGTGGCCATCGCGCAGAACCAGCGCATCGTCACCGTCGAGGTGGGCAGCGGCGAAGAGCGCCGCTGGCTGGTGCTGGGCGCCACGCCGCACACCATCACCACGCTGTACACGCTGTCGCCGCAGGCCGAGGCGCCGCCTTCGGCCGTCGCCGGCCAGATGGCCGCGCCCTTCGCGCAGCTGATGGCGCGCCTGGGCCCTTACGGCCAGCCCCGTTCCAACCCCAAGAACGACACGGACAAGGGCGATGTCTTCTGAACGCCTGCGCAGCGGGCTGCGCATCCTGGGCTTGTCGGTGTTGTCGGCCGTTCCTGCAATGGCTTTAGCCCAGCAGGCCGGCACCACCGCCGCGGCGCCCGCCACGCTGCCGCTGCTGGTGGGCCAGGGCGCGGGCAGCGCCAGCTACTCGGTGCCCATCCAGACGCTGCTGTTCTTCACCGCGCTGTCCTTCCTGCCGGCGGTGCTGCTGATGATGACGGGCTTCACCCGCATCGTCATCGTGCTGGGCCTGCTGCGCCAGGCGCTGGGCACGCAGGCCGCGCCGCCCAACCAGGTGATCATCGGCCTGTCGCTGTTCCTCACCTTCTTCGTGATGGGGCCCACCTTCGACCAGGTGTACCAGCAGGCCTACCAGCCCTACTCGGCCGGGCAGATCCCGTTCGAGCAGGCGCTGCAGCGGGCCGAAGGACCGATGCGCGAGTTCATGCTCAAGCAGACGCGCCAGTCCGACGTGCAGCTGTTTTCCAAGCTGGCCAAGCTGCCGGCCGACGTCAAGGGCGAGGACGTGCCGCTGAAGGTGCTGGTGCCGGCCTTCGTCACCAGCGAACTCAAGAGCGCCTTCCAGATCGGCTTCCTGATCTTCGTGCCCTTCCTCATCATCGACATGGTGGTGGCCAGCGTGCTGATGTCGCTGGGCATGATGATGCTCAGCCCGGTGCTGGTGGCCCTGCCCTTCAAGCTCATGCTCTTCGTGCTGGCCGACGGCTGGAACCTGCTGCTGGGCTCGCTCGCCGCTTCCTTTGCTACCTGATGGCCGACCTGCCATGAACTCACAACAAGTCTTCACCGTCGGCCAGCAGGCGCTGCACCTGCTGCTCATCGTCTCGGCGCCCATGCTCATCGTGGTGCTGGTGGTGGGCCTGCTGGTCAGCGTCTTCCAGGCCGCCACGCAGATCAACGAAGCCACGCTCACCTTCGTGCCCAAGATTGTGGCCGCGGTGGCGGTGCTGGCCGTGGCCGGCCCGTGGATGATGACCACGCTGGTCGAATTCCTGCAGCGCACGCTGCTGTCCATTCCCACCGCCGTGGGCTGATGGTCCAGCTCACCGAAGCGCAGCTGCTGGCGTGGATCACGCCGCTGCTGTGGCCCTTCCTGCGGGTGCTGGCGCTGTTCTCGGCGCTGCCGGTGATCGGTCAGCGCTCGGTGCCGGCGCGGGTGCGCGTGGCGCTGGCCTTCCTCATCGCCTTTTGCGCGCAGGCCGGCCTGCCCGAGATGCCTGCGGTGCCGCTGGACTCGGGCATCGGCTTCATGCTGGTGGCTCAGCAGGTGTTGATCGGCCTGACGCTGGGCTTTGCGGTGCGCATCGTGTTCGCGGCGGTGGAGTTCGCGGGTGAACTCATGGGCCTGCAGATGGGCCTGAACCTGGCCGGCTTCTTCGACCCCGCCACCGGCGGGCAGGCCACGGCGGTGAGCCGCTTCTTCGGCATCATGGTGTCGTGGATGTTCATCGTCATCGGCGGCCACCTGCTCATCATCGACGCGGTGATCCAGAGCTTTCGCGCCTTCCCGGCCGGGCCTGAGCCGTTTGCCTTCATCCGCGCGATGCGGCCTGAAGCCTGGGGCGCCGAGATCTTCTCCATCGGCCTGTGGATCGCGATGCCGCTGGTGGGCATCATGCTGTTCGTCAACCTGGTGCTGGGCCTCATCTCCCGCGTGGCCTCCCAGATGAACATCTTCGCCATCGGCTTCCCGATCACGCTGGGCGTGGGCCTCATCGGCATCGTGCTCACGCTGCCGATGATGCAGACGCCGTTCACGATGGCGCTGGAGAAGATGCTGGAGCGGTTTCAGTAGGCGGGCGGGGCCGCGCGCGGCTTCTCGGGCGCCTTGATGGTGAATACCGGCCTTGAAGTCGCGCCGAGGCGAGACGAAGCTGGGGAATGCCTGAGGGAGTGTCCAGGCAGCGATTGAGCGATTGACGGCAATCGCAAGCAGTCTGGCCGGCGCCCGCGGTGAGGCAGGGTGCCTTGTTCCCCGCAGCCCTGTCTGGCCCACATGAATCAGAGATTCCCCGCTGTATCCCTGTTCAGCGGCGAACGCGCGCTGACGATCAGCAGCCCGGCGATTCCGCAGCACCTGGGCCGGCCGGCGCTGGTGCCCTTGCGGCTGAGTGGCTGGGAAGCGATCAACGGCTTGTTCGAGTACCGGCTGGTGCTGCAGACGCCCGATGAGCTGGCGGAGTTTGGCGGCCCGATGCGGGGCGCCAACTTCAGCTTGCCGGACATGGTGGGGCGGGAGATTTCTTGCGCCATCGAGCTGGAAGGCCACGG
>CAKZXL010000127.1 GCA_937883885.1 uncultured Aquincola sp. | reverse complement strand
TCGGCGCCGACGATGCGCGACAGGTAGGCCGCGATGCGCGCCACCTCGAACAGGTTCTGCGTGTCGGAGGTGTTGGCGCCGTCGCTGCCCAGGCCCACGCGCAGGCCACGTTCCACCATGCGGCGTACCGGCGCCACGCCCGAGCCCAGGCGCAGGTTGCTCAAGGGGTTGTGGATGGCGGTGACGCCGGCCGCGGCCAGCTGGCTGATGTCGTCGTCGTCGATCCAGATGGCGTGGGCCACGCTGAGCCGCTCGCTCAGCAGGCCCAGGCGGTGCATGTGCGACACCAGGCTCTTGCCGTAGCGCTGCTCGCCGAACACGGCCTGCTGCTGGCTTTCGGCCAGGTGGATCTGCATCGGCAGGCCGAACTCGGCCGACAGCTGCGCACAGCCCTGCATGAAAGCGTCGGAGCAATGCAGCGGAATGGTGGGCGCGATGCCCAGGCGGATGCGGCCGGTGTCGAAGGGCCAGTCCTGCGCCGCTGCGCGCACCGCGGCCAGGCAGGCCTGCGGATCGGCGGCGCGGGCCTGCGCGGCCTGGGCCTTCAACGGCTCGGGCAGCGTGTCCAGCAGCTCGGGGTAGGCCTGGTACAGCGTGCGGTCGGCCATCATCGGCGCCACCACGGCGCGGATGCCTACCGCCTCGTACGCCCGCGCGACCGCATGCAGCCCGGCCACCGTCGGCAGCGGGAACTCGCTGGTCATGTCGAACAGCGCGGTGCAGCCCTTCTTCAGCAATTCAACGGCGGTGAGCGTGGCGCTGAGGGCCAGGTCGTCCAGGCCGCGCTGGCCGTTGATGGCGGGCGAGGCGGCCAGAAAGCCTTCCAGCCCCGTGTCGGCCACCGCGCCGCGGCCCAGGCCGCCGTGGGCATGGGTATGGCCGTTGACCCAGGCCGGCATCACCAGCCGGTCGGTGGCGTCCAGGCGGCGGGCGCCTGCCAGCGCATCGAACTGGCCGGGCGCGCCGATGGCGCTGATGGTCTCGCCCCCGATCAGCAGGTCGGCCGGGCGGGCCGGGCTGTCGCCATCGGCCAGCAGCAGGCCGCCGTGGATGACGAGTGAAGTGCTTGTGTCCATCGCCATCAGTCCACCCGCTCGAACAGCACGTCCTGCGCGCCTTCCCACAGCACCTGGGTGCCCAGCGCACGCAGCTGTTGCCGGCCTTCGGTGATGGTGAGGAAGTGGTTGCCCGCCAGCGGGCCCATCTTGCTGCTGAAGCTGCAGCTGCCGTAGGCCAGGATGATCTCGGTTTCGCTGTAGCCGCCGGGGTAGAACAGGATGTCGCCCACCGACGGGTGGCTGGTGTGGTTCTCGAAGCCGACGCGGCGGCCCTCGTTCTCCAGCACGTAGTCGCCCAGCGGCACCCAGCAGCCTTCGCCGCTCCAGCGCACGTGGATCAGCTTTTGCCGGTAGGGCAGCAGCTTCAGGAAGGCGGCCACGGTCTCGGGCGCGTCGGGGTGGGTCTCGGCCATGAAGGTGTGGCCGCCGGCGGTGATGCGGATCTGGGGCATGCAGGACCTTGTGTGGGCGTGCGTGAAAGGGTCAGGAACCGGGCTGGCCGATCCACTTGGTGACGGTGGGCGCCTGCCAGGCGGCCAGGGCGTCGAGCAGGGCATGCGGCTCGGCCTGCACCACCAGCATGTCGCGGTGCTCGGGCTTCATGAAGCCTTCTTCGGTGGCGGTGGCCAGCATGGCGCGCAGCGGCTCGTAAAAGCCGCGGGTGTTGAGCATGCCGCAGGCTTTCACATGGTCGCCCAGCTGGGTCAGCGTGGCGGCTTCCAGCAGTTCTTCCAGCGTGCCCAGGCCACCGGGCAGCGCAATGAAGGCATCGGCCAGCTCGGCCATGCGCGCCTTGCGCAGCCGCATGTGGGCCACCACCTCGTGGCGGGTGAGCCGCGGGTGCAGGTGGCCGCGGTCGTACAGCCGCTGGTTGATGATGCCGACCGCCGTGCCGCCGGCGGCCAGCACGGCATCGCACACCACGCCCATCAAGCCCTTGTGGGTGCCGCCGTACACCAGCGTGATGCCGCGGGCGGCCAGGGCGGTGCCCAAAGCCGCCGCGGCCTGCGCATAGTCGGGCGAGCTGCCGAAGTTGGAGCCGCAGAACACGGCCACGCTGCGCAGCGGCACCGGGGCTTGTCGAATGCTGTCGTTCATGCCCGCACCGTATCAGGAAGCCATGCCCAGGTCGGTCTTGCGCTGGGCCCAGCCGGTCATGCGCTGCTCCAGCCACGAAGACATCGCATACAGCACCACGCCCAGCACCGCCAGGATCAGCAGGCCCGCGAACACCATGGGCACGTCGAAGTTGCCGCTGGCGATCATCATCACCGTGCCGATGCCCTTGTTGGCCGCCACCGTCTCGGCCAGCACCGTGCCCACGAAGGCCAGCGTGATCGCGATCTTGAGCGAGGCGAACAGGTAGGGCAGGGCGCGCGGCAAGGCCACGTTCCACAGGATGTCGCGCTTGCGCGCACCCAGCACGCGCAGCACGTCTTCCAGCTCGGGCTCGGTGCTGGCCAGGCCGGTGGCCACGTTCACCACCACCGGAAAGATGCTGATGACCAGCGAGGTGAGGATGGCCGGCACCGTGCCGGCACCGAACCACACCACGAAGATCGGCACCACCGCCACCTTGGGGATGCTGGAAAAGCCCACCAGCAGCGGATAGGCCACGTCGTAGGCGGTGCGGGATGAGCCGATGAGCAGCCCCAGCACGATGCCCACCGCCACCCCCAGCGCAAAGCCCACCAGCGTGGTGTAGAGCGTTTGCACCGTGTGCGGCCACAGCAGCGGCATCTTCTCCAGCAGCACCTGCAGGATCTGGCTGGGCCGCGGCAGCACCAGGTCGCTGACGCCGCTGGCCACGCACACCAGCTCCCACAGCAGGAAAAAGCCGACCAGGGCCGAAGCCGACAGCAGCCGTTGCCGCAGGCGCGGCGAGATCTTGGGCGTGGAGTCGCTCATGCGGCCTTCCTTTCTTCCAGGGCGATGACGTTCTGCGCCGCATCGGCTGCGGTGCGCGCCTCGGCGATGCGCAGGCGCAGCTCCTGCACCAGGGCCGAGACCTCGGGTGCATAACTCATGGCCAGCGTGCGGGGCCGCGCAAAGGGCACGGCGCGGTCTTCCAGGATGCGACCCGGCCTGGCGCTCATCACGCAGATGCGCGTGGCCAGGTAGGCGGCTTCGCGCAGGTCGTGGGTGACCAGCAGCACCGTGGGCCGCTTGTCCATCCACAGCTGCTGCG
>CAKZXL010000126.1 GCA_937883885.1 uncultured Aquincola sp. | reverse complement strand
GGTGCACATGTTCGGCATCGCCATGGCCGCTGGCCAGCGCATCGGCATTGGGCACCACCTGGGCCAGGCAGCCGGCCACGCTGTCGCGCAGCCACTCGGCCGCCGACTCGGGCAGCGCGCGGGTGGGCGTGGCGGCCTTGACCACCGGCCACATCGGCAGGCCCTGCGCCAGGCGCTCGCCGCGTTCGGCCTTGGTGGCGTGGCTGAGCCAGAGGCCGTGCACGGGCAGCCACTCGCTGGCCAGCACCCGCAGCGCCGAAGGCTCGCCGTCCAGCAGTTCCAGCTCCAGCTCGCACACCGGCAGGCGCTGGTCGCCGGCCAGGATGTGGCCTTCGTCCAGCGCGGCCTCGATGCGGCCGCCCGCCACGCTCAGCTGCAGGCTGCGGCGCCAGAGGTCGGTGCCGTAGACGCGGCCCAGCGTGGCCGCGATGGCCTCGGCGTCACCGGCCGCGGCCAGCACCTGGGCCAGTGCGTCGCCGGCCGGGGTGCCGTGGTGGCGGCCAAGGTCGAGAGCCGGCAGGTCGGGGCCCACATCGGCCAGCTCGGCGTTGTGTTCCAGCCGGTGGGCCACCACCGCGCCCTGGGCCTTGAGCGTCTGCACCCAGCGGTCGCCTTCGTGCCGCAGCCGCAGCGCGATGCGGTGGCGCGCCAGCAGGCGGTCGGGCGTGTCGAAGTAATGCGCCTGCAGCCGCTGGCGGGCGCTGTCGGGGCCGGTGAATCGCTCGGCCAGCGCCGGCAGCGCCGTGGGGTCGAAGCCGAACTTCAGCTCTGTTTCATGGGTCATCGGGGCACTTTAGCGGTGCGCTCGATGGCCCCACGCGTCAGTACAGCTCAGGGACGATCATTTCGGCCGGCACCGGGTTGCGGATGTAGTCGGCATGCCGCACGCGGGCGGGCAGCGCGATCGGGTCGTGCGGCACCTCGTGGTAGTCGAACTGCGCCAGCAGGTGGGCGATGCAGTTCAGCCTCGCGCGCTTCTTGTCCACCGCCTGCACCACCCACCACGGCGCCTCGGGGATGTGGGTGCGCTCCAGCATCGCTTCCTTGGCGCGGGTGTAGTCCTCCCAGCGGCGGCGCGATTCCAGGTCCATCGGGCTCAGCTTCCACTGCTTCAGCGGATCGTGGATGCGGTTGAGGAAGCGGGCGTGCTGCTCGTCGTCGGTGATCGAGAACCAGTACTTGATGAGCGTGATGCCCGAGCGCGCCAGCATCTTCTCGAACTCGGGCACGGTGCGGAAGAACTCCTCCACCTCGTCGTCGGTGCAAAAGCCCATCACCCGCTCGACGCCGGCGCGGTTGTACCAGCTGCGGTCGAACAGCACTATCTCGCCGGCCGCCGGCAGGTGGCTCACGTAGCGCTGGAAGTACCACTGGGTGCGCTCGCGGTCGTTGGGCGCGGGCAGCGCGGCCACGCGGCACACGCGGGGGTTCAGCCGCTGGGTGATGCGCTTGATGACGCCGCCCTTGCCGGCCGCGTCGCGGCCCTCGAACAGGATCACCACCTTTTGCCGCTGGGCCACCACCCAGTCCTGCAGCTTCACCAGCTCGCCCTGCAGCCGGAACAGCTCGCGGAAGTACAGGCGCCGCAGGGCCTTGGCCTCTGGGTCGTGGGCGTCGTCGCCATCGTCGATCGCCATTTCCAGCTCTTCGTCGTAGCTGTCGATGAGGTCGAGGTGCATGCGCTGCAGCGGCAGCAGGGGATCGTGGTCGGCGCGGTCGTTCATGGCGTTCCAGGGCAAAAGGGACCCGCGCACGCTGCCCGGACTGCGTGACGCTGGTGTGACGGTCGGGGCGACTCTGTCATCGCGTCAATCGCTAATATTGACCACCGTGGCGCAAACGCACCGATGGGGACGTCTCGCATGGTTGATTGATGCTGCAACGCAACGACTCGACTAGATTGGCGCGCTTGCGGTCACGGATTGGGGTCGGTCTTTGTCAGTTGCGTCTGTTTTTTCCTTGCGTTCATGGCAAGTTGGCCTGACCGCGAGCCTGGTGGCCGTCGGTGCCGCAGCACAACCGTCCTTGCCCTGGTCGCCCAGCCCCTATGAGCGCCACGCCCTGCAACTGCTGGCCGACGAAGCCGGCCTGCAACTGCCCTTGAGCCACTGGCCACTGCCGCGCCGCGCGGTGGTGGAGGCCATTGACCATTTGCCCGGCAGCCTGCCCGCCGCGCTGCAGGCCGCGCG
>CAKZXL010000125.1 GCA_937883885.1 uncultured Aquincola sp. | reverse complement strand
CTCAGGCGCCTGCCCAAGCTGCCGGCGGTGGTGTTTGTCACCGCCCATGCCGACCATGCGCTGCAGGCCTTCGAGCTGGACGCGGTGGACTACCTGACCAAGCCGGTGCGGCGCGAGCGACTGCAGGCGGCGCTGCAACGCGTGGCGCAGCGGCTGGGCCGATACCAGGCGGTGCCGGCCGAGGTGCCGGCGCTGGTGGTCACCGAGCGCGGCAAGGTGTGGCGGGTGCCCTTGGCCGAGGTCCTGTACCTCAAGGCCGAGCTGAAGTACGTGACGCTGCGCACCGCCGAGCGCAGCTATGTGCTGGATGAATCACTGACCGAGCTGGCGCCGCGGCTGGGCGAGCGCTTCTTGCGCATCCACCGCAATGCGCTGGTGGCGCGCGATGCCATCCGCGCGCTGGAGCGGCGCGGCGCGGCGCCGCCGGCTGCCGGCACCGAACCGGAGGACGGTGCCGAAGGCTGGGCCGCCCAGGTGGCGCCCACCGGCGAATGGCTGGCCGTCTCGCGCCGGCAGCTGGCTGCCGTGCGAGAGGCGATCGAGGCGGCGCGCTGGTGAAGCCAGGCGCGCCGCCCGGGCCTTACTTGCTGCCTTGGCGACGACGCGCGAAGAAGCCAACCGCCAGCAGACCGCCGGCCATCAGCGCGTAGGTGCCGGGCTCGGGCACCGGCGAGACGGCCAGACCGGCCAGCGGCGGCGCGATGGCGGTGTTGCCGCCGATGCCGAAGGCGCCCACCATCATCGTGGCGCCGGTGCTCAGGTCCACCGTGTACAGGCCGCTCTTGCCGGTGTCGGCATCGGTGAAGGCGGCGTAGGCCATGTTGCCCACCGTGATGTCGAAGCCCGAAACGCCGTTGACATCCATGCCCAGCGAACCCACGGTGGTGATGGTGGGGTTGTTGAAGCCGGTGGTGGCCACCTTCAGCGTATCGCTGGCGGTGTCGATGTAGTACAGCGAGGTGGCGGTGCCCGGATTGGTGTCGTTGTTGCTGTACGCCACCGACGACAGGCCGGCCGCGATCGGCGTGGCCACGGTGGTGGCGCCGGTGTTCACGTTGAAGGCGTAGTTCTGGCCGCTGCTGCTGATCACGCGCAGCGAGGCCGCGCCCGACAGGTCGGCTGCCGGGTTGAAGTCCAGGCCCACGGCCGAGCCCATCAGCGGGGCCGACAGCGTGCCCACGTAGCTGGCAGCGCCGCTCATCGACAGGCTGTACACGTTGGACGAGCTGCTGACGCCGTACAGCAGGCCGGTGGTCGGCCGGATGTCGATCGACAGGATGCGCTCGTTGGCCATCTGCAGGCCGGTGATGTTCATCAAGGCCGAGCCGGCGGTGGGCGTGGCGCTGTCGAAGGTGACCAGCGCATTGGTGGTCGTCAGGCCCACCACGGGCAGCGCCATCGCCGGGGCGGCGAAGGCGCCGGCAACCATGCAGGCGGCCGCGGCGACGCCGCGGACCGAGAACTTCTGGAACGTCGGGAACATGGACAAGCTCCTGGCAAGTGTGTTGTACGCGTCCTGCCGCGGAATGCGGCTGGCGCGCGAGCACCTACGCAGCAACCCCCTGTCCCGGATGCAGCCCGACCCCCTTGCCAGGGGTTTCGGCCGGCGGCGGGGAACTATTTCGACGGTGTTGCAACCATGGCCGCCAGCGCGTACTGCAGCGCCAGCGTGTAGCCCATCGTGCCCAGGCCGACGATGGTGCCCACCGCCACGTCCGACAGGTAGCTGTGGTGGCGAAAAGCCTCGCGCTTGTGCACGTTGCTGATGTGCACCTCGATGAACGGAATCGCCACGCCGGCCAGAGCATCGCGGATGGCCACGCTGGTGTGGGTGAAGGCGCCGGGGTTGATGACGATGTAACCCGTGCCGTCGGTACGGGCGGCATGGATGGCGTCGACGATGGCGCCTTCGTGGTTGCTCTGGAAGGCGGCCAGCTCGGCGCCTGCGGCCTGCGCCTGGGCACGGGCCGCCGCTTCCACGTCGGCCAGCGTGGTGGCGCCGTAGATCTGCGGCTCACGGGTGCCGAGCAGGTTGAGGTTGGGGCCGTTGATGAGCAGGATTTTCATGGTGCTTGGCAAGAATGGGCGCTGCAGTATGGCGGCGCGGCGTGTTGGCTTCAGGCGTCGGCCCGCTGCGCCAGCATCTGGCGGAAGTGCGCTTCCACCCGCTGCGCATCGGGCTGCAGACCGGTGAACAGGCGAAACGCCCCCAGTGCCTGGCCCACGGCCATGCCGCCGCCGTCCACGGTGGCGCAGCCGCGGGCGCGGGCGGCCTTCAGCAGCGCGGTGTCCAGCGGAAAGTACACCACGTCGGCCACCCACAGGCCCGGGTGCAGCAGGTCTTCGGGCAGCGGCAGGCCGGGCAGCTTGTCCATGCCGGTGGGCGTGGCGTGGATCAGGCCGGTCGCGCCCTGCAGCGCCAGCGCCACGTCGGCCTGGGCGCTGGCGCGGTCGGTGCCGTGGGCGGCCTGCAGCGCGGCGGCCAGCTCCTCGGCCTTGGCCGCGTCACGGTCGTTCACCACCAGGTGCCGCACGCCCATGCGCAGCGCGGCATGGGCGATGGCAGCGCCGGCCCCACCCGCGCCCAGCAGGGCCACGCGCGACAGGTCGGCGCCGGGCAGCCGGCGCTGGAAGGCTTCCACCCAGCCGGCGCCGTCGGTGTTGTGGCCGATCAGCCGGCCGTCGCGGCACACCACGGTGTTCACCGCGCCCATGGTGCGGGCTTCGTCCGACAGTTCGTCCAGCAGCGGAATCACCGCCTGCTTGCACGGGTAGGTGATGTTCAGGCCGTCGAAGCCCATCACACGCACCGCCTGCATCAGCGTGGGCAGCACTTCCGCGCCCACGCCGCTGCGGTCCAGGTCGATCAGCTGGTAGTGCAGCCGCAGGCCGTGCTGGGCCGCTTCCTGCTCATGCATGGCCGGCGTCAGCGAGCGCTGGATGCCGGCGCCGATCAGCCCGACCAGGGCCTTGCGGGGCGCGGCAGGCGTCACTTGCGCACCTTGGCAATCTCGGCGTACAGCGCCTTGACGGTGGCTTCGCCCACGTTGGCGGTCTGCTTGTCGATCACCGGCTTGATCTTGTCGCGGATGCGTTGCAGCTCGGCCGGGGCGAGGTCGTTGACCTGCATGCCAGCCTTCTTCAGATCGGCCAGCGCGGTGTCGGCGGCGGCGCGCGAGACCTGGCGCTGGTAGGCGGTGGCCTCGGCCGCGGCTTCGGTGAACAGCTTCTTCTCGTCGGCCGACAGGCTGTCCCACAGCTTCCTGCTGACGATCAGCGCCTGCGGGTTGTAGATGTGGTGGGTCAGGCTGAGGTACTTCTGCACCTCGTTGAACTTGCTCGACAGGATCACCGTGTTGGGGTTCTCCTGGCCGTCCACCGCCTTCTGCTCCAGCGCCGGGTACAGCTCGGGAAAGGGCATGGGCGTGGCATTGGCGCCCAGGGTGTTGAACAGGTCGATGTAGATCGGGCTCTGGATCACACGCAGCTTCAGGCCCGAGAAGTCTTCGAGCTTGGCGATCGGCCGCTTGCTGTTGGTGACGTTGCGAAAGCCCAGGTCCCAGTAGCCCAGGCCCACCAGGTTCTTCTCGGCCAGCTTGCCCAGCAGGCCCTTGCCGAACTCGCCGTCGGTCACGGCATCGGCCTCCTGTGCGTTGTTGAACAGGAAGGGGAAGTCGAAGACCGCGAACTCCTTGACCTGCGCGGTGAGGATGCCGGCGTTGAGCACCGTCATCTCCACCGTGCCGCCCTGCAGCGCCGACACCGTCTGCAGGTCGCCGCCCAGCGTGCCGCCCGGGAACAGCTTGACGCTGATCTTCTTGCCCGACCTGGCCGCCACCAGCTCGGCGAACTTGGCCGCGCCCTGGGCCTGCGGATGGCCGGTCTGGTTCTGGAACGCGAACTTGATGGTGCGTTCCTTGATGTCCTGCGCCAATGCGGCGCCCAGCGGCAGCAGCGTGGCCAGGCCGATGCACAGCGTACGGGTCAGCTTGTTCATGTCGTCGTTTCCTCAGTCGAATCAGCCGGCAAACCAGCGGGCCGGCACCGTCACCAGGCCGGGGATGAACACCAGCAGGAACATCACCGCGAACTGCGCCGCCATGAAGGGCAGCACCCCGCGGGTGACGTCGTCCATCTTCATGCGGCCCACCCCCGCCACCACGTTGAGCACGGTGCCCACCGGCGGGGTGATCAGGCCGATCGCGTTGTTCATGATGAACAGCACGCCGAAGTACACGGGGTCGATGCCGGCGGCCTTGATCACCGGCATCAGCACCGGCGTCATGATCAGGATGGTGGGCGTCATGTCCATCGCGGTGCCCACGGCCATCACCAGCAGCATGATGGCGATCAGCAGCAGCGTCTGGTTGCCCATGAAGGGTTCCAGCAGGCCGACCATCTTGCTGGGGATGTCGGCCACGGTCATCAGCCAGGCGCTGACCATGGCCGCCGCCACCAGGAACATGATGACCGCCGTGGTGCGCGCCGCGGTGACAAACACCTCGCAGGTCTGGCGCCAGCTCATCTCGCGGTACACCAGCGTGGCCACCAGCAGCGCATACACAGCGGCCACCACCGCCGCCTCGGTGGGCGTGAACACGCCCATCTTCAGGCCCACCAGCACGATGACCGGCAGGAACAGCGCCCAGCCCGATTCCTTCAGCGCCTGCAAGCGCTCGGCGCTGGTGGCCTTGGGCGGCGGCACCACGGCCTCGCGCTTGGCCACCCACCACCAGGTGCCGGCGATGGCCAGGCCCATCAGCAGCCCGGGCACGATGCCGGCCAGGAACAGCTTGCTGATGGACACGTTGGCCGCCACGCCGAAGATCACGAACCCGATCGACGGCGGAATGATGGGCGCGATGATGCCGGCCGAGGCGATGAGGCCGCCGGCACGCGCCTTGTCATGGCCGGCGCGCACCATCATCGGCAGCAGCAGCGCGGCCAGCGCGGCCGTGTCGGCCACCGCCGAGCCCGACAGCGCCGCCATCAGGCAGGCGGCCACGATGGCCACGAAGCCCAGGCCGCCGCGGCGGTGGCCCACCAGCGTGAGCGCCAGCGCCACGATGCGGCGCGACAGGCCGCCGACGTTCATGATCTCGCCGGCCAGCATGAAGAAGGGCACCGCCAGCAGCGGAAAGCTGTCGGCGCCGTTGATCACGTTCTGCGCCAGGATCTGCGCGTCGAACAGGTCGAGGTGCCACATCAGCGCCACGCCAGACAGCAGCAGCGAGTAGGCGATGGGAATGCCCACCCCCATGGCGGCCAGCAGCGAGCCCAGGAAGATGAACACGGTCATGGCGCGCTCCGGTTCAGGTCTTCGGACTCCTGCACCATCACCAGCTCGTCGTCGGTGATGCGACCGCTGAGCGCCCGCCCCAGCTCACGCAGCAGCAGTGCCGCGCTGAGCACCGCGAACACCACGCCCACGCTGTAGAAGATGCCCATGGACAGGCCGCTGGTGGGCGCGGTCACGTCGGCATTGATGCGGGCCTGCTGCAGGCTGCCCGAGAAGAGCAGCCAGGTGACCCACAGCATCAGCCCCTGCCCCAGCACCGCGCAGGCCCGCTTGCCGGCGCGCGGCAGCCGCGAGACCAGCATGTCGGTGCCCAGGTGGCCGCGGTCCTTCAGCGCCACCACCGCGCCCATGAAGGTGAGCCACACGAACAGCCAGCGCGACAGTTCCTCCGACACCGTGATGCCGGTGTTGAAGGCGTAGCGCAGCACCACGTTGCCGAACACGAGCACCACCATCACCGCCAGGGCGATGGCGATGAGGGCGTCCAGCAGCTTGCAGAACCGGTTGATCCAGTCGTCCATGTCGGCAGGTCTCCATCCGCTTGCGCCGATGCAGTGCCGACGCCTGCCGACAATGTACGAACTGGTTAGTTTTGGAACAGCGGGGATTACCCG
>CAKZXL010000124.1 GCA_937883885.1 uncultured Aquincola sp. | reverse complement strand
GGCCTGTGGGACAACATCGCCATCCGCGGCCTGCCCGGCAACGAGAACACCGGCATGGCCACGCTGCTCAACGGGTTCTCGTCCAACCGCGGCTTCAACGCCCCGCGCGACCTGGCCGGGGTGGAACGCATCGAGTTCCTCAAGGGCACGGCCGCCGCCCTCTACGGCAGCAGCGAGCCCGGCGGCACGCTCAACATCGTGTCCAAGCAGCCGCTGTGGCGCAGCGGCCATTCGCTCGAAGGCTACGTCGGCAGTTACGGCCTCAAGCGCACCGCGCTCGACAGCACCGGACCGCTGGGCGAGCACTTCGCCTACCGGCTGAACATCGCGCTGGAAGACCGCGACAGCTTCCGCGACCACATCAGCGCCCAGCGGCAGGTGCTGGCACCGGCCTTCACCTGGCGCCTGTCGGCCGACACCACGCTGGACTACGTGGGCGAGCTGCTGCGCCACCAGACGCCGCTGGACCGCGGCGTGGTGGCGGTGAACAACCGGCTGGGCGCCATTCCGGTCAGCCGCTTCCTGGGCGAGCCGGCCGATGGTGATGCGACCGTGGCCAACCAGACCCACCAGCTCATCCTCACCCACCACTGGAACGACGACTGGCGCAGCCGCGTGGGCCTGTCGGCCCGCCGCACCACGCTGGACGGCTACTCCACCGAAGCCACCGCGCTGCGCGCCGACGGCACGCTGACCCGCCAGCGCCGCTACCGCGACTACACCTCCGAAGACGTGGCGCTGCAGGCCGAGCTGCAGGGCAAGCTGCGCACCGGCACGGTGGCGCATGAGCTGCTGGTGGGCCTGGAAACCTTCCGCTTCCGCATGGACAGCGTGATGCTGCGCATCAACCCCAGCAGCACCGCGCCCTACGCCATCAACATCTACGACCCGGTGTACGGCCAGCCGCAGCCCACGCCGGTGGCCAACACCAGCACGCTGGAGCGCCAGCGCAACACCGCGCTGTATGTGCAGGACGCGATCGCGCTGGCCCCGGCCTGGCGCCTGGTGGCCGGCCTGCGCATGGACCGCTACGACCAGTCGCTGGAGAACCGCCGCACCAACGTCACCACCGACCAGCAGCCCCACGCCACCTCGCCGCGCATCGGCCTGAGCTGGCTGGCCACGCCGCAATGGACGGTGTATGCCAATGCCGGCCGCTCCTTCCGGCCCAACACCGGCAGCGACGTCAATGCCGGCAGCTTCAGCCCCGAGCGCGGCAAGGCGCTGGAGCTGGGCGCCAAGTGGGAAAGCGCCGACCGCCGGCTGGGCGCCACCGCGGCGCTGTTCCACATCGAGAAGAACAACGTGCTCACCGCCGACCCGGCCCATGCCGGCTTCTCGGTGGCCGCGGGCCAGATCCGCAGCCGCGGCGCCGAGTTCGACCTGGCCGGCCAGGTCAGCAGCCACTGGCGCGTCAATGCCAGCCTGGTGCTCAACGACGTGGACATCACCCGCGACAACACGCTGGAAGTGGGCGGGCGGCTGCTCAACGTGCCCAAGGTCAACGGCAGCCTGCTGGCGGTGTGGGAAGACACGCTGGCCAGCGGCCAGCGCTACGGCATCGGCGGCGGCGTCACCCACATGGGCCAGCGCCTGGGCCAGGCCCGCACCCAGGCCGAGGCCAATGCCGGCACGCCCGCCTTCGAGCTGCCGGCCTACACCACCGCCAAGCTCACCGGCTACTGGCGCATCACGCCCACGCTGCGGCTGACGCTGGACATCGACAACGTGTTCGACCGCGACATCTACACCAGCTCCTACAGCCGCGTGTGGGTGACGCCGGGCACGCCGCGCAACTTCACACTGGGGCTGCAGGCCCGGTTCTGATGACGACTTCTCCACCTTCTTGCTCACCGCACCTGCGCAGGCGCCGCCTGCTGCAGGGGGCTGCCGCCGGCCTGGCCTTGACCGTGCCCGCGGTGCAGGCCCAACGCGTGCCCGAGGCCGGCCGGCCCCTGCAGCTGGTCGGCCCCTGGGAGCTGACCGGGCTGGCGCCCGCCAACAGCGGCTTCATGTTCGCCCGCCTGCAGATCGCCGAGACCCTGATGAACGCCCGCGACGACGGCACGCCGCTGCCCGGGCTGGCCCAGCGCTGGCACAGCAGTGCCGACGGCCTGGTGTGGCGTTTTGAACTGCGGCCGCAGGCGCGCTTTCACGATGGCAGCGCCGTCACGGCAGCCGCCGTGGTGCGCTGCCTGGAGACGGCGCGCACGCCGCCTTCGCTGCTCAGCGTGGCGCCGGTGCGGGCCATCGAGACCGACGGTGCGCACACGGTGGTCATCCGGTTGACCACGCCCTTCGGCGGCCTGCCGGCCCTGCTGGCGCACAGCAGCACCATCGTGCTGGCGCCTGCCAGTTATGGCGCCGATGGCAGCGTGCGGCAGATCGTCGGCAGCGGGCCGTACCGCATCCACGTGCTGTCGGCGCCGCAGCTGGTGGAGGCGGTGGCGTTCGAGGGTTATGACGGGCCGCAGCCCGTGGTGCGCCACACCCGCTACCTGACGGTCAGCCGTTCGGAGACCCGCACGCTGATGGTCGAAGCCGGCCAGGCCGACCTGGCCTACAGCCTGGACCCGGCCAGCCTGCAGCGCCTGCGCCGGCGCGGCCAGGTGCGCATCGAGACGGCCATGCTGCCGCGCACCGTGATCGTCAAGCTCAACGCCGGCTTGCCGGCGCTGCAGGACGTGCGCGTGCGCCGCGCGCTGAGCCTGTGCATCGACCGCGACGGCATCGCCAAGGCGCTGCTGCGCGACCCCACGCTGGCCGCCACGCAGATGTTCCCGCCGCTGATGAAGGGCTGGCACGACCCCGGGCTGCCGCCGCTGCGGCACGACCCCGCCGAAGCCGCCCGCCTGTTGGCCGAAGCCGGCTGGCAGCGCGGGCCTGAGGGCCTGGTGAATGCGGCCGGACAGCCGCTGCAGCTGGTGCTGCGTGGTTTTCCGGACCGGCCCGAGCTGCCGCTGTTTGCCGCCGCGCTGCAGGAGCAGTGGCGCCAGGCCGGCATCACGGTCAAGGTGAGCATCGGCAACTCGGGCGACATTCCGCTGGGCCACCGCGACGGCACGCTGCACATGGGCCTGGGCGCCCGCAACTTCGGCACCGTGCCCGACCCGGTGGGCACCTTGCTGCAGGACTACGGCCCGCAGGGCGGCGACTGGGGCGCGATGGGCTGGAGCGACGAGCGCGTGGTGGCGGCCCTGCAGGCACTGGCCCGTGGCGGGCTGACGCCCGAGCGGGCTGCCGACCTGCGCGCCCAGGTGGCGCAGGCGCTGCACCAGGCCTTGCCGGTCATTCCGGTCACCTGGTACCGGCAGCACGTGGCCACCAGCGCCCGCGTGGCCGGCGTCAGCGTCGATCCACTGGAACGCTCCTACCGACTCACCGACATGACATGGACCGCATGAGCTTCATCACTTCCCGCTGGGCCGCCTTGCTGGCCCGGCGCCTCTTTCAGGTGGTGGCGCTGGCGCTGCTGATCGGCACCTTGTGCTTTTTCATGGTGCGCTCGCTGCCGGGCGACATGGCCATGCGCGTGGCCGCCGGCCGCTACGGCTACGACATGGTGGGCAATGCCGCCGCCGCCGCCGTGACCGCCGAACTGGGCCTGGACAGGCCCTTGTGGCAGGCGCTGCTGCAGTGGTGGGCCGACATCGCGCGGCTGGACCTGGGCCGCTCCCTGGTCACCGGCAACACCGTGTGGGCCGAGGTCGCGCACCAGCTGGGCGCCACCGTCGACCTGGCGGTGGCAGCCGTGTTCCTGAGCTGCCTGATCGGCCTGCCGCTGGGCGTGTGGGCCGGCCTGCGGCCCGGTGGCGCCATGGACCGCCTGACGCTGCTGATGGCGGTGGCCTTCCGGGCCACGCCGCCTTTCCTGCTGTCGGTGCTGCTGATGCTGGTCGTCGCGGTGCAGCTGGGCATGCTGCCGGTGGCCGGCGAGCATGAGCATGGCGGCGTGATGCTGCCGGCGCTGACGCTGGCGCTGGGCATGGCCGCCGGCCTGGCGCGTGTGGCCCGCAGCGCGATGCTGCAGGCCACACGCTCGCCCTCCTGGGAGTTCGCGCGCCTCAAGGGCCTGGGCGATGGGCAGGTGCTGCTGCGCCTGGGCTTGCGCCATGCCGGTGTGCCGGTGGTGGCCTACCTGGGCGTGCAGACGGTGTTCCTGCTGGAAGGGGCGCTGGTGGTCGAAACCCTGTTCGCCTGGCCCGGCATCGGGCATGCCATGGTGCATGCCATCTTCGGCCGCGACGTGCCCATGATCCAGGGCACGGCCTTGTGCATGGGCCTGCTGTTCGTGCTGTTCAACCTCCTGGTCGATGCCGCCACCCTGGCCATCGATCCGCGCCAGCGCCGGGCAGGTGCGGCATGACGGCGCCAACGCAACCGCTGGGCGTGCCAGGCGTCATGCCTGTGGCGGCGCCACGCAGGGCAGGGCGGCGCCGGCGCCTCGGTCTGCTGCTCATCGGCGCGGTGCTGCTGTTTGCGCTGTTGGGGCCGTGGCTCATCGGCATCGACCCCGCCCGGCAGGTGCTGGCCGACAGCCTGCAGCCGCCCGGCCTGCAGCACCTGCTGGGCACCGACGTGCTGGGCCGCTCGGTGCTGGCGCGGCTGGCGCATGCGGCGCAGCTCTCGCTGGGCCTGGCGCTGCTGGCCGCCATCACGGCAGCGGTGCCCGGCGTGCTGCTGGGCGTGGCCGCCAGCTGGCACGGCGGTGCCGTGGAGCGGGCGCTGGTGATGCTGGCCGATGCGGTGATGTCGGTGCCCGGGCTGCTGCTGGTGGTGCTGTTCGCGGCGCTGGCGCCGGGCCAGCACTGGGCGCTGTACCTGGGCCTGAGCCTGTCGCTGTGGGTGGAGTACTTCCGCGTCAGCCGCGCCGTCGCGCGGCCGGTGCTGGCCGGTGATGCGGTGCAGGCTTCGCGCCTGCTGGGCTTTGGCGGCGCGTACCTGCTTCGCCGCCACCTGCTGCCGGCGCTGGCGCCGGTGCTGGCCACCTTGCTGGCCTTCAGCACCGCGCAGTCGGTGCTGTCGCTGGCGGCGTTGGGGGTGGTGGGCGTGGGCCTGCAGCCGCCCACGCCCGAACTCGGGCTGATGATGATCGAATTCCTGCCGCATTACGAAGAGGCGCCCTGGCTGATCGCCGCGCCCGTGCTGCTGTTGATGGGACTGGTGCTGGGCATGATGCTGCTGGCCGGCGAGCGCGAGGTGCAGCCATGACCGACCTGGCTCGCCAGCCCGCGGCCGGCCCCCTGCTGGCGGTGGACGACTTGTCTGTACAAGTGGGCACCACGCGGCTGTTGCGGCCGCTGTCCTTCGAGCTGTACCCCGGCCAGGTGCTGACCCTGCTGGGCGAAAGCGGCGCCGGCAAGTCGCTGCTGGCCCAGGCGGTGATGGGCAACCTGCCACCGGCGCTGCAGGCGCGAGGGCAGGTGAGCCTGGCCGGGCGCCACAGCCGCGCGGCTGATGGGGCCGCCCGCAGGCCGCTGTGGGGTCGTGCGCTGGCCCTGGTGCCGCAGGAGCCCTCGCTGGCGCTGGACCCGCTGCGCCGCATCGCGCCCCAGCTGGCCGAGGTGCATGCGCTGCTGCGCGGCGCCGGCCCGGCCGCCGGCGCCACCGCCCGCGCCGAACTGGGCCAGGTGGGCCTGGCCGCGGCGGCCGACCAGTACCCCTGGCAGATCTCGGGCGGCATGGCCCAGCGCGCCGCCGCCGTGATGGCGCTGGCCGGTGGTGCGCAGGTGCTGCTGGCCGATGAGCCGACCAAAGGCCTGGACCGGCTCTGGCGCGACCGCACCATCGAGCAGCTGCAGGCGGTGCAGCGGGCCGGCGGCTGCGTGGTCGTCATCACCCACGACCTGCGGGTGGCACGGGCGCTGGGCGGCCGGCTGATGGTGCTGCGTGAGGGCGAAGTGGTGGAGCAGGGCGATACGGCCGGCGTGCTGGCCGCGCCTGCGCATGCCTTCACCCGCGCGCTGCTGGCCGCCGACCCGGCCGGCTGGGCGCCGGCCCCCGGGCCGACCCCGCATGGCGAGCCGGTGCTGCAGGCCAGCGGCCTGGCCAAGCGCTTTGGGGCCCGGTTGCTGTTCGAAGGCATCGACCTCGGCCTGCGGCGCGGCGACCGGCTGGCGGTGCAGGGCCCCAGCGGCAGCGGCAAGAGCACGCTGGGCCAGGTGCTCATCGGCCTGCTGCCCGCGGACCGCGGCCGCCTGCAGCGGGGCCCGGGCCTGTCGGCCCAGGCGTTCCAGAAGCTCTACCAGGACCCCACGGCTTCATTCGCGCCGCAGGTGTCGCTGGCGCAGTCGCTGCGCGACGTGCTGCGCTTGCACCGGCGCAGCCCGGCCGATCTGCAGGCCTTGCTGCAGGCACTGGCGGTGCCGATGGCGCTGCTCGACCGCCGG
This sequence comes from uncultured Aquincola sp., assembly GCA_937883885.1. The sequence continues at coordinate 533 of CAKZXL010000124.1, read as the reverse complement.
CCGCACGAGGTGTCGGGCGGCGAGCTGCAGCGCATCGCGTTGGCGCGGGTGCTGCTGGTGCGGCCTGCGCTGCTGTTTGCCGACGAGCCCACCTCACGGCTGGACCCGGTGTCGCAGCAGCAGGCCATGCAGGTGCTGCTGCAGGCGGTGGCCGAGTCGGACGCTGCCCTGGTGCTGGTCACCCACGACGATGACCTGGCCGCCGCGGTGGGCCGTCAGCAGCTGCGGCTGGCGGGCGCACCAGCCTGAACCGGCGCTTCAGGGCAGGCTCACGTCCATGCCCAGCATCCTGGCCAGCCCGAGGGTGAAAGCCAGCACCAGCAACAGCGCCAGCAGGAAGAGGGCGGTGTACCTGGCGCCTGCCAGCACCAGCCTTTGCACGCTGGCGGGCTTTTTCTCCTGGTCGTAGTGCCACTTGACCGCGAAGTACATGCCCGCCACGAACACCAGGCCCTTGAACAGGACGAAGAAGACAAGAACCCAATCCACGGGCGCGTTCCAGGTTGCCTCAAGGTGGCCGATCTTGCGCCTGC
>CAKZXL010000123.1 GCA_937883885.1 uncultured Aquincola sp. | reverse complement strand
TGGTCAGCTGGCGGATCAGCGACATCACCCGCCCGTCCACCCGGCCGAACGGCGTGCCGCCGCCGACGGCGCCTTGGCGCTGCGGTGCGCCGGGTTCTTCGCTCAACGCAGCGCCGCGGCTGGACAGGCCGTCGTAGCCCGAGGTGTTGAAGCCCAGGTCATGCCCGGGGCCCTGGGTGCCGCGCACGGCCAGGCTCACCGGCTGCACGCCGCTGTCGCGCCAGGACTGCACGATGTCGGCATACACCTTGGGCATGCGCTCGGCCAGGCCCCGGCCCAGTTCGATGCCGAGCAGCTTGCGCACCTCGGGCCGCGTCGACACCGCTTCCACACCGGCCAGCAAGGCCTTGCCGATGATCTCCGGCCGCAGCGGATTGCGGTCGTGGTCGGGCCGGCCCAGGCGCAGCAGCGAGCCCACGTAGGCATCCAGCTCACGCAGCTCCCACTCGCAGGCATGCTGGATCGTCAGGCCGAAGCGGTCGGCTTCGATGCCGGCTTCCACCTCGTGGTCGTCCACCAGGCTCAAGGCCTCCCAGGGGGTGGAGGCCGAAGTGCGCGGGGCCTCGCGGCGGGGCGCGGTTTCGCGCGCCACCTGATGGTCCAGCGTGTCGTTGAAGGCATGGCCGAAGGCGGCCTGCTGGCGGTTCAGCTCGAACTGGGCCGCCAGGAAGTCGTCGCGCTCATGGATGCGCAGGCTGGAGAGTGCGGCCAGGCCCAGGCTGTCCACGCAGCGCTGCGCCGCCTCACGGGCGGCATGCTTGATGCGCAAGGCCGCAGCCTGCAGCGCGGCGTCGGGACGCGGAAACGGCGAATTCATGATGCGCACGGCGACCGAGGTGGAACGAGGCAGGCGACAGCTTGGCGCGCTGGCTGCCTCATGCCCCGGATATCGGCAAGTATGGGTGCAACTTCAACACCCTGCCGGGGCGGTCAACGCTTGAGCGCGTCGCGGATCTCGCGCAGCAGCTTCACGTCCTCGGGCTCGGGCGCCGGGGCGGCGGGCGCGGGTTCCGGCTCGGATAGGCGCAGGCGGTTGATCTGCTTGACCATCACGAAGATGACGAAGGCCAGGATCAGGAAGTTGAGCGCCACGGTCAGGAAGTTGCCGTAGGCCAGCAGCGGCACGCCGGCCTTGGTCAGCGCCTCGTAGGTCATCGGCCCGTTGTAGCCCGCCGGCGGGCTGGCCAGCAGCAGGAAGTAGTTGGAGAAGTCCAGGCCGCCGACCACCCGGCCCACCACCGGCATGATGATGTCCTTGACCAGCGAGTCGACGATCTTGCCGAACGCTGCCCCGATGATGACGCCCACGGCCAGATCGACCACGTTGCCCTTGACTGCAAACGACTTGAACTCGCTGATGAAACTCATCCTGCACGCTCCTGTGCTTGTTGTACCTGTCGGTCACCGGGCCTCTTCCCGGTGCGCCGCGAGTATGACTTGGGTCAGTAGCGCTTCACGAAGGACGTGAACCTGTAAAGGGTCCGTTAGAATCCGCGGTTGCCCCTGACGGAAACCCCGCGTGTGTTTCTTGTCGCGTCTTCCAGCGAATGCCACCAGAGGACCTCATGAGTGACCACCAAGTCGACAAAGCCAAACGCACGTGGCTCGTCGCATCCGGATGTGCGGGTGCGGTGGGCGGCATTGCCGTGGCTGTGCCGTTTGTTTCGACGTTCACCCCGTCCGAACGTGCGAAAGCCGCTGGCGCCCCTGTAGAGGTCGACATTGGCAGCCTGCAGCCGGGCCAGAAAGTCACCGTCGAATGGCGCGGCAAGCCGGTGTGGGTGGTGCGCCGCACCCCTGAGCAGGTCGAGGCGCTGAAGAAGCTCGACGGCCAGCTCGCCGATCCCAAGTCCGAGCGCAAGCCCGACGAGATCACCCCGATGGCCAGCTGCCGCAACGAGTGGCGCTCGATCAAGCCCGAGTACCTGGTCGTCGTCGGCATCTGCACCCACCTGGGTTGCTCGCCCACCGACAAGTTCGTGGCCGGCCCGCAGCCCTCGCTGCCCGAAGACTGGCAAGGCGGCTTCCTGTGCCCCTGCCACGGCTCCACCTTCGACATGGCGGGCCGGGTGTTCAAGAACAAGCCCGCGCCGGACAACCTCGAGGTGCCGCCGCACACGTACCTGTCCGATACGCGCCTGCTGATCGGCGAGGCCCAGAAGGCCTGACACCCCAGAACCTCGCGAGGCACACAACATGGCGGAATTCAAGCAAGCCCCGGCCGGCGCGTCCCTCCCGCAGCAGATGCTGACCTGGGTGGACAACCGGTTCCCAGCCAGCAAGCTGTACAAGGAGCACCTCTCCGAGTACTACGCGCCCAAGAACTTCAACTTCTGGTACTTCTTCGGTTCGCTGGCGCTGCTGGTGCTGGTGATCCAGATCGTCACCGGCATCTTCCTGGTGATGCACTACAAGCCCGACGCCAACCTGGCGTTCGCTTCGGTCGAGTACATCATGCGTGATGTGCCCTGGGGCTGGCTGGTGCGCTACATGCACTCCACCGGCGCCTCGGCGTTCTTCGTGGTGGTGTACCTGCACATGTTCCGCGGCCTGCTGTACGGCAGCTACCGCAAGCCGCGTGAGCTGGTCTGGATCTTCGGCTGCGCGATCTTCCTGTGCCTGATGGCCGAAGCCTTCATGGGCTACCTGCTGCCCTGGGGCCAGATGAGCTACTGGGGCGCGCAGGTGATCGTGAACCTGTTCGCCGCCGTGCCCTTCGTCGGCCCCGACCTGGCGCTGCTGATCCGCGGCGACTACGTGGTGAGCGACGCCACCCTGAACCGCTTCTTCAGCTTCCACGTCATCGCGGTGCCGCTGGTGCTGCTGGGTCTGGTGGTGGCGCACATCATCGCGCTGCACGAAGTGGGCTCCAACAACCCCGACGGCGTCGAGATCAAGGCCAAGAAGGACGCACTGGGCCGCCCGCTGGACGGCATTCCCTTCCATCCGTACTACACGGTGCACGACATCCTGGGCGTGAGCGTGTTCCTGATGGTGTTCAGCGCGATCATCTTCTTCGCGCCGGAGCTGGGCGGCTACTTCCTGGAGTACAACAACTTCATCCCGGCCGACCCGCTCAAGACGCCGCCGCACATCGCGCCGGTCTGGTACTTCACGCCGTTCTACTCGATGCTGCGCGCCACCACCGACGACCTCGTCAACGTGCTGTCGGTGATCATCGGCCTGGCCGCGCTGCTGTCGTTCTTCAAGCTGCGCGCCGGCATGTTCGTCAAGGTGGGCGTCGTCGTCGCGGCGGCCGTGGCCATCGTGCTGCTCAAGACCTTCGACGCCAAGTTCTGGGGCGTGGTGGTGATGGGCGGCGCCGTCATCATCCTGTTCTTCCTGCCCTGGCTGGACCACAGCCCGGTCAAGTCGATCCGCTACCGCCCGACCTGGCACATGTACCTGTACGGCGTGTTCGTGGTGTTCTTCTTCGTGCTCGGCTACCTGGGCATCCAGCCGCCGTCCACCGCCGGCACCATCGTGTCGCAGGTGGGCACGCTGTTCTATTTCGGCTTCTTCCTGCTGATGCCCTGGTGGAGCCAGATCGGCACGTTCAAGCCGGTGCCTGACCGCGTGGTCTTCACCCCCCACTGAAGCCACAGGAGTTGCGAGACATCATGAAAAAGATTCTTCTCTCCCTGCTGGCATCGCTGGCGCTGTTGTCCGGTGGTGCGCAGGCTTCGGGTGAAGGCCCGCCGCTCGACCGCTTCCCGGTCGAGCGCATGACCGACGTGGCGGCCCTGCAGAACGGCGCCAAGCTGTTCGTCAATTACTGCTTGAACTGCCACTCGGCTTCGTTCATGCGCTACAACCGCCTGCGCGACATCGGCCTGACCGACGAGCAGATCAAGAGCAAGCTGGCCTTCCCGACCCAGAACGTGGGCGACATGATGAAGGCCGCCATCGATCCCAAGCAGGCCAAGGAATGGTTCGGCGCCACGCCGCCCGACCTGACCGTGATCGCCCGCTCGCGCGCCAGCGGCGCCGGCACCGGTGCCGATTACCTCTACACCTACCTGCGCACCTACTACCGCGACGACACCAAGGCCACCGGCTGGAACAACATCGCCTTCCCGAACGTCGGCATGCCCAACCCGCTGTGGGAACTGCAGGGCCAGCGTGCGGCTCAGTTCACCGAGCAGCCCGACCCGCACGAACACGGCAAGACCGTGCACGTGTTCAACGGCTTCCAGCAGCTGACGCCCGGCACCATGTCGCCCACCGAGTTCGACGGCGCAGTGGCCGACCTGGTGGCCTACCTGCAATGGATGGGTGAGCCGCAGCAGAACTACCGTGTGCGGCTGGGTGTGTGGGTGCTGATCTTCCTGGGCCTGTTCACCGTCATCGCCTGGCGCCTGAACGCTGCCTACTGGAAAGACATCAAGTAGTCATTCGGCGCGACCCGGGGCCGCCGCAGGCCAGGGTCGTCAGCGCAGTGGTGCTTCCGGGCCCACTGCGCTTCGTGTTTTCTGAGCTGAGATGCTCGCTGTTCGAATTGTTAGAAGAAGGGGCCCGCTGCCATGATGGTGCTTTACTCTGGAACCACCGATCCTTACTCGCACCGCTGCCGCTTCGTGCTGTTTGAAAAGGGCATGGACTTCGAGATCCGCGACGTGGATCTGTTCGCCAAGCCCGAAGACATCGCGTTGATGAACCCGTACAACGAGGTGCCGATCCTGGTGGAACGCGACCTCATCCTGTATGAGTCGCACATCATCAACGAGTACATCGACGAGCGCTTCCCGCATCCGCAGCTGATGCCCGGCGACCCGGTGGCCCGTGCGCGCGTGCGCCTGTTCCTGCTCAATTTCGAGAAGGAGCTGTTCGCCAACGTGAACCTGCTGGAAAGCCGTGGGGTCAAGGCCACCGAGAAACAGCTGGAAAAGGCCCGCGCCCAGATCCGCGACCGCCTGACGCAGCTGGCGCCCATCTTCCAGAAGAACAAGTACATGCTGGGCGACGACTTCTCGATGCTGGACGTGGCCATCGCGCCGCTGCTGTGGCGCCTGGACTACTACGGTATCGAGCTGTCGAAGAACGCGCTGCCGCTGCTGAAGTACGCCGAACGCATCTTCTCGCGCCCGGCCTACATCGAGGCGCTGACGCCGTCTGAAAAAGTGATGCGCAAGTAAGCGGATGACGTCGCCGATCGCTCCTGAAGGGCAGGGCACCTCCACCCGGCCCTACCTGATTCGTGCGTTGCACGACTGGTGCACCGACAACGGCTTCACGCCCTACGTCGCGGTCTTCGTCGACCGCAGCGTGCAGGTGCCGATGGAGTACGTGAAGAACAACGAGATCGTTCTGAACGTCGGCTTCGAGGCCACCAGCGGCCTGAAGCTGGGCAACGAATTCATCGAGTTCCGCGCCCGTTTCGGCGGCCAGCCGCGCGACATCGTGGTGCCGATCGACCACGTTGTGGCCATCTACGCCCGCGAGAACGGCCAGGGCATGGCCTTCCCGATGCCCACCGACAGCACCGCCGGCCCCAGCGCCGACGAGGCGGCCGCGCCGGCGGTCGAGCAGGGCGCTGCTGCGCCGGCCTCGCCCACCGCGGCGCCCACCCCGGCGGGCGGCCCGCGTGGCCTGCGGCTGGCGGCGGAATCGGAAGGCGAAGCCAATCCGCCCGGCGAAGAACCGCCCGAGCCGCCCAGCGGCGGCGGCGCGCGCCCTTCGCTCAAGCGCATCAAGTAGCGCGGGGGCGGCCCGCGGGCTGCCCCTAGAATCTTTGCTCCAAGCCGTGCCGGCTTAGCTCAGTTGGTAGAGCACCCGCCTTGTAAGCGGAAGGTCTTCGGTTCGATTCCGAAAGCCGGCACCAGAGACCCGGCCTTGGGGCGCTTGGCCGGCGGTCCGACGATGGTGCATATTTGCGCCTCGATCTGTTGTCCAGAGTTGCCTGTTGCCTATGCTGTACAAAGCGTTTGGACTGCAGGGGGCTATGGTGACATCTTCGGTGCTGTACAAGGGTGCTGGTCCCGGATCACATTGGCATGTCCATGATGCCCGGCTGACTGGTTTTTCACCCTCCGCGACTGCGCCGCCGACGCCTGCAGGCGTCGTCAGGCACATTGCGCAGGGATCCCTTGTCTCCCCTTACATCTCGTTCACGACGTCGTTTGCCGTCGCCCGGCAGTATGCGTTGGTCGGCGTTGGTGGTGTTGCGTCCAGTGCTTCCCCGGGCTACGTCTACGAAGTCGACGTATCACAAATGGGTGTGCCGTTCACGTTCGTAAATCCCCTGGAGCGACTCATTGCCGGGTCGAACGGGCGATACTGCCACGAGCACAATGGCACAGGCGCGCTACTTGCTGAGATCGCGGCTGGGATGTTGAGTTGGTCTGCTGCCATGCAAAGCGGTATGCAGTACGTCACGCCGACCGTCACGCCGGAACTCCGGGCACTGGTATTCGCGGTGCGCGATGCCGAAGTTCTGAGTGACCGGAGCGTTCCCGCAGCGGCGATTTTTAGGCGACACAACGTGTCGTGACCGGACGAGGCTCACATGCAAGATGTTCGAACGGTGAAGTTGGACCACCTCGCGATTGGCGGAGGTGCCTATGCGAACGAAGCCTGGTTGCTGGGGGGGCCCATCGTCTTGGTAGGTGCCCAGCACGGTCAGGAGCTGGCCAAGTCGCGCCTGGATCTTCAGAAGGGTGTGTTTCTCGACCGGTTGCCTGGTGGCGCGCAACCTTCGTCGGAAGGCATTCGGCAACTCGTGTTGAAGCTCGCGTCAGAAAACTGACTTGTAGGCGTTGCGCGGCGCTTGCTGGCGAGCACCTCACTGCCCGCTCATCACCCGGATACGTATCGCCGGCGTGGGCAGGTTGGCCTCCTGCAGCAGTTCCACCAGCCGCGGCAGCATCTGGCGCAGCTTGGCGCTCACCGCCGCGTTGCTGACCAGCAGCGCCCAACCCTCTTCATCCACCGGACCCGGCTTGATGTGCCGCCGCAGGGCCGGCGGCAGCGCGGGCTCGATCACGCGGTAGCGCTGGTTGGAGGCCTGCACCCGCTCGACCAGTCGCGCCAGCGGCGCGCTGCCTTCCAGCGCCTCTCGGATGGGTCGGGTGAGCGGGGTGCCGCCGGGGGGGGTGCGTGCCATCGGTGCAGTCTAGCCCCGGTGATAGACTCGATCGGCTCAGCGTCGGGCCGGCCGTCACGGCCGCAGACGCGTTGTCGCCCGGCGTTGCAGAGTGCCGGGCGTTGCAAACCGGGCCTGCGCCCTCAGGTGCTTCGTTCCTGCCCCGCAGGCTCTTCCGGTCAGCAGGTCCCTTCGCGGGCCGGCCGGCTCCTTGTTCTCCAGCTTCGTTCAGCGCATGTTGCCTAAGCTTCTCACTTCGATTTTTGGTAGTCGCAACGATCGGCTGATCAAGCAGTTCCGGGCGGTGGTGCAGCAGATCAATGCGCTGGAGCCCCAGTTCGAGAAGCTGGACGACGCCGCGCTGCGTGGCAAGACCGACGAGTTCCGCCAGCGCCTGGCCCAGGGCGAAACGCTGGACGCGCTGCTGCCCGAAGCCTTTGCCACCGTGCGTGAAGGTGGCAAGCGCTGCCTGAAGATGCGCCACTTCGACGTGCAGCTGATCGGCGGCATGACGCTGCACCAGGGCAAGATCGCCGAGATGCGCACCGGCGAAGGCAAGACGCTGATGGCCACGCTGCCGGTGTACCTGAACGCGCTGTCCGGCAAGGGCGTGCACGTGGTCACGGTCAACGACTACCTGGCCCGCCGCGACGCCGAATGGATGGGCCGGCTGTACAACTTCCTCGGTCTGACCGTGGGCGTGAACGTGCCCGGCATGAGCCGCGAGGAAAAGCAGGCCGCCTACAACGCCGACGTCACCTACGGCACGAACAACGAGTTCGGCTTCGACGTGCTGCGCGACAACATGGTCTACGAGGTGGGCGACCGCGTGCAGCGCAAGCTGAACTACGCCATCGTCGACGAGGTGGACTCGATCCTGATCGACGAGGCCCGCACGCCGCTGATCATCAGCGGCCAGGCCGAAGACCACACCGAGCTGTACGTGCGCATCAACGCCGTCGTGCCCAAGCTCAAGAAGCAGATCGGCGAAGCCGACCCGCGCACCGGCGAAGGCGTGATCGAGCCCGGCGACTTCACGGTGGACGAAAAGAGCCACCAGGTGTTCCTGACGGAAGACGGCCACGAGAACGCCGAGCGCATCCTGACCGAGGCCGGCCTGCTGGCCGAAGGCGCCAGCCTGTACGACCCGGCCAACATCACGTTGATGCACCACGTGTACGCCGCGCTGCGTGCACGCCACCTGTACAACCGCGACCAGCACTACGTGGTGCAGGGCGGTGAGGTGGTGATCGTCGACGAGTTCACCGGCCGCCTGATGACGGGCCGCCGCTGGAGCGACGGCCTGCACCAGGCCGTGGAAGCCAAGGAAGGCGTGAAGATCCAGAGCGAGAACCAGACGCTCGCTTCGATCACCTTCCAGAACTACTTCCGGATGTACGCCAAGCTGTCGGGCATGACCGGCACGGCCGACACCGAAGCGTACGAGTTCCAGGAGATCTACGGCCTGGAAACCGTGGTCATTCCGCCCAACCGGCCCACCATCCGCAAGGACGAACTCGACCTGGTCTACAAGACCAACAAGGAGAAGTTCAACGCGGTGATCGAGGACATCCGCGACGCGCACACCCGCGGCCAGCCGGTGCTGGTGGGCACCACCTCGATCGAGAACTCCGAGCTCATCTCCAACCTGCTGACGGCCGCCAAGCTGCCGCACCAGGTGCTCAACGCCAAGCAGCACGCAAAAGAAGCCGAGATCGTGGCCCAGGCCGGCCGGCCGGGCGTGATCACCATCGCCACCAACATGGCGGGCCGCGGCACCGACATCGTGCTGGGCGGCAACGTCGAGAAGCAGGTGCAGATCCTCGAGGCCGACGAGACCGTGCCGGCCGACGAGAAGGCCCGCCGCATCGAGCAACTCAAGGCCGAGTGGCAGAGCCTGCACGACAAGGTGCGCGCCGAAGGCGGCCTGCGCATCATCGCGACCGAGCGGCATGAGTCGCGCCGCATCGACAACCAGCTGCGTGGCCGCGCCGGCCGCCAGGGCGACCCGGGTTCCTCGCGCTTTTACCTGTCGCTGGAAGATCCGCTGATGCGCATCTTCGCGGGCGACCGCGTGCGCGCCATCATGGACCGGCTGAAGATGCCGGAAGGCGAGGCCATCGAAGCCGGCATCGTCTCGCGCAGCATCGAAGGCGCGCAGCGCAAGGTGGAAGCCCGCAACTTCGACGTGCGCAAGCAGCTGCTGGAGTACGACGACGTCGCCAACGACCAGCGCAAGGTCATCTACCAGCAGCGCAACGAGATCCTGGAATCCACTTCGGTGGCCGAGCAGATCACCAACCTGCGCCGCAGCGCCATCGCCGGTGTGGTGCGCGCGCATGTGCCCGAAGGCAGCCTGGAAGAGCAGTGGGAGCTGGACGGCCTGGAGAAGTCGCTGCGCGACGAATGGCAGCTGGAAGTGCCGCTCAAGGCCATGGTCGAGGGCAGCGACAGCGTGACCGACGAGGACATCGAGGAGCGCGTGGTCAAGGCCGCCGACGAGGTGTTCGAGGCCAAGGTGGCCATCGTCGGTGAGGACCAGTTCAACCCGTTCATGCGCATGGTGCTGCTGCAGTCCATCGACAGCCACTGGCGTGAGCACCTGGCTTCGCTCGACTACCTGCGTCAGGGCATCCACCTGCGCGGCTACGCGCAGAAGAACCCCAAGCAGGAGTACAAGCGCGAAGCCTTCGAGCTGTTCTCGCAGATGCTCGACCAGGTGAAGCTGGAAGTCACCCGCGTGCTGCTGACGGTGCGCATCCAGTCGCAGGACCAAGTGGCGCAGGCCGCCGAGGCCATCGAGCAGAGCGCCAGCGAGCTGGGCCAGGTGACCTACACCCACCCGAACGAAGACGGCTCGGTGTCGCAGGAAACCGAAGGCGGCAATCTGGCCGACCAGCTGCCGCGCGTGGGCCGCAACGACCCCTGCCCCTGCGGCAGCGGCAAGAAGTACAAGCAGTGCCACGGCCGCCTGAGCTGATCCGCCCTCTCTTCTCCCCGTTGAACTGACCGCACCGACCGGAGGCCGCCGATGCCCGTGAACCTGCAAGCGCCCAACCCTGCCGACCTGCATCCTGTCGCCGGTGTGCGCCTGGGCATCGCGATGGCCGGCATCCGCAAGGCCAACCGCAAGGACTTGGTGGTGCTGGCGCTGGACGAAGGCTCGCAGGTGGCGGGCGTGTTCACCCGCAACCGCTTTTGCGCCGCGCCGGTGCAGGTGGGCCAGGCGCACCTGGCGGCCGGCCGCGGCATCCGCGCGCTGGTCATCAACACCGGCAATGCCAACGCCGGCACCGGTGAAGACGGCCTGCAGCGCGCCCGCGCCACCTGCGCCGCCGCCGCGCGGCTGATGAACCTGGCGCCCGAGCAGGTGCTGCCGTTTTCCACCGGCGTGATCATGGAAACGCTACCCGTCGACCGCATCGAAGCCGGCCTGCCCGCCGCGCTGGCCGACCTGCGCGCCGATGGCTGGGCCGACGCGGCCCAGGGCATCATGACCACCGACACCCTGCCCAAGGCCGCCTCGCGCCAGGTGCAGGTGGGTGGCCGCACCGTCACCGTCACCGGCATTTCCAAGGGCGCCGGCATGATCCGGCCCAACATGGCCACCATGCTCAGCTACATGGCCACCGACGCTGCGGTGGCGCCCGCGCTGCTGCAGCCGCTGGTGCGCGAGGCGGCCGACCTCAGCTTCAACCGCATCACCATCGACGGTGATACCTCCACCAACGACTCGTTCGTGCTGATCGCCACCGGCCAGGCCGGCAACGCGCCGGTGGAGTCGCTGGACTCGGAAGACGGCCGTGCGCTGCGCGATGCCGTGGTGGCCGTGGCCACGCAGCTGGCCCAGGCCATCGTGCGCGACGGTGAAGGCGCCACCAAGTTCATCACCGTGCAGATCGACGGTGGCCGCACGGCCGAAGAGTGCAAGCTGGCGGCCTATGCCATCGCGCATTCGCCGCTGGTCAAGACCGCCTTCTTCGCCAGCGACCCCAACCTGGGCCGCATCCTGGCGGCGGTGGGTTACGCGGGCATCGACGACCTCGACCAGTCGAAGATCGACCTCTTCCTGGACGACGTGCACGTGGCCCGCGCCGGCGGCCGCCACCCCGAGTACCAGGAAGCCGACGGCCAGCGGGTGATGAAGCAAAGCGAGATCACCGTGCGCGTCGATCTGCACCGCGGCAGCGCCAGCGCCACGGTGTGGACCTGCGACCTGTCGCACGACTACGTCAGCATCAACGCCGACTACCGCAGCTGATATTGGCCGGCTCGTAGGGCTTGATGCGGCCTGTGTGCCGCTGTTAGCCTGCCGGATTGGCCAGGGCCGCCCACGAGGCGCGCCGCCGATCCGTGAGACCCGAGCCCATGAAGCCGACCATTCGCCTGCCCGCCGCCTGGCGCCGCAGGCTGCAACTGCCGCCCAACGACCTGCTGCGCAACGCGGCCTACCGGCGGCTGTTCACCTCCATCTTGTGCAGCTCGCTGGGCGGGCAGGTGACCATGCTGGCGCTGCCGCTCACCGCCGCGCTGCTGCTGCACGCCACGCCCACGCAGATGGGTTGGCTCACCACGATGGAGCTGCTGCCCTTCGTGCTGTTCTCGCTGCCTTGCGGCGTGTGGCTCGACCGTGTGCGCAAGCTGCCGGTGTACGTGGCGGGCGAGTTCTCGCTGGCGGTGGCCGTGCTCACCGTGCCGCTGGCCTGGGCCATGGGCTGGCTGACCATCGGCTGGCTGTACGTGGTGGGCTTTCTCATCGGCACCGTGTACACCACCGCCGGCAGCGCCGCGCAGATCGTGCTCACCCAGGTGGTGCCGCGCGAGCGGCTGGTGGAAGCGCATGCCAAGAACGCGCTGGCCACCTCCGGCGCCGAAGTGGCCGGCCCGGGCCTGGCCGGCGCGTTGATCAAGGCCGTGGGCGCGCCGATGGCGCTGATGATCGACGCGGTGCTGCTGCTGGTGTCGGTCGCCATCCTGCGTGGGGTGGAGGCGCCTGAAACTCGCCAACCGCAGGCCGGCCAACGCTTCTGGCCGCAGCTCAAGGAAGGCCTGCGCTTCGTCGCCCACCACCGGCTGCTGATCGCGCTGGCGGTGGCCGTGGGCCTTTGGCAGATGTGCCACAACGCCGCGCTGGTGGTGCAGATCCTGTACGCCACGCGTGAGCTGGGCATGTCCGAGCGGGCCATCGGCCTGGCCTATGTGGCCATGGGTGGCGGCACGGTGCTGGCCAGCACCTTGGGCCACCGCATCAGCGAGCGCATCGGCCCCGGCCCCTGCCTGACGCTGGGCATCGCCAGCTGCGGCCTGGGCTGGCTGCTGGCGGCCGTGGTGCCGCCGCAGCACGGCGGCGTGGCGGCGTTCGTGGTGATGCTGATGCTGTTCGGCAGCGGCGCGGTGCTGATCTTCATCAACTTCCTGGCGCTGCGCCAGGCGGTGACGCCCGAGCCGCTGCTGGGCCGCATGACCAGCATCATGCGTTGGCTGATCATCCTGCCGGCGGGCCCGGGCGCGCTGCTGGGTGGCTGGCTGGGGGAGCATGTGGCGCTGCGCGCCACACTGCTGTTTTCGGGCGTCACCGCCTTGCTGCTGGCCGGCCTGGCGCTGCGGCACCCGGTGATCCGCGCGGTGCGCAGCCTGCCTTCGCAACCGAAGTCGGAGGCGGCACCCCCGGAAGATCCGGCCGCCGAGGCGATGCCGTTGAAGGCGTGAGTCAGTCGGCGGTGCCGGGCGCTGCGGCCGAGAAGCGGTCCACCGCATCGGTGATCACGCCATCGATGCCCGCGGCCTCCAGCCGCCGCGCATCGGCGCTGTCGTTCACCGTGTAGCAGAGCGAACGCAGGCCGGCGGCGTGAATGCGGCCGATCACCGCTTCATCCAACAGCTTGTGGTTGCACACCACCGCCACGCAGCCCAGGCCTTGCGCTTCTTCCAGCCAGCCTTCGCGCAGGCTGTCCAGCAGCAGCGCACGCGGCACCTGCGGTGCGGTGTCGCGCGCGCCGGCCAGCGACTCGGGCTGGAACGAGCTGAACAGCGGCGGCAGTGCCTGCGGCTGCGCGCCCCACAGGCGCAGCACCTCGGTGCCCACCACCTCGCCGGTGCGGCGTTCTGCGCCCGGCGTCGGCTTGATCTCGATGTTGAGTGCAAAACCGTTGCGCAGCACATAGGCCGCGATGGCGTCCAGCCGCGGCAGCGGCTCGCCCGCGTAGCCGCGTGAATGCCAGCTGCCGGCGTCCAGCCGCGACAAGGCGTCCCAGGCCAGATCACCCGCCGTGCCCCGACCGCTGGTGGTGCGCTCCAACGTGGCGTCGTGCAGCAGGAAGGGCACGCCGTCGGCACTCAGCTTCACGTCGCACTCAAAGGCGCGGTAGCCATGGGCAGCGCCCAGGCGGAAGGCGGCCAGCGTGTTCTCCGGCGCCAGCTTGCCGGCGCCGCGGTGGGCGATCCAGCGGGGGTAGGGCCAGGTCGCCTGCATATTGACGCTTCGCATCATGGGCGCTGCCTCAGGTGCCGCTCACGCGCTGCTGGGTCTCGGCATCGAACCAGTGCAGGTGCGCCGCCTGCACCAGCAGCTGCACCGTCTGGCCCAGCGCGGGTGCGCGGTCGCCGCTGTCCACCCGCACCGTCACCAGGTCGCTGCCGGGCGACAGCCGGCCGTAGATCAGCCGCTCGGCGCCCAGCGTCTCGATCATCTCGACGGTGAAGGGCCAGCCACCGTGGCCGTTGGCCGGGTCGGCGATGGACAGGTGCTCGGGCCGCGCGCCCAGGATCAAGGCGCCCGCACGCGGCGCCGTGGCCGGCAGCGTGAGCGAAGCCCCTTCGATGCTGAAGCGCGAGCCATCGACCGTGCCGCGGATCAGGTTCATCGGCGGCGAGCCGATGAAGCCCGCGACGAAGGTGGTGGCCGGGCGGGTGTACACCTCGTCCGGCGTGCCGATCTGCTCCATGCGGCCGGCGTTCATCACGATCATGCGCTGGGCCAGCGTCATCGCCTCCACCTGGTCGTGCGTGACGAACAGCGAGGTGACGCCCAGCTCGCGGTGCAGCTTCTGGATCTCGAGCCGCGTTTGCGCGCGCAGCTTGGCGTCCAGGTTCGACAGCGGCTCGTCGAACAAAAACACCTGCGGCTGCCGCACGATGGCGCGGCCCATGGCCACGCGCTGGCGCTGGCCGCCCGACAGCTGCCGCGGCCGGCGGTCCAGCAGCGCGCCCAGCTCCAGGATCTTGGCGGCCTTTTGCACCCGGGCCTCGATCTCGGCCGGCGGCACCTTGGCGATCTTCAGGCCGTAGGCCATGTTGGCGTACACCGTCATGTGCGGGTACAGCGCGTAGTTCTGGAACACCATGGCGATGTCCCGCTCCGACGGTTCCACGTTGTTGACCACGCGGCCGCCGATCGCGATCTCGCCGCCGCTGATCTCTTCCAGCCCGGCCACCATGCGCAGCAGCGTGCTCTTGCCGCAGCCCGAAGGCCCGACGATGACGACGAATTCGCCGTCGGTGATCTCCGCATTGACGCCGTGGATGACCTGCAGCGCGCTGGCACCGGTGCCATAGCGCTTGACCACGTTGCGGATGGAAATGGCTCCCACTGTGTTGTCCTATTTTTCGGTATCGACCAGGCCCTTGACGAACCACTTCTGCATGAGCATGACCACCAGCGCGGGCGGAATCATCGCCAGCATCGCGGTGGCCATGATCAGGTTCCACTCGTTGCCGGCTTCGCCGCCGGCGATCATCCGCTTGATGCCGATGACCACGGGGTACATGTCTTCCTGGGTGGTGACCAGCAGCGGCCACAGGTACTGGTTCCAGCCGTAGATGAACTGGATGACGAACAGCGCCGCGATGCTGGTGGTGGACAGCGGCACCAGCACGTCCTTGAAAAAGCGCAGCGGCCCGGCGCCGTCGATGCGCGCGGCCTCCACCAGCTCGTCGGGTACCGTCAAAAAGAACTGCCGGAACAGGAAGGTGGCCGTGGCCGAGGCGATCAGCGGCACCGTCAACCCGGCATAGCTGTTGAGCATGCCCAGGTCGCTCACCACCTTGTAGGTGGGCCCGATGCGCACTTCCACCGGCAGCATCAGCGTGACGAAGATGGCCCAGAAGAAGAACTTGCGGAACGGGAACTTGAAGTACACCAGCGCAAAGGCCGACAGCAGCGAGATGGCGATCTTGCCGATGGCGATGATCAGCGCGCTGATCAGGCTGACCATCATCATCCGGCCCACGGCGGCATTGGAGCCGCCGCCGCTGCCGGTGCCGAACAGCGCGGTGCGGTAGTTGTCGATGAAGTGCGCCCCCGGCAGCAGCGGCATCGGCTGCTGCACCACCTCGCTGGCGGTATGGGTGGAAGCGACGAAGGTCAGGTACACCGGGAAGGCGACGATCAGCACCCCCAGCAACAGAATGACGTGGGCCAGGATGCCCAGCGTGGGACGGCGCTCGACCATCAGTAGTTCACTTTCTTCTCGACGAACTTGAACTGCACCACCGTCAGCGCAATCACGATGACCATCAGCACCACCGACTGCGCGGCCGAGCCGCCCAGGTCCAGCGCCTTGAAGCCGTCGTAGTAGACCTTGTAGACCAGGATCGCGGTGTCCTTGCCGGGGCCGCCTTGCGTGGCCGCATCCACGATCGCGAAGGTATCGAAGAAGGCGTACACCACGTTGATCACCAGCAGGAAGAAGGTGGTGGGCGACAGCAGCGGAAACTGGATCGTCCAGAACCGCCGCCACGGTCGCGCACCGTCAATGGCCGCCGCCTCGATCAGCGACTTCGGGATGCTTTGCAGCCCGGCCAGGAAAAACAGGAAGTTGTACGAGAGCTGCTTCCACACCGCCGCCATCACGATCAGCGTCATCGCGTGGTGGCTGTTGAGCAGGTGGTTCCAGTCGAAGCCCAGCGTGCCCAGCGCATACGACACCACGCCGATGCTCGGCGCGAACATGAAGAGCCACAGCACGCCGGCCACCGCCGGCGCCACGGCATACGGCCAGATGAGCAGCGTGCGGTAGAAGTGCGTGCCGCGCACCACGCGGTCGGCAAACACAGCCAGCAGCAGCGAGAGGCTGATACCCAGCACCGCCACCAGCGCCGAGAACACCGCCGTGGTGCTGAACGAAGCCAGGTAGGTGGGGTCGTCCCACAGGCGCTGGAAGTTCTCCAGGCCCACCCATTCCACCGAGGTGCCGAAGGCGTCGGACTGCTGGAAGGACTGGACCAGGGCCTGGCCCGCGGGCCAGAAAAAGAAGACGGCGATGATGACCAGCTGCGGGGCGATGAGTGCCCAAGGCAGCCAGCTTGAACGGAAGACGACGCGTTTTTCCATGGGCGCGGCGGCGAGGCCGGCAGGTGCTTGTTGTTGTGATTGTCAGCCTCGCGGCACGCCCTCCCGGCGCGCCGCGAGGCCAGGCTCAGGCGCGTCAGCGGCTGTTGGCCTTCTGGAAGCGTTCCAGCTGCTCGTTGCCGCGCTTGACGATCGAGTCCAGCGCTTCCTTGGCGGTCTTCTTGCCGGCCCACACCTGTTCGAGTTCTTCGTCCTCGATGGCGCGGATCTGCAGGTAGTTGCCCAGGCGGATGCCGCGCGACTTGTCGGTCACCTTGCGGATCATCTGGTTCACCGCCACGTCGGTGCCCGGCTTGTCCTTGTAGAAGCCCGAGTCCTCGGTCAGCTTGAACGAGGCCATGGTCACCGGCAGGTAGCCGGTGCGCTTGTGGCTGGCCGACTGCACTTCAGGCTGCGAGATGTAGTTGAAGAACGAGGCGATGCCCTTGTATTCCTCGGCCTTCTTGCCCGACATCACCCACAGGCTGGCGCCGCCGATCACGGTGTTCTGCGGCGCGCCTTCCACGTCGGGGTAGTAGGGCAGCGGGGCCAGGCCGTAGGCGAACTTGGC
>CAKZXL010000122.1 GCA_937883885.1 uncultured Aquincola sp. | reverse complement strand
CTCCCAGTGGTAGTTGGCCGAGACCTCGCCTTCTGCAACACCGAACTCTGGAAGACCGAGGTCGTCATAGACGAGGCGCTGCTTGTCGTTTCCTAGGCATGTGGCGGTGAGGCCGAGGGCCATCCAGACCTTCTCGGCCAGGCTATAGGTGTAGAAGGAGCCGTCACCCCAGGAGGCCACGATGTAGTCGTAGCCGGACACGGAAGGTGCGAACTCGGCACAGTTCCCCTTCTCGCGCAGCGACGGCACCGAGTACGACACGACGCCATTGCTGCCGGCCTCGAGCACGTCGAGGTTGTCGACATCGGCTCCCGGCACCGCGGCCATGACAAGGTGCACCGCCTCATCGCGTATTCCGCTCGCGCTCTTCTCTTCCGACAAGGCGCTGACATCGACTCGCTCCTGCGGGTCAAGGCCGATCGGGGAGAGCAAGCGGCGCAGCTTCTCGGGCAGGAGATGGTGCGGAACAGGGAATGTGGCCAGGTAGTCGGTCGGCATGATCGAGTGTAAGTAGCCCTGTGCGGCCGGTTGAGATGCGACCGCGGCGCTGATGCTCACGCTGCCCAGGACGCCGGGCCTCCACCCTGGTGATCGGTCAGGCTGATGTCGCGGGACCAGGTCTCGGGCGCTTTGGCGCTGGTCTCAGAGGGATCATCGTGTCCAGCCCGACCTATTCGGTCGGCGGAGATGCCGGTGCCGCGCTGACTGCGGGACCGACGCGAAGCTGATCCAGGACCGCTTGCAGGCGTGCCAACAGGTCGTCGTAGGTCACGATGTCGACGACGCCCTTGGAGTCGCGACGCAGCACTTCGAACTCGCGCCTCTGAGCATCGGACAGCGCGTTGCTGCGCCCCGTGATCACGATGCCAGTGGGATTGATGATGCGGATCTTGAAGCCCGCGGGCAGCTGTGGTCCGAGCAATTGGGTGAGATAGGTCTCGCCAGTCGGCCCCCATCGGTTCAGGTGCCTGAGGTAGTGCGTGACCTGGCCCATGGCGCCGATCAGATCGCGCATCGGGAGGTGGTGGTCGCGGTATCGAGCCGGCAGCATGATGGGTTTGCCCATCGGCTTCTTGATCTCGATGACGTCGACGTTGCCGGACGCATCGACCAGGAGGATGTCGATGCGCCGCCAGGTGGCGGCATCGGCGTCCCAGAGCCTGACCTCGGTAAAGGCCTTGATGTACCTGGGATGCAGCAGCAGGATGATCTCCACGATCTCCAGTTGCCACTGCGCTTCCGATGTCCCCGCCTCGTTGGCCAGCATGGCCTGAAGCCGTTGCAACGCCGAGGCGTACTTGGCGACATCGAACTGACGAAAGGGTGCTTCGAGGTCGGGGGCGATCGCCGTCGTCCGCCTGTCGACGTACGCATTCAGCAGCGCTTCAGCGTCGACCGCTGGCTCGGTGTACTGGCGAACCACGGTGCCGACCCGCGCCTGGACATAGCGGCGCAGTTCGTGCGGCGTGGGGAACTGGCTGATCAACCGTTCGTACTCCTGGGTCGGGATGGCGTCCGGTTCTGGTCCGCCGATGACGATGCGCTCGAGACCGAGGCTTTCGACGACGCCGAGGATGGACACCTTGCGTTCGGCGCTGAACCATTTCCAGTCGGGCCGCGCATCCCGGTGCAGAAGGACCGGCGTCTCGAATCCGAGGACTTCCGGCTTGAACCGGAAGTACTCGCCGTCAGCAATGGCGACGGCAAACACCAAGCGATCGTCGTCGACCCACCGGATCTCGTCATCGTCGTCCCCGCTTGGCGCCGCTTCTCCGGCTTCGTCGACAAGCTCCTGCGGCGTGAGGTGGAAGGTACCTTTCACCACCAGTCCATCGCCGCGTTCGAACCTCTCGCGGACCCAGCTGGTGTCATCGCGCGGTCGGTAGACGAGGCGAAGCTCGTTGGCTGAGATCTCGAACTCAACGGCGGGTCTGGTCATGATCGGTCCTCGACGGCCTGACCTCCATCGCGGCCGACGGGCTGTTGATCAACCGCGGGTCGGATGAAGTGCACGTTGCCTGGCGGTTGGGCGGTAGCGGCCGGCGCACGTGGACGGCTGCTCAAGGCCCGGCAGCCGCATTGGCTCTTGATGCCACTTCCTCGCAGGTCGCCATGAGATCCTCGAAGGGCAGCGCGTCGCCCACCATCACCTGGTCCTCGAGCATGCTGGCGTAGTCTGCCGCCAGTGCTTCGCGCGCGGCTCCCTCCGGCACCAGGTGCAGAGACCCCGCGACGGCAGCAAGGTAGTCAACCGGACGGCCGATGGCGTCCTTCTCGCTGAAGAAGTGCGACTTGTGTTCGGCCACGGCGCGCGCGACTTCGCGGTCCTTGACGGCGGTGTCGAAGTGAGGGCTTCGCATGATGGCCGCCAGGTCATGCCAGTGCCTCGCATACCGCTCGCCACGGATCCGGCCTTGGGCGCAGTAGACGTGCGCGGCAGTTGCCTTCTCCCAGAAGGTCCGCGTGACGCTCATCACCATGGGCGACGCCACCGGAAACGACACGCCGTCGACCTGACCCTCGATATCGCACGTCACCGGCCTGATCAAGTGCGGCTCGCCCGTCGCCCGGCCGCCGAACTCCATGGTGACGACGGGTGCGACGTACCCGGTTCCTCGCTTGACTGCCGGGTAGTGCAGCAGCAGCTTGTCCTTGTCTGCGCCGGAGAGTTCCAGCTTGGCACCCAAACTCGCCTGGTCAAGTGCTGCCTGAATGACGGGCTGCACTGTGCGAGCGATCCACTCGGGGAGGCGGTCGCGAACGGCCTTCGTCCACTTGCTGGCCTGGCTGCGGCTTGTTGGCAGGAACTCTTCGCCTCCTGTCAGGTCGGCGATCAGCCTGCGGATGTCGTAGGTCAGGTCGAGGTCTTCCGAGAACCGGTCGATGATCCGATACGCCTTGGAGAGCGAAGTGCCGCCCTTGAACGTCAGGTCAGCG
>CAKZXL010000121.1 GCA_937883885.1 uncultured Aquincola sp. | reverse complement strand
CCGATGGACACGCCGCGGCCGGCGCCGACGTTGATCACTTCGCCCAGCGCCGCATCGGATCGGGCGACGGCCAGAAAGCCCTCCACCGTGTCGGCCACATAGTTGAAGTCGCGCACCGGCGCCAGCGAGCCCAGCCGCAGCACCCGCTGACCCGACAAAATCTGGCTGATGATGGCCGGGATGACGGCCCGCGCCGATTGCCGCGGCCCATAGGTGTTGAAGGGCCGTATGGTGGCCACCGGCACGCCGAACGAGAGGAAGTAGCTCTCGGCCAGCTTGTCGGCCCCGATCTTGGAAGCGGCATAAGGCGACTGGCCCTGCAGCGGATGCTGCTCGTCGATGGGCACGTAGCGCGCGGTGCCGTAGGCCTCGGAGGTGGAGGTGTGCACCAGGCGGCGCACGCCTTCATGGCGCGCGGCCTCCAGCACGTTGAGGGTGCCCAGCACGTTGGTGTGCACATAGCTGTGCGGCGCCACGTACGAGTACGGAATGGCGATGAGCGCGGCCAGGTGGAACACCGTGTCGCAGCCGCGCACCGCGTTGCGCACGCTGCCGGGGTCGGCGATGTCGCCGGCCACCACCTCCAGCCCCGGCGTGCCGGCCAGGCCTTCCAGGTGGCCCCAGTGGCCGCGGGCGTTGTAGTGCACGAAGGCGCGCACCGGGTGGCCCTCGGCCAGCAGGCGTTCCACGAGGTGGCTGCCGATGAAGCCGGCGGCGCCGGTGACCAGCACGGTAGGGGTCATCAGGCGATCTCCTGCGCGGTGGGGGCGGGGGTGGGTGTGGGGGTGGCCTCGAAGCAGCTGCGCTGCCAGATCTCGAGGTTGAGCAGGCACCACAGCAGCTTCTCGTGGTTGCGCCGGCCGCGGTCGTGTTCGTCGAGCAGGCGCTGCAGCACCTGCGGGCGGTAGTAGCCGCGGGTGCGCGACGAAGGGCCGGTCAGGCTGTCGCGCAGCAGCTCGCGCAGGTGGCCGCGCAGCCACAGGTTCACCGGCAGCCGGAAGCCCACCTTGGGCCGGTGCAGGATCTCGGCCGGCAGCACCCGCTGCATGGCTTCGCGCAGCACCCACTTGCTGGTGCTGCCGCGCAGCCGCTGGCGGTCGGGCAGCGCGCTCACCCACTCGGCCAGCCGGTGGTCCATGAAGGGCATGCGGCTTTCGATGGAAGCGGCCATGGTCATGCGGTCGCCGCGTTCCAGCAGGTTGTCGGGCAGCCAGCTGGCCTGGTCGAAGTGCAGGATGCGGCGCAGCGGGCTCAGGCCCTGCGGGGGGGCAAAGGCCGAGGCATCGGGCGGCAGGCGGGCCGGCGGCAGGCGCAGCAGGGCCACGCGTTCGTCGGGCGACAGGGCACCGAACCAGCGCGGCATGCGGTCCTCGAAGCGTTCGAGGTTGAGCGTGGCGGCCAGCGTTTGCCAGCGCGCGAAGCGGTAGGGCAGGGCCCGCACGGCCGGCTCCAACAGGCCTTGCCGCAGCGCAGCCGGCAGCCGCTGCCAGGCGCCAGCGTACTGCTCGAAGCGGTGCTTGGGATAGCCGGCCAGCAGCTCGTCCGACCCTTCGCCGGTGAGCACCATCTTGACCGACTGGCGCGCCTGCATCGACAGCAGGTAGATGGGCACGTCGGCCGTCTCGGCCACCGGCGCATCACGAAAGTGCGCCATCGCCGGCAGCTGGTCGGCCAGGTGGCGGGCGGTGATCTCCAGCTCATGGTGTTCGGTGCGGCAGGCCGTGGCCACCTGGCGGGCATAGGCCAGCTCGCTGTAGGCGCTTTCGGCAAAGCCCACCGAAAAGGTCTTGACCGGCAGCCGGCTGTGGCGCGCCATCAGCGCCACGATGGCCGACGAATCGATGCCGCCCGAGAGGAAGGCGCCGAACGGCACGTCGGACACCATGCGCATGCGCACCGCGCGGTCCAGCTCGGCCAGGAAGCCGCCGGCCGCATCGGGCAGCGGCGGGCCGGCGGGCCGGGGCAGGCCATCGGGCGGCTGCCAGTAGCGCTGCTCGGTCACCCGGCCGGCCTGCCACAGCAGCAGGTGGCCGGGCATCAGCTTGCGCACGCCGGCCCACAGGGTGCGGGGGCCGGGCACGTAGCGCCAGCCGAAGTAGTGCCACAGCGCATCGGCATCCAGCTCGCGCCGCAGCCCAGGCCAGGCCAGCAGCGCCTTGATCTCGGAGGCGAAGATCAGCGCGCCGCCCGGCTCGGCGACGAACAGCGGCTTCTTGCCGAAGCGGTCGCGCGCCAGGAACAGCCGGTCGTGGCGCGCGTCCCAGATGGCGAAGGCGAACATGCCGTCCAGGTGGTGCACGCAGTCGGTGCCCCACTCCTCCCAGGCATGCACCAGCGTCTCGGTGTCGGAGCGGGTGGCAAAGCGGTGGCCGGCCGCCTCCAGCGCCAGGCGCAGCGCCGCATGGTTGTAGATCTCGCCGTTGAACACCACCTGCACCCGGCCGTCTTCATTGCCCATGGGCTGGTGGCCGGTGGACAGGTCGATGATGGCCAGGCGCCGGTGGGCCAGGCCGATGCGGTGGCGGCCGTCGGCGCTCGTCGCATCGAGAAAGCCTTCGTCGTCGGGCCCGCGGTGGGCGATGGCCCGGGCCATGCGGCGTAGCGCCGCCGCTGCGGCATCGGCCGGGGCGGGGGCGACGAAGCCGGCGATGCCGCACATCTCAGATGCTCGCCCGGATGGCGTTGTCGATGTTGTGCGCGCAGGCAAAGCCCAGCGGCCAGTTCAGCGCCACGCGGGGCAGGGCGGTGGGCTCCTGCTGGCCGGTGATCACGCCGTCGATCGCGGTGTAGGCGCCCTGGTAGCCGGCGCGCCGCACGGCGGCCCGCACCGCCTCGTTGCAATGGTCCGGCCCGCCGTAGGGGTAGGCGAAGGTGGCCACCGGCTGGCCGGTCTCGCGCTCGATGCACCGCTTGGCACCGGCCCCCTGCCGCTCGAGCTCCTGCGCGTCCACCTGCGCCAGGTTGAGGTGGTCGGCCGAATGCGCGCCGATCTCGAAGCCTTGCCCGGCCAGCGTGCGCAGCTGGGCCCAGTCCATCAGCGCATCGCCTTCGGCGGGCCGCTCCTGCACCTGCAGGCGGGCGGCCAGTCGGTCCAGCACGGCGGGCAGTTCGGTCGTGGGCCGCCGGCGCATTGCAGCGCCCAGGCGCTCGGTGGCGTCGCGGCGTTCGGCCTCGGTGGTCAGCGGCAGCTGCTCGGGCAGGTCGGTGCCCGGCAGCAGGCCGTCGCAGGGCAGGCGGCCGGCGGGCGCCTCGCGCAGCAGCGCGGCCAGGCGGTCCCACCAGAAGCGGCGGTGGCTGCCCACGTAGCCGCTGACCACGTAGAACGCCGCCGGCACGCCCAGCCGCCGCAGAATGGGCGCCGCCACCAGGAAGTTGTCGGCATAGCCGTCGTCGAAGGTGACGGCAAAGCGCGGGCGCCCCGCGCCCGGCTGCAAGGCCTGCGATGGCGTGACGGGCTCGAAGTGGCGCAGCATGAAGCGGATCTGCGCTTCGAAGGTGGCCGAGGTGATGCCTTCGTCCACCGTCATGCCCGCCTTGCGCCGCTGGCGGCTGGCCAGCACCCGGTGGTAGCAGAGCACCGCCGTCAGCCCGCGCTGGCGGGCCAGCCGGCGCCACTGCAGCGCACAGGCCCCGCTGTGGTAGCCCAGCGGGCTGCACAGCTTGCGCAGCTGCCGCGGCAGGCTCAGGCCGGCGTGCATGGCAGGCGGCCTGGCGGCTGCCAGGGCAGGGGCGGCACGGGCGTGGCCGCTGCGCAGGGTTGCAGGTCGGGCCCGACCGGGTGTTGCCACTGAAGCGGCGGCGCCAGCGCCGCCGTGGGCTGGCCGCACACCAGCGCGGCCACATGGCCGGCGGCCAGGTCCCAGCCCTGCAGTTGCCAGTGCCAGGGCAGGCCCTCTTCATCGGGCAGCTGCACCGGGCCGTGCAGCCAGGCTGCGGCAGCCGGCACCGGCGGTTCTTCAGCCAGCCCGGTGCCGCGGGCCTTGGCCATGGCTTCGATCACCGTCCACCAGCGGAAGAAGGGCCGGGACTGGCCGGCCTGCAGCGCGGCGCTGCAGGGGGCCAGCGCATCGGCCGCCAGGTGCGCCTGCAGCATGGCGGGCTCGGCATGGCCGGGCGCGATGCGCTCCAGGTCGATGCCCAGGCGCTGCGGCGGACACGGCCCCGGCCGGCCGCTGCCGGCCAGCGCGATCAAGGCCCGCTCGCCGCGGTGCGACAGGCTGAAGTCCAGCTGGTGCCCTGGAAGCCGGAGCCGCCCGAAGCGGCCGCAGGCCCAGCGCAGCGCCGCCGGTTCGGCCCCGGTGCGCCGGGCCACCAGGCGCCGCAGCGCGGCCCGCCGTGCGATGAAGCGGCGGCGGTCGGCCGCGAACACCAGCCGCGCGGCGCGTGCCTGCTCGGCAGGTTCCAGGCAGCGCCAGTCGGCCGCTTCGCCGCTGCCGGGTGCGTCCAGCGCGATGGTCCACAACTGCACGTCATGGGCCCCTGGCAGGCCGCTCATGCCCACGCCCCTTGCCACCGGCCCAGCGCACGGCGCAGGCAGCCGAGCACCGCTTCGCGCTGGGTGGTGGGAAAGAAGTGCCCGCCCGGGAACACCTTCAGCTCGAAGTGCTCGGTGGTGTGCCCTTCCCAGGCCCGCGCATCGGGCAAGGGCACGCTGGCATCGCTGGCGCCGGCCAGCACCAGCAAGGGCACCGCCAGCGGCGCCAGCGCCATCGGCTCGCGCATTTCCACCACCCGCAGGTCGGCGCGCAGCGTGGGCAGGGTCATCAGCAGCAGCTCGCGCAGCTCGGGCTCGAAGCGGGCGCCGTAGCGCTCCTCGATCGCGGCGGCCAGCTGCGCATCGGGCATCTCGCACAGCAGCGGCCGGCGCGCCGGCAGGTGCGGCGCGCGCGCGCCGGAGGCGATCAGCAGCTGCGGCAGCTCATGCCCCTCGGCCTGCAGCCGCAGCACCAGCGCATGCGCCACGTGCGCGCCCATGCTGTGGCCGAACACTGCGTAAGGCCCGCGGCACCAGGGCCCGATGGCCTGCACCATCGCCTGCACCAGGCAGGCCATGTCGGCATGCGGCGGCTCCTGCAGGCGGGTCTCGCGGCCCGGCGGCTGCACCGGCATCAACTCGATCTGCGGCCCCAATGCCGACGCCCAGCCGGCATAGGCGGCGGCGCCGCTGCCCGCATGCGGCAGGCAGAACAGGCGCAACGCACCGGAGCTTGGCGGGGGCACCCTGAGCAGCCAGGGGCTGGGCGATGAGGGCAGGTTCATGAGGGGCTGCCGGCCTGCCATCCATGCAAGGGCATCAGCGGCCTGGCCCAAAAATTCTAGGTTCGGGCCAGGGTGCGGCAGCTGTCGAACATAGGGGGATCGGTGCCCGGGATGCCGGGGTAAGCTGACCTCGATCCGGCGACCCAGCCCCACCTTGTTGGACCGATGAATGCAGCTCTCGCCATCGTTCGCGATGGCCGCATCTACGCCATCGCGAACGTGGTCAACCGCGTGGCTGGCCTGGCGCTGCTGCCCCTGTTCACGCATGTGCTCAGCCCCGGCGAGTTCGGCCTGTACACGCTGGTGCAATCGGTGATGGACGTGCTGTCGGTGCTGTGCGGCCTGGGCCTGACCAGCGCGATGAACCGCTTCTACCTCGAGTACCCCGACGACGCCGCGATGCGTGACCGGGTCATCGCCACGGTGCTGCTGCTGGTGGGCGGCCTGGCCCTGCTCATCGCGTTGCTGGCCTGGCCTGCGGGCCGCTGGCTGTCGCAGGCGGTGCTGGGCTCGTCGGCGCACACCGGCCTGTGCGCGGTGGCGCTGGTGGCGCTGGGCTGCATCGCGCTGTTCGAGGTGCAGTGCGCCTACGCGGTGGTGCGCAAGCAGGTGCGGACGTACTTCGTGCTGTGCTGCGCCAAGGCGGTGGCGCTGGTGGCCTGCAACCTGTGGCTGGTGGGCGCGTGGTCGCTGGGCGTCATCGGCGTGGTGCTGGCCACCGCGCTCAGCATGGGGGGCATCGCGCTGGTGGCGCTGGTGCTGATCCTGCGGCGCACCGGGCTGCATTTCAGCGTGCCGCTGGCGCTGCGGCTGGTGCGCTTCGGGCTGCCGCTGGTGCCTTCGGCGCTGGGCAACTCGGCGCTGGGCGTGGTCGAGCGCTACTACCTGCACCATGCGGCCGGTGCCGCGGCGGTGGGGCTGTATTCGCTGGGCAACCGGCTTGCTTCGCTGCTGCAGATGTTCATCGCCGCGCCGTTCTCGCAGACCTATGCGGTGCGCCGCGTCGAGACCCTGGTCAAGGGCGAAGACCAGCAGGTCTACGACCGGGTGCTGCTGCTGTTCGTGCTGGTGATGTGCCTCAGCGCCTTTGCGCTGTCGGTGTTCGGCGCCGACCTGGTGGCGCTGCTGGCCACCAGCGACTATGCGGGCGCGGTGCAGCTGGTGCCGGTGCTGGGGCTGTGCTACGTGCTGGCCTCGATCAACTTCAACCTGGAGCTGGGCATCCACTACACCCAGCGCACCTGGGCCTTTCCGCTGGTCACCGGCGTCACGCTGCTGGCCAGCATCCCGCTCAATGCCTGGCTGGCGGCGCGGCATGGGGCGATGGGCACCGCGCTGGCGCTGCTGGCGGTCAACGGCGTGCGCCTGGTGGGCACGCTGGTGATGAATGCCCGCGTGGGCAGCCGGCTGGTGCGGCTGGACTGGACGCGTGCGCTGCCGCTGATGGCGCTGTCGCTGGCGCTGGCCTGCCTGGTGGTGCAGTGGCCGGCGCCTGTGCTTTCGCCTTCGTGGCTGGTGGCCAAGGCGCTGCTGGTGGCCGCGCTGGCGGCGCTGCTGGTGGCCTCGCCACTGGTGGGCGCCTCGGCGCGGGCCGAACTGCTGGGGCTGTGGCGCCGGCCCGCCGTCAATGCCGCGGCCTGACCGCCCGTGATGAGCGCCCGCATCCCTTCCATCGTCCGGGCTGCCGGTGTGCTGCAGGCCGCCGCGCGCGCCGTGCTGCTGTCGGCTCTGCTGTCGGCCCTGCTGGGGGCCGGCCTGGCCGGCTGTGCCAGCCGGGTGCCCAGCTTCGTGTCCTCGCCGCTGCCGGGGCCGCAGGAAGAGGGGCCGCTGCCGCTGGCGGTGGGCGACCTGATCGAGGTGGACTACTACCCCACGGCCACCATCGCGCCGCAGGCCTACCGCATCGGCGTCGACGACCGGCTGCGGGTGGAGGTGGCCGACCATGCCAACCTGCTGACCGACCAGGCGCTGGTGTTGCCCGATGGCTCGGTCAGCGTGGCCGGGGTGGGGTCGGTGGCGGCGGCCGGTCGCACGATCGACGAGGTGGCGGCCGACGTGACCGCCGGCCTGCGCCGCGCCTATATCCGCAACCCACGGGTGGTGGTCAGCGTGCAGCTGGGCGACGGCCGCCTGCGCAGCCTGATCAACCGCCGCTCGGACAACGGCGGCACCGAACTCAACCTGTTCCAGATCGCCGAAGGCGGCCAGCTGCTGCTGCCCTTCATCGCGCCGGTCGATGCGCTGCGGCCGATCGAGGCGGTGCGCCAGGACGTGGTGCAGGCGTATCGGCGTGCCTTCGGCGACCGGCTCGAGATCACCGTCAAGCTGCGCCAGGCGCGCCAGCGGCTGGTGTACGTGATGGGCGAGGTGGTCAAGCCCGGCGTGGTGGAGTACACGCCGCAGCTGACCACGCTGTCGGCGGTGGCGGCTGCCGGTGGCTTGCTCAGCAGCGCCGAGAGCACGTCGGTGGTGCTGTACCGCCAGCGGCCCGAGGGCCGGCGCGCCTGGCTGCTGAACCTGCGCGACACGCTGACCGACGCGCGCGAGGATGCACAGCGCATCGCGGTGCGGCCCGACGACGTGGTGTACGTGCCCAAGAGCGGGGTGGCGCTGGCCAACGACGCGGTGGACCAGTACGTGCGCCGGATGTTGCCGCTGCCCGCCAACATCGGCGTCAGCGTCAACGTGCGATGAGCAGCCCCGCCCGCGACCCGGCCGCCCGCTTCGCGGAGGCCTTCGAGCCGGTGCGGCTGCGCCTGTTCGGCGCCGGGCTGCTGGGCCAGGCCGGCGCGGCGGGCGCGGCCAGCCTGGCGCTGACGGCCATCGGTCGCGGCGATGGCGTGACCACCGTGGCACTGGGCTGCGCGCTGGCCACTGCCCGGCGCGGCGAAGGCCCGGTGCTGCTGCTGGACGGCACGCCGCTGGGCCGGCGCTGCGCCGACGTGCTGGGCGTGGCCGCCACCTCCATGGCGCCCGAGGCCGGCAGCGAGCAGCTGGACTCGCACCTGCTGGACCTGCCGGCGCTGGGCCTGCACCTGCTGCAGCTGGCCGGCCCGCCACCGCGTGCGGGCGAGCCCGCCGGCGCGCCGGCCTGGACGCAGCTGTGGGCCACGCTGGGCCGGCGCTACCGGCACATCGTGATCGACGCCGGCAGCCTGCGCAGCGATGCGCCGCTGCGCTGGGCCGGCTGGGCGGCGCACAGCGCGCTGGTGATCGACACCACGCACGTCACCCGCGAAGCGATGGAGGCGCTGCGGCGCGAGCAACGCCATGGCGGGCCGGCGCTGGCCGGGTTCATCCTCAACAAGCGCGCCTTTCCGGTGCCGGCCCGGCTGTACCGGGCGCTGTCCTGAGGGCCAGCTGCCGCCATGTCCAAGCGCGACCTGTTCGTGTTTCTCTTCAAGTGGAAGGCCAGCCTGCTGGGCGTGTTCCTGCTGGTGATGCTGGCGGCCTCGGCCATCGTGTTCCTGGCGCCGCCCAGCTACTCGGCCACCTCCAAGGTGCTGGTGGAACGCAACCGGCCGCCGGTGCTGCGCACCACGCTGGGCCCGGCGATGGACCTGGCCGAGGCGCTCAACACCGAAGCCGAGATCCTGCTGTCGCGCACGGTGATGACCCACGTGGTGGACAAGCTCAAGCCGCAGGACCGGCCGCGCCAACCCGGTCGGCTGTCGTCCCTGGTCGATGCCAGCAAGGCCTGGATGGAGGAGCAGGGCCTGCTGTATGCCCAGCCACCGCGCGAGCGCTGGATCCAGCAGCTGCAGAAGAACGTCAAGGTCAAGCCGTCCATCGATTCCAGCATCCTGAAGATCAACTACGGCGACGACGACCCGCAGTGGGCGGCCCGCATCGTCAACGCGGTGATCGACGAGTACATCGCCCAGCATGTGCGCGTGTTCTCGGCCCGCGGCAGCAGCCAGGTCTACCAGGAGCGCATGCAGGCCATCGAGGCCGACCTGACGCGCCGGCGCGCCGAGATGGCGGCGCAGAAGCAGCGCCTGTCGCTGGCCGCGGTGGAGGACACCAAGCGTGACCTGGTGCGCCGCATCGGCGACTTCGGCGGCCAGAAGCAAACCGCGCGCGACGAGATCGACAGCCTGCTGCAGCGCTTCGAGCGCGGCCACCACGAGGTGGAGGTGGCCACCGCCAAGCTCGCCCGCATCGAACGGGCCGAGGCCCAGGCGCGCGAGCAGTTGGGCCGGCTGGAAGCACAGTCGGCGCGGCTGGACGACCTGCAGCTGGAGATCGGCGCGCTGGAGACCGCCTACCGCGACTACGCCCGCCGCTACGACGACGCCCGCTTCACCGACATGGCCAGCGCCAACGCCATCAACGTGGGCGCGGTGGACTATGCGGACGTGCCGGTGCGGCCCGAGAACTCGCGGCTCTTCCTGCTGGTGGTGGCCGCGGGCGGTGCGCTGCTGCTGTCGCTGCTGGTGGCCACGGTGCGCGAGTACTTCGACCGCCGACTGTCCAACCCGCAGGCGGCCGAAGACATCCTGGGCCTGCCCGACCTGGGCTCGGTGCCGGTGCTGCGCCGCGCCGACCGCCAGGCCCTGCACGGCGCCGCTGCGCCGCGCTGACCCCACGGGCAGCGCGCAGCCGCATCGACCATGCACCAGCGCCTGGGTTCCATCGCTTGGGGGCCGCTGCTGGGCTTCCTGCCCTGGGCGCTGCTGTCGCTGGCCTTCGGCCTGGTGCTGGGCAGCGGCGCCTGGCTGCTGGCCGGCATCGTGCTGGGGGCGCTGCTGGCGGGCCTGCTGCTGGCCAGCGGCCCCTGGTGGCTGGCCATGGGCTGGATGGTGCTGTCGCCCACCATCGCCGTCTTCCTCAACAACCTGCTGCAGGGCATCCCGTTCTTCCGCACCGAACGGGTGGTGTTCCTGCTGCTGCTGGGCGGCTTTGCGGCGCAGGTGATCTTCCGCAAGCTGCGGCTGGCACCGCTGGGCCCGGCCGAGCGCTGCATGGCCGCCTTCCTGGCGCTGGCGCTGGCGCATGTGCTCGTCAGCCTGGCGGGCAAGCCGCTGGGCGTGTGGAGCAAGGAAGACGGCGCGCTGCTGTTCGATGGCTACCTGATGCCCATGGGCGCCTTCTTCATCGCGCGGCGGCTGGCCTGGACGCCACAGCGGGTGCGCCAGTTCCTGGCCCTGCTGGGCGCCGCTGCGCTGTTCCTGGCGTTGACGGCGCCGCTGGAAACGCTGCTGGGCATCCGCTGGTTCATCCCGACCTACCTCGACGTCATCCACGTGCTGCTGCGGGCCACCGGCACCTTCGGCAATGCGGCGGCCTATGGCGCGGTGATGGGTTCGCTGCTGCTGCTGGTGGCACTGCTGTGCACCACCACGCCGCCCGGCGGCTGGCGCCTGTGGTGGCTGGCGGTGCTGCTGGCGGTGCTGGCCGCCATCGTGCTGAGCAAGACGCGCGCGGCCTGGGTGGGCGTGGCCGCGGGGCTGGCGGTGGTGTTCCTGCGCGATGCGCGCAGCCGGCCGATGCTGGGCCTGCTGGCCGCCGGCGTGGCGTTGGCCGCCGTGGTGGCGGTGCCCTGGCTGCTGGCCAGCCGCGGCTTCGAAGAACGGGTGCTGGACACCGCGCCCATCTACAACCGCATCGCCGGCTCGGGCGCGGCGCTGAACATGATGCTGAGCAATCCGCTCACCGGCGTGGGCTTCACGCGGGCCGGCTTCGGGCTGCACCGGGGCCAGTACGCCGTCGAGGTGGGCGAGGTCTCGGCCGCCTGGATCCGCGAGCTGGCGGTGCCGCACAACGAATTCCTCAACGTCGGCGCGATGATGGGGCTGCTGGGCTTCGTGCTGTACCTGCGGGTGTTCGTGGCGGTGTTCCGAGGTCTGCGCCGCATCGCGCAGGACCCGGCGCAGGCCGACTTCACCCGCAGCCTGGCCGTGTACGTCACGGCCCTGTGGGTGGGCTGGTGCATCAACGCCTGCTTTGCCGATTTCGCCAACCTCGGCTACGTCAACATGCTGCTGTACTTCAGCGCCGGCGTGGTGGCGGCGCTGGCCGCCGCCCCCGCCGCGGCGGCTGGCGAACCGGCTCAACGCGGCGCATCGACCGCGGCCATGTAGCGCCGGCACTGCTCGCGCCAGCGCGGCTGCAGCAGCCATTCGGCCGTGCCGATGGCGTGGCCGCTGAGGCTGCCCAGGTCCTTGGCCAGCACCGCCACCACGGCCATCAGCGCCTGGCGGGCGCCGCCGGGCTGCTGCGGGCCGAACACCCGCCGCAGGCGCCGGATGCCGGTGCGGTGCAGATAGGCCGCCGCCACTGCGGCGCTGGCCGCCGCTGCCGGCCACCAGCCCAGCACAGCGGCTGCCATGCCCAGCAGCAGGCTGCCGTACACCGCCGCCAGGCGCAGCTGTTGGCGCCCGCCCAGGCCCACCCGTGCCTCGCCGCGGGCATAGGTGCGGTTCTGGCGGAACAGCTCGCCGGGCGTGCGGCGCATGTGGTGGTGCAGCCGTGCGCCCCAGGCCACGGCCACCGGCGCCTGGCAGGCCAGCAGCTTGTGGCCGAACAGCAGGTCTTCGCCGGCACGCAGCCAGGCCGGCTGGCCGCCCAGCCGCAGGTACACGTCGCGCCGCACCGCCATGCCCAGCCCGCCCAGGCGGATGGTGCGCGGTGCGCGGGCGCGCTGCTCCGCTTCGCTCAGGCGGGCGAAGAGGGTGGCTTCCTGGTACTGGATGGCGGCCACGCAGCGCTCGAAGTCGCTGGTCACCAGCGGCTCGTACAGGCCGCCGACGGCTTCGATGCGGGCATCGCGCTCAAAGGGTTCGGCCATGGCCGCGATCCACTGCGGATCGACCAGGTTGCCGAAGTCGAGGAACAGCAGCAACTCGCTGGTGGCGGCGCGGGCGCCGGCATTGCGGCCCACGCCAGGCCAGGCCCCGGGCTGCACCAGCAGGCGGATGGGCAGGCCGGCATCGGCATGGGCCTGCACCCGCTCGCGCGTGCGGTCGGTGGAGCCGGCGTCCACCACCACGATCTCGTCGGGCAGGCGGGTGGAGGCGCGCACCGCCTGCAGCACCGCGTCCACCGATGCCTCTTCGTTCAGCGCCGGCATCACCAGCGCCACGCGCAACCTGCTGCTGCCTTCCACCGCTTGCGACATGGCCCCTCCGCAGTGGTGGCGAGTATGGCCGTGCGGCGCTGCGCGGCCAGTGGGCAGCATAGGGATGGCGGCGCCCGACAGCGCCTCGCATATTGGATGGACTGCGCGGCGGCACCCGCCCCGTGACCGATGGGCTGCAGCGATGAACCCACAAGCATTGGAGACAGGCCGCCCCTGCGGCACCGAGACCGTGGACCCGGGGCTGCTGACCGCGGCCCGGGACCAGGTCAGGCGCCTGACCGGGCTGGAGGGCGTGGCCGTGGGTGCGATGCGCCCCGTGGCGCCGCCAGCCTGGCACCTGGGCGAGCTGTCGATGGGTTGGGTGCGACCGGGCCTGGCCAGCGCCGCGGAAGCCGCCTGCGCAGCTGCCGCCACGGCCGATGCGGCGCTGGCACAGCGGCCATGGGCCATCAGCGATGGCGGCGCGCTGCAGCTGCCCGCCGATGCGCCGCAGCTGCTGGGTGAGCTGCTGATGCGCGCCGCGGCCGAGCCCGCCCCGGCGGGCCTGGTGGTGGTGCGCAGCGATGGCCGCGAAGACGAGATCAGCTACGCCGCGCTGCTGGCGCGGGCGCTGCGCATCGGCGCGGGGCTGCGGGCGCAGGGCCTGCAGCCGGGCATGCCGGTGGTGCTGCAGCTGCCGCGGCACGACGACTTCCTGGCCGTCTTCTGGGCCTGTGTGCTCACCGGCGTGGTGCCGGTACCGGTGGGTGTGCCCCCCACGTTCACCGAAGCCCATGGCGCGCTGCGCCGGCTGGCCGATGCCATCGACCTGCTGGACAGCCCGGTGCTGATCGGCGACGAGGCGGTGCTGCAGGGCCTGCAACAGGCGGCCGCGGTGCTGCCGCTCAAGGCCCACCGCGCGCTGTCACTGGCGGCGCTGCAAGACCATGCGCCGATGGCCGATGTGCATGCCGGCGAGCCCGACGACGTGGCGCTGATGATGCTCACCTCCGGCAGCACCGGCCGGCCCAAGGGCGTGCCGCAGCCGCACCGCAACCTGCTGGCCCGCACCTTCGGCTCGCAGCAGATGCACGGCTGGCCGCGTGGCATGGTCACGCTCAACTGGATGCCGCTGGACCATGTGGCCGGCCTCATCTACTTCCACCTGCGCGACGTGTATCTGGCGGCGCGGCAGATCCACGTGGGCGTGGACGACGTGCTGCGCGATCCGCTGTCCTGGCTGGACCTGATGGACCGTCACCGCGTGGCCGTGAGCTTTGCCCCCAACTTCGCCTTCGGCCTGGTGTGCGGCCAGGCGCAGGCGCTGGCGCGCCGGCCATGGCAGCTGGGCTGCGTGCGGCGCATCCTCAACGGGGGCGAGGCCATCGTGGCCGCGCCGGCCCGGCGCTTTTTGCAGCTGCTGGCGCCGCACGGCCTGCGGCCCGACGCGATGATGCCGGCCTGGGGCATGTCCGAGGTGTCGTCGGGCGTGACCTACGACGACGGCTTCCGGCTCGACACCACGACCGATGCCGACAGCCATGTGCGGGTGGGCCGGCCGATACCCGGCGTGCGGCTGCGCATCGTCGACGAAGCCGGCCAGCTGCTGCGCGAAGGCCAGACCGGGCAGCTGCAAGCCGCGGGCAGCACCGTCTTCGGCGGCTATTTCGGCAGCGGGCATCTGCGCGCACAGGCCTTCACCGACGACGGCTGGTTCCGCACCGGGGACCTGGCCTGCCTGGAAGACGGACGCCTGACCATCACCGGCCGCGAGAAGGACGAGATCATCATCAACGGGGCCAACCATGCAGGCCCGGCGATCGAAGCCTGTGTGGAAGAAGTGCCCGGCGTGCTGGCGTCGTTCGCCGCGGCCTGCGCGGTGGCCGATGCCCGGGCCGGCGGGGCCGAAGGGCTGGGCCTGTTCCTGGTGCCGCAGGCGGCGGACGATGCCTCGCTGGCCGCCTTGCTGCGCGCTGTGCGCCGCCAGGTGGTGCAGCGCTTCGGCATCAGTCCCGCGGTGCTGGTGCCGCTGGAGCGTGGGCAGGTGCCCAAGACCTCCATCGGCAAAATCCAGCGTGGCGCGCTGAAAAAGGCGCTGGCGCGTGGCGACTTCGAAGCCGAGCTGCGCCGGGCCGACGTGCTGGAGGACAACGAGCACACGCTGCCGCGCTGGCTGTTGCGCACCGTCTGGCAGCCCGCGCCGGCGCCCGAGGTGGGCGGTGCCGGCGCCACGGGGCAGGGCACCTGGCTGGTGATGGCCGAACGCGACGACCCGCTGGCGCAGGCGCTGCTGGAAGCGGCGCCCGGCAGCCTGCTGCTGGGCCAGCCCCCCGGCGGGCCCGACGGTCTGCCCGCGGCCTTGCAGCGTGCGGCGCGCCATGCCGCGGAAGGCGGTGCGCCACCGCAGGGCCTGGTGTGGCTGCTGCCACCGGCGGCCGGCGGCGCGGCCAGCGATGGCGAGCGCTGCGTGGGGCTGGCGCTGTGGCTGCGCGCCTGGATGCCTGCGCTGGCCGCAGCCGGTGTGCCCACCCGGCTGGCGCTGGTCACGCGGCAGGCGCTGCCGCTGGAAGCCGGTGAGTCGGCCGACCCGGCCGCGGCCTCCCTGGGCGCCTGGGTGCACACGCTGGCGCAGGAACAGGCCGGCTGCCTGGCCTGGCATGTGGACGTGGATGCACAGCAGCCGCAGCGGGTGGCCCGTGGCCTGCTGGCGGATATGCAGGGCGCGGGCCAGGCCGGGCCTGCGAGCAGGGAGGTGGCCTGGCGCGGCGGCCTGCGCCATCGGCCACGCCTGGCGCCGGTGTGGCAGGCGCCCGGGCCGACCGTCGGCCCGCTGCGCAGTGGCGGCTGCTACGTCGTCACCGGCGGTCTGGGCGGCATCGGGGTGCTGCTGGCCGATTGGCTCGCCACCCGCTGGCAGGCCCAGGTGCTGCTGCTGTGCCGCAGCAGCCTGCCCGCCGACGACGCGGCCGACACCGCTGCCCAGGCCCGGCTGGCGGCCTGGCGCCAGCTGTCGGCCCATCATGGGCCGCGCATCCGCCTGGCCGTGGCCGACGTGGCCGACGCGGCGGCGCTGCGCACCCAGCTGGACGCAGCGGCTGCCCAGTGGGGTCGGCCTGCCGATGCGGTGTTCCACCTGGCCGGCCATTACCACGAGGCCGCGCTGGCGGACGAAGAGGGCGCCAGCCTGGGCCGGGCCTTCGCGCCCAAGCTCGGCGGCTTGCGTGCGCTGCTGGCGGCGCGGTCGCCGGACACGGCGCTGGTGTGCTTTTCGTCGGCGGCCAGCGGGTTTGCGGGCGCCCACGTGGGCGCCTATGCGGCGGCCAACCGCGCGATGGAAGTGCTGGCGCTGACGGCGCCACGGGTCTGGTCGCTGGCCTGGAGCAGCTGGCGCGACACGGGCCTGACCCGCCAGCACGGCGCCGGCGAGCCGCTGCGCGCCATGGGCCTGCGCGAGATGAGCGTGCCGCAGGCGCTGGCCAGCCTGGAACTGGCGCTGCGCTTGCCACCCGGGCTGCTGAGCATCGGCCTGTCGGCCGCCGCGCCGGCGGTGGCCGCGCGCACCACCGGCCTGCGCCTGCAGCCTTCGATCACCGTGTTCTGCGAAGCGGATGCCGACGCCGTGCCTGAGGCTGCGCGCGCGCTGGTGCCCTTGATCGACGCCGCCGGCCAGCCCTGCCCGCTGGCCCTGCGACTGCTGCCGGCCTGGCCGCGTGACGCCGCGGGCCGGGTGGACCAGCCGCTGCTGCTGCGGCTGGCCGAGCAGACCAGCGGCCAGCGCATGCCGCAGGGCGCGGTGGAAACGCGGCTGGCAGGCCTGTGGCAGCGGGTGCTGGGGCTGCAGGACCTGTCGCTCGTCAGCGCCGAGCAGAGCTTTTTCGAATTGGGGGGCCAGTCGCTGCTGGCGGGTCAGCTCATCACCGCCATCGACAGCGCCTTCGGTGTGCGCTGGACCCTGCGCGACGTGTTCGAGGCGCCCACCGTGGCCGCGCAGGCGCGCCGCCTGGCCACGGCCGTGCCCGTGCAGCAGGCCGCCGCACGGCCACTGCTGCCGGCCGACCCCCGCCAGCCGCTGCCGCTGTCTTCGGCCCAGCAGCGGCTGTGGTTCCTCGACCAGGTGCATCCGCGCGACCCGGCCTTCCACATCCCGGCCAGCCTGCGCTTTGCGATCGCGCCGGACCCCGAGCGCGTGCGCCGCGCGCTGCAGCAGCTGCTGGACCGGCACGACAGCCTGCGCACCTGCTTTCCGCTGCGCGACGGCCAGCCCTGCCAGCAGGTGATGCCGCGGCAGCCGGCGGTGCTGGCGGTGGACACGCTGGCCCCGGCCGCGCTGGACGGGTGGATGCAGGCCGAAGCACGGGCCGGCTTCGACCTGGCGACCGGCCCGCTGCTGCGGGCCCGGCTGGCCCTGCTGGCCGGGCCGGCCGGCGGCGCAGTGCTGCTGCTCACGCTGCACCACATCGTGGGCGATGGCGAATCGGTCAAGGTGCTGTTCCGCGACTGGCTGGCGGCCTACCAGGCCGATGCACCGCTGCCCGCGCCCAGCTGGCAATACGCCGACTTCGCGGCCTGGCAACGGGCGCAGGCCGAGGCCGGCTGCCATGCGGCCGATCTGCACTACTGGCGCGGCCAGCTGGCCGACCGGCTGGACGGCTTCAGCCTGCCCACCGACCGGCCCCGGCCGCTGGTGCAAAGCCATGCCGGTGCCACGCTGCGCAGCCCGCTGCCGGCAGCGCTGTCGCAGCGCCTGCTGGCCTTTGCCGCGGCGCAGGGCGTCACGCCCTTCGTGCTGCTGCTGGCCGGCTTCAAGGCCTTGCTGTCGCGCTATGCGCAGCAGCCCGATGTGGTGGTGGGCAGCGTGGTGGCCAACCGCGACCGCGCCGAGTTCGGGTCGCTGATCGGCTTCATGGTCAACGTGGTGGTGCTGCGCACCCGGCTCGATGGCGACCCCGGCTTTGCCGACCTGCTGCACCGGGTGCAGCGCAGCGTGCTGGACGCCCATGCCCACCACGCGCTGCCCTTCGAGGCCCTGGTGGATGCGCTGCAGCCGCCGCGCGACAGCAGCCGCTCGCCGCTGTTCCAGATCGCCTTCGACCTGCGCGATACCGACATCACCCGCAGCCCGGTGCCGGGCATCACGCTGGACGTGATGGCGCCCGACCTCGGCGCGGTGCAGTACGACCTGCACCTGACGCTGCAGCAGCATGCCGAGGGCTTCACCGCCCTGTGGCAGTACAGCACCGGGCTGTTTGATGCGGCCACCATCGGCCGCATGGCCCGCAACTTCGCGGTGCTGCTGGGCGCGGCGCTGGAAGCGCCCTGGCAGCGGCTGTCCACGCTGGCGCTGCTGCATGCCGACGAGCGCGCCGCGCTGGCCGCCTGGAACCACCGCGCCGCACCCTTTGCCGACGGGCGCTGCCTGCACCAGTTGTTCGAAGACCGCGCGGCGCTGCACCCCCGGCACACCGCGCTGCTGATGGGCGACGATTCGCTGGACTACGCCACGCTGGAAACGCGCAGCAACGCCTGGGCGCAACGGCTGCAGCAGGCCGGTGTCGGCCCCGAGGTGTGCGTGGGCCTGTGCCTGCCGCGCTCGATGGCGCTGGTGGTGGTGAT
>CAKZXL010000120.1 GCA_937883885.1 uncultured Aquincola sp. | reverse complement strand
CGGCGGGGTAGGTGAAGTTGCTGGGGTCGTAGAAGGCGTTTTCGTTGAGGCCCGGCTCCAGCTTGTCGTGCGGGAAGTTGTGCGGCACGTAGGCGGTGAGCGCCACCTGCGCGAAGGGCACGTTCTTGTCGGTGCCCGCCACCTTGAACACGCCGTCCTCGAACACCACGTCGGTGTCGGCCGCTTCCATCAGGTGCGCGGCGATCTTGCGGCCCTTGGCCACCACCTTGTCCAGCGCCTTGACGATGGCGGTGCCGCCCACCGCCAGCGAGCGGCTGCCGTAGGTGCCCATGCCGAACAACACCTTGCCGGTATCGCCGTGCTCGATGGTCACGTCGTCCAGTGGAATGCCCAGCTTGTCGGCCACCACCTGCGCGAAGGTGGTTTCATGCCCCTGGCCGTGGCTGTGGCTGCCGGTGAAGATGGTGACCTTGCCGGTGGGGTGCACCCGCACCTCACCCGCCTCGAACAGGCCGGCCCGCGCGCCCAGCGCGCCCGCCACGCTGGAAGGGGCGATGCCGCAGGCCTCGATGTAGGCCGAGTAGCCGATGCCGCGCTTCAAGCCCTTGGCCTCGCTCTCGGCCTTGCGGGCCGCGAAGCCGGCCACGTCGGCCAGTTCGATGGCGCGGGCCATGGTGGCTTCGTAGTCGCCGGTGTCGTAGGTCAGGCCCACCGGCGTGGCATACGGAAACTCGCGCACGAAGTTGCGGCGGCGGATCTCGGCGGGGTCGATGCCCAGGTCGTGCGCGGCGGTCTCCACGATGCGCTCGACCACGTAGGTGGCCTCAGGCCGGCCGGCGCCGCGGTAGGCGTCCACCGGCGCGGTGTTGGTGAACATCGCCTGCACCTGGCAGCTGATCTTGGGCGTGGCGTACTGCCCCGCCAGCAGCGTGGCATACAGGATGGTGGGCACCGCCGACGAGAAGGTGCTGAGGTAGGCGCCCAGGTTGGCCTGGGTGTGCACCCGCATCGCCAGGAACTTGCCCTGCTTGTCGGTGGCCAGCTCCACGGTGGTGAGGTGGTCGCGGCCGTGCGCGTCGGACAAAAACGCCTCGCTGCGGTCGGCCGTCCACTTGATGGGCCGGCCCAGCTGCTTGCTGGCCCACACCAGCGCGGTTTCTTCGCCGTACAGGAAGATCTTGGAGCCGAAGCCGCCGCCCACGTCGGGCGCCACCACGCGCATCTTGTGCTCGGGGATGCCCAGCACGAAGGCGCACATCAGCAGCCGCTCGACGTGCGGGTTCTGGTTGGCCACGTACAGCGTGTAGTTGTCGTCGGCCGGGCTGTAGCTGGCATTGGCCGCCCGCGGTTCGATGGCGTTGGGCACCAGCCGGTTGTTGCGGAAGGTGAGCTTGCTGACATGCGGCGCGCTGGCGATGGCGGCGTCGGTGCCGGCAGAGTCGCCGATGGACCACAGGTAGCACTGGTTGTCGGGCGCCTCGGCATGCAGCGCGCCGCCGGCAGCGGCCACCTGCGCGGCCTTGGCCACGTCCACCACCGCGGGCAGCTCCTCGTAGTCCACCTCCACCAGTGCGGCGGCGTCCTTGGCCTGCTGCAGGGTTCCGGCCACCACCAGGGCCACGCGGTCGCCCACGTAGCGCACCTTGTCCAGCGCCAGGATGGGGTGCTTGGGCTCCTTCATCGGCGTGCTGTCGATGCTGTTGATCAGCCAGCCGCAGGGCAGGCCGCCCACGTCCTTGAAGTGCTCGCCGGTGTAGACGCCCAGCACGCCGGGCGCGGCCTGGGCCGCAGCGGTGTCCACGCGCGTGAGCCTGGCGTGGGCATACGGCGAGCGGACGAAGATGCCGTAGGTCTGCTGCGGCAGCGTGATGTCGTCGGTGTACTGGCCGCGACCGGTGAGGAAGCGCGCGTCTTCGCGGCGCGGCACCGATTGGCCGATGAAGCCTTGTCGTGCAGTCATGCTGTGCCCCTTGCGGTCAAGCGCCCATGCCGGCAGCACCCTGCTGCACGGCCTTGACGATGTTCTGGTAGCCGGTGCAGCGGCACAGGTTGCCTTCCAGGTGGTGGCGGATTTCCTGCTCGGTGCCGTGCGGATGGTGCTGCACCAGGTCGATGGCACTCATCACCATGCCCGGGGTGCAGAAGCCGCACTGCAGGCCGTGGCAGGCCTTGAAGGCGGCCTGCATCGGGTGCAGCTCGCCGTTGGCGGCGGCAATGCCTTCGATGGTGGTGAGCTGGGCGCCATCGGCCTGCACCGCCAGCATCGCGCAGCTCTTGATGGCGCGGCCATTGAGGTGCACGGTGCAGGCGCCGCACTGCGAGGTGTCGCAGCCCACGTGCGTGCCGGTCAGGCGCAGGTGTTCGCGGATGAACTCCACCAGCAGGGTGCCGGGCTCCACTTCTTTGGTGACGGCCGTGCCATTGACCTGCAGCGTGATCTTCGTACCCATGGGGTTTGTCTCCTAGGAATGCCGAATGCCGCGATCGATGCACAACCACGGCCGCCGACGCATGCTAGGGCAGGCCATCCGGCCTTGCACCGACGGGAAAACCCGCGTCCTTGCCTGTGCAAGGGTGCCCGCTTGGCGCTATCGTCCCTGGATGGACAACGTGGATCTCAACATCCTTCGGCAGCTGGCCAGCTGGCAGGCCGAAGGCCGTCGCGTGGTGCTGGGCACCATCACCCGCACCTGGGGCTCGGCGCCGCGGCCGGTGGGCTCAGTGGTGGCGGTGCGCGACGACGGGCAGATCGCCGGCAGCGTGTCGGGCGGCTGCATCGAGGACGACCTGATCGCCAAGGTGCGCGACGGTGCCTTGACCCTCACCGCACCCGAAGTGGTGCGTTACGGCGTGGGGGCTGAAGAAGCCACCCGCTTCGGCTTGCCCTGCGGCGGCACGCTGGAGCTGGTGCTCGAGCCGGTGGGCCCGCATTCGCGCATCCCCGAGCTGCTGGCCGTGCTGCAGCAGGGCGACCGCATCCGCCGCGTGCTGCAGCTGGCCGACGGCCAGGTGGAGCTGCAGC
Organism: uncultured Aquincola sp.; assembly: GCA_937883885.1. The sequence continues at coordinate 2,248 of CAKZXL010000120.1, read as the reverse complement.
CGCCCAGCGAAGGCGACGTGCTGCAGTTGACCGACACCACGCTGACCACCACCCACGGCCCCAGCTGGCGGCTGCTGCTGATCGGTGCCGGCCAGATGACGCACTACCTGGCCACGATGGCGCAGGCGCTGGACTACCAGGTGCTGATCTGCGACCCGCGCGAGGAATACGCCATCGGCTGGGACGTGCCTGGCGCGCGCCTGCTGCGCGGCATGCCCGACGACGTGGTGGCCGAGCTCAAGCCCGACGGCCACACCGCCATCGTGGCGCTGACGCACGACCCCAAGCTGGACGACCTGGCGCTGATGGAGGCGCTGGCCAGCCCGGCCTTCTACGTGGGCGCCATCGGGTCGCGCGTGAACCAGGCCAAGCGCAAGTCGCGGCTGAAGGAGCACTTCGGCCTGACCGATGCACAGCTCGACCGGCTGCATGGCCCGGTCGGCATCAAGAACGGCGCGCGCACGCCGCCGGAAATCGCGGTGGCCATCCTGGCCGAGCTGACCGCCTCACGCTACGGCTACGTGATTCCGGCGCCGCTGTCGGTGGGTGATGGCGGCCTGGCGCCCGAGGCCGGCTGCGTGGTGTGAAGCCCGCTGCGTGCGCGCCGCTCAACGCGGGCGCACGATGCAGTTGACCGGAATGCGGTCGGCCACCGCCCAGGTGATCTCCTGGCCCTTGCCGCGCAGCTCGGCCGGCCCTTCCGCATAGCGCATGCCCGATCCGCTGGGCTGTTGGCGCAGCGTCAGCACCCGCCCGTCGGGCAGGCTCACCTGCGCTGAATCGCTGGCGTAGCGCACCTGCAGCCGCAAGCCGTCTTCACAGTCGTAGTGCACCGGCGCGGTGGCGCCCGGTGCCGTGAAGGGCGGCAGCGCACAGCCTGCCAGCGCCAGCGCGCACCACACGCTGCCCGCCAGCCCTCGGGCGCCCCGGCGGGCGCGGTCCTGTCCTCTCGTCATCCGATCTCCGTCTGGCCCGGTGGGCCGCATTGCACATGCTGTTGACGGCATGTGACGTGCCCGCCGCTGCGCCGGCGCCGGCCGTCAGCGGCCTACGCCAGCTTGAAGGGCAGCTCGCGCAGGCGCTGGCCGGTGAGCGCGGCCACCGCGTTGGCCAGGGCCGGCGCCAGCGGCGGCAGGCCCGGCTCGCCCATGCCGGTGGGCGCCTCGGTGCTGGGCACGATGTGCACGTCCACCGGGGGCATCTGGTTCAGGCGGGCCACGGTGTAGTCGCCGAAGTTGCTTTGCTCCACCACGCCGTCCTTGAGCGTGATGGCGGCGCCCGGCAGCGTGGTGCCCAGCGCCATCGCCACCGCGCCCTGCACCTGCGTTTGCACCGTCATCGGATTGACCGCGAAGTTGCAGTGCACGCCGGCCGTCACGCGGTGCAGCACCGGCTGCTTGTCCACCACCGAGGCTTCCACCACGTAGGCCACCACGGACGAGAACGACTCATGCACCGCCACGCCCCAGGCCTGGCCGGCCGGCAGCTTGCGCTGGCCATAACCCGAGCGGGCCACCGCCAGGTCGAGCGCGGCGCGGATGCGCGGGTGCCGGTCGCCCAGCAGCTGGCGGCGGTAGGCCACCGGGTCCTGCCCGGCGGCGGCGGCCAGCTCGTCGACCAGCGTTTCCATCACGAAGGCGGTGTGCGTGTGACCCACCGAGCGCCACCACAGCACCGGCACGTTGACCTGCGGATGGTGCACGTCCAGCGCCAGCGGAAAGCCGTAGGGCGTATCCACCACGCCTTCGGTGGACACCGCGTCCACGCCGTTCTTGACCATGAAGGGCTCGAACGGCGTGCCCTTGAGGATGGACTGGCCCACGATGGTGTGCTGCCAGGCCAGCACCTGGCCCTTGGCGTCCAGGCCGATCTCGGCGCGGTGCACGTGCAGCGGGCGGTAGTAGCCGCCGCGGATGTCGTCCTCGCGGCTCCACATCAGCTGCACCGCACCCTGGCCACCGGCCGCGCGCCAGGCCTTGGCCACCTGAGCGGCTTCCACCACGTAGTCCGACGAAGGCACGCCGCGCCGGCCGAAGCCGCCGCCGGCCATCGCGGTGTTCAGCGTCACCTGCTCGGGCTTCAGGCCCAGCGTGGCCGCCACCGCGGCCTGGTCGATGGTCTGGAACTGCGAGCCGATGTGCACCGTGCAGGCATCGCCGCGGAAGTCGATCACGCAGTTCAGCGGCTCCATCGGCGCATGCGCCAGGTACGGAAAGCGGTACTCGGCGCTGATGCGGCGCGGCGCCGT
>CAKZXL010000119.1 GCA_937883885.1 uncultured Aquincola sp. | reverse complement strand
GCGCCGCGATGGCATCCACCAGCTTGTCCAGGCTGTCGCAGCTCAGCTCGATGTCGAAGACGTCGATGCCGGCGAACTTCTTGAACAGCACACCCTTGCCTTCCATCACCGGCTTGGCGGCCAGCGGGCCGATGTTGCCCAGGCCCAGCACCGCGGTGCCGTTGGTGACCACGGCCACCAGGTTGCCGCGCGAGGTGTAGCGGAAGGCATTGGCCGGGTCGGCGACGATCTCTTCACACGCGGCGGCCACGCCGGGCGAGTAGGCCAGCGCCAGGTCGTGCTGGTTCACCAGTTGCTTGGTGGGAACGACGGCGATCTTCCCGGGCGTGGGGAACTCGTGGTACTCGAGTGCTGCACGGCGAAGTTCGGCGCGTTTCTCTTCCTGGCTGGGCATGGCTTTGTAGTCCGTGGTTGCGGCAAAAGGGGCAGCGATTTTGCCCCCACCGGGGCGCCGAGTGTCGCGCTGGCGACGCATCTCATTGATGCGCAAAACTGCGTAGCACTTTTGCACAGGCGTTGAACCATACTGATCCGTGATGACCACCAGCAGCTTTCCGCTCTTGCTGAGGCGGCCGCCGCGCCGCGTTCGGCGGGCGCTGCTGTGGGCCACGCTGGTGGCGCTGCTGCTGGTGGCGCAGACGCTGCTGGTGCTGCTCACGCTCAACTACGAAAGCGTGCGCGCCCAGGAACGGGTGGAAGAACTGGCCGGCCAGGTGGTGGCCGAGCTGCGTCGCGATGTGCAGCGCAGCGTGCAAAGCCTGCAGGCCCTGGTGTGGCACGAACCTTCGCCCGAGCGCTGGCGGGCCGATGCCGGCGAGCTGCTGCGCGCCCGCCACGACCTGCTGCGCATCGAGCGGCGCAACAGCGGCTTTGAGATCGACGACGCGGTGGATTCGCCCTACCGCACGCCCATCTTCACGCAGCTGCCGCGGCTGTCGATGGGCATCGAGGCCGAGCTGGCCTGCAATGCCGCCCGGCGCGCCGGCACGCCGATGTTCTCTCGCACGTACTTCGTGCCGCAGATGGGCGGCACCGGGCTGGAAGTGGTGGACCTGTGCATCCCCATCGCCAACCCCTCCCGCACGCCGCACTACCTGGTGACCACGCTGGCCTTGGGTGCGCTGCTGGACGAGGCGTTGACGCCCGAACAGTCGCGCGCCTACGAGGTGTCCTTCGTGGAAGGCGACGGCACTCGGCTGGCCCGTGCCGGCGTGCCGCGCGGCGCCGGCGTGTACCAGGCGCAGCGGGTGCTGGACCTGCCCGGCAGCTCGCTGGTGCTGCGCATCGACAGCGCCGAAGGCAGCCCGCGCGTCATTCCCAACCTGGCGACCGCGCTGGTGCTGGGCCTGTCGCTGGCCTTGTTCGCGGTGGTGCTGCTGCTGTTGCGCGACGTGCGCAAGCGCGCGCGGGCCGAAGCGGCGCTGGCCGAGGCACTGGCCTTCCGCAAGGCGATGGAGGACTCGCTCATCACCGGCCTGCGCGCGCGCGACATGGAAGGCCGCATCACCTACGTGAACCCGGCCTTCTGCACGATGGTGGGCTTTGGCGCCGATGAGTTGATGAACACCAACCCGCCCGCCTACTGGCCCACCGACCGCGTGGACGAGTACAGCGTGCGCCAGCGTGCGCGGCTGGGTTCGGTGCGCGACCGCGGCGACATCCAGCAGGGCTTCGAGACCGAGTTCATGCGCAAGAGCGGCGAGCGCTTCCCGGTGATGATCTACGAGGCCCCGCTGGTGGACAACGTCGGCAAGCAAAAGGGCTGGATGAGCGCGGTGCTGGACATGAGCGCCCAGCGCCGGGTGGAAGAACTCTCGCGCCAGCAGCAGGACCGGCTGCAGGCCACCGCCCGCCTGGCCACCGTGGGCGAGATGGCCTCGCTGCTCAGCCATGAGCTCAACCAGCCGCTGGCTGCCATCGCCAGCTACGCCACCGGTTCGCTCAACCTGCTGCAGGAGCCCGACGGCCAGACCCTGGGCATGCTCAAGCAGGGCCTGACGCGCATCGCCGAGCAGGCCGAGCGCGCCGGCCGCGTGATCAAGAGCGTGCACGACTTCGTGCGCCGCCGCGAACAGGCGCGCGAGGCGATCTCGGCCTCGCAGCTGATCGACGCGGTGATGCCGCTGGTGCGGCTGCAGGCGCGCAAGAGCGGCACCCGCATCGAGCTGGACATTCCCACGCCGCCGCCGCGTGTGCTGGCCGACCGCACGATGGTCGAGCAGGTGCTGCTCAACCTCACCCGCAACGGCATCCAGGCGATGGAAAGCAGCACGCCGCTGGCCGAGCGGGTGCTCACCCTGCGCGTGCGCCAGGCCGAGGGCCGCTGGGTGAGCTTCAGCGTGATCGACGCCGGCCCCGGCATCGCGCCCGAGGTGGCGGCGCGCCTGTTCACACCGTTTTTCACCACCCGCAGCGAAGGCATGGGCCTGGGGCTGAGCCTGTGCCGCACGGTGATCGAGCAGCACGGCGGCGCACTGGACTTCCATGCCTGCACCGACGGCCAGGGCCGGCCGCAGCGCGGCACCGAGTTCCTGTTCACGCTGCCGGCCACCGACCCGGCGCGCCAGCGCAGCGACGCTAGCACCGCCGGGGCCGAAGCGCCGGGGTAGCATCGCGGCCAACGTGTTGCCCGACCCCATGCTCACCCTGCCTGCTTCGCTCGGCCTGCCGATGGTCTACCTCGTCGACGACGAGGACGTGGTGCGCGACGCCCTGGCCTGGCTGCTGCGCTCGCGCCGGCTGCTGTCCGAGGGCTTTGCCAGCGCCGAAGCCTTCGACGCCTTTCTGGACGCCCAATGGCGCCAGCACGGCGGCGCCTGGCCCACCGCGCCCTCGTGCCTGTTGCTGGACGTGCGCATGCCCGGCGAAAGCGGCCTGGCACTGTTCGAGCGGCTGACCGAGCTGGGCCGGCTGGACGCGCTGCCGGTGGTCTTTCTCACCGGCCACGGCGACGTGCCCACCGCGGTGGCGGCGGTCAAGCAAGGCGCCTTCGACTTCGTCGAAAAGCCGTTCTCCGACAACGCGCTGGTCGACCGCATCGTCAAGGCGCTGGAGATCAGCGCCGCCGCCATCGAGCGCCGCCGCAGCCACGACGGGCTGCGCAAGGCGCTGGCCGAACTCACCGAGCGCGAGCGCGAGGTGATGCGGCTGGTGATCGAAGGCCGGCCCAACAAGCTGATCGCCGATGCGCTGAACATCAGCGTGCGCACGGTGGAAGTGCACCGCGCCCGCGTGTTCGAGAAGATGGAAGTGAAGTCCGCCGTCGAGCTGGCCAACCTGCTGCGCGACGCTGCCATCGAAGCGGCGCCGGTGCCGCCCGCCGCGCCGCCGGCCGCGCGGTGACCGGCATGGCGCTCGGCGAGTTCGACCTCATCCACCACTACTTCGACCGCCCCGGCGGCCGCGCGGTGCTGGGCATCGGCGACGACTGCGCGCTGGTGGCGCCCACGCCCGGCATGCAGCTGGCCATCTCCACCGACATGCTGGTGGAGGGCCGCCACTTCCTCAGCACCGTGGCACCCGAGCGGCTGGGCCACAAGTCGCTGGCGGTCAACCTGTCCGACCTGGCGGCCTGTGGCGCGCGGCCGCTGGCCTTTACCTTGTCGCTGGCGCTGCCGCGGGTGGACGAAGCCTTCCTGGCCGGCTTCTCGCGCGGCCTGTTCGCGCTGGCCGATGCGCATGGCATCGAGCTGGTGGGCGGCGACACCACAGCTGGCCCGCTCAACATCAGCATCACCGTGTTCGGCGAAGTGCCGCCGGGCCGGGCGCTGCTGCGCTCAGGCGCGCGGCCCGGCGACCAGCTGTGGATCAGCGGCACGCTGGGCGATGCGCGGCTGGCGCTGGAAGTCTTTCGTGGCACGCTGCCGCTGGCGGGCGACGCCTTCGAGCAGGTGCGCCAGGCCATGGAGCAGCCCACGCCGCGCGTGGCGCTGGGCCAGGCACTGCAGGGCGTGGCCAGCGCGGCGGCCGACATCAGCGACGGCCTGCTGGGCGACCTGGGCCACATCCTGAAGCGCTCGGGCGTGGGCGCGCAGCTCGATGCCGATGCGCTGCCCCGCAGCGCGGTGCTGGCCGCGCAGCCGCTGGCGGTGCAGCGCCAATGCACGCTGGCCGGCGGCGACGACTACGAGCTGGTGTTCACCGCCCCCGCCGCTGCTGCGGCCGCGGTGCAGGCGGCGGGCCGCGCTGCGGGCGTTGCCGTCACCTGCGTCGGCCACATCCAGGCCGGGCCTGGCCTGCGCGTGGTGGACGCCGCCGGCCGCCCGGTGGACCACGGGCTGGCTTCGTTCGACCACTTCAAGACATGACCGACACCGCCCCCGCCGCGCCGCAGCGCGCCACCGCCCGCTTCATGCTGCCGCGGCCGCATGCCTGGATCGCGCTCGGCTTCGGCAGCGGCCTGTCGCCGCTGGCGCCCGGCACCGTGGGCACCTTGTGGGCTTGGCTGGCCTTCCTGGTGCTGAACCTGTGGCTCACCGAGGCGCAGTGGGCAGGGGTGATCGGCGCCGGCCTGCTGGTGGGCTGGTGGGCCTGCACCCGCACCGCGCGCGAGCTGCGCACCGCCGACCCCGGCGCCATCGTCTGGGACGAGGTGGTGGCCTTCTGGATCATGCTGTGGCTCATCATGCCGGCGGGCTTGCCGGGCCAGGCGGTGGCCTTCGTGCTGTTCCGCTTCTTCGACATGGTCAAGCCCGGCCCGGTGCGTTGGGCCGACCGGCGCTTCAAGTCGCCGGCCGGCGCGCTGCCCGGCTGGCGTGCCGGCTTCGGCATCATGATCGACGACCTGGTGGCGGCGCTGTGCGCGCTGCTGGTGATCGCGCTGTGGAAGGCGGTGGTGTCATGGATGTGAGCGACGTCGAACCCCAGGTGCTGCAACTGGCCGAAGCGCTGCGCGCGCGCGGCCTGCGCATGGCCAGCGCCGAAAGCTGCACCGGCGGGCTGATCGCCGCGGCCTGCACCGCGGTGGCCGGCTCCAGCGACTGGTTCGAGCGCGGCTTCGTCACCTACAGCAACGAGGCCAAGACCGAGCTGCTGGGCGTGCCCGCCGCCCTCATCGCCGCCCATGGCGCCGTCAGCCGCGAGGTGGCGGCGGCGATGGCCGAGGGCGCGCTGGCCCATGCGCGGGCCGACCTGGCCGTCGCCGTCACCGGCATCGCCGGGCCGGGCGGCGCGGTGCCGGGCAAGCCGGTGGGCACGGTGTGGCTGGCCATCGCGCGGCGCGGCGAGGCGGCGCGGCCCGAGCTGCTGCAGCTGGGCGGCGACCGCCGCGCGGTGCGCGCGCAGACGGTGGTACAGGCGCTGCAGCGGCTGCTGCAGTCGGCGGCCGCATGAGCGCCACCCCCACCGCGCCGCTGCAGGTGCTGCTGACCGGCAGCTTCAGCGCCGCCGACCGCGACGACTGGCTGGCCCACCTGCAGGCCGCGATGCCCGAGGCGCGCTGGTGGCGCGACGACGAGGCCTACCCCGCCGACGAGATCGAGGTGGCCGTGGTGGCCAACCCGCCGCCCGGCCGGCTGCAAGGCCTGCCGCGGCTGCGTTTCATCCAGAGCTTGTGGGCGGGCGTCGACCGCCTGATGCGCGACGACAGCTTGCCCACCGGCGTGCCCATCGCCCGCATGGTCGATCCGGCGATGAATGCCGCGATGGCCGAGACCGCGGTGTGGGCGGTGCTGAGCCTGCACCGCCGTTTCTACGACTACGCCCGCCAGCAGCAGGCCGGCCTGTGGCACGCCCTGCCGCAACGCCGCGCCGATGAGGTGAAGGTGCTGGTGCTGGGCCAGGGCGAGATGGGCCGCACCGCGGCGGCGCGGCTGCAGGCGCTGGGCTACCCGGTGAGCGGCTGGCGTCGTGGGGTGCCGCTGGCACCGCTGCTGGCCGAGGCCGAGGTGGTGGTGAACCTGCTGCCGCTGACGGACGAGACGCGCGGCATTCTGGGTGC
>CAKZXL010000118.1 GCA_937883885.1 uncultured Aquincola sp. | reverse complement strand
GTGTAGCCGGTAATGGCTGACCCAGCTATGTACCTTCTCCTCCGGCACTGACCACCGCCGGGCGAGCAGCTTCGCACCGCCGTCCCCAGCCAGAAAGCTCTCGACGACCTTGAGCTTGATCCTTGTTTCGTACTTCCCCATGGGACCTCTTGAACTGTGTCCAACTTCTGGGGGTCAGTTCAAACACGGGGCGGTTCAGATTGAGGGCATGCATTCCAGCGCGTTACGAGGACATGGCCGGAGCTGACCTTTCAGCCGCGGTGATGCAGGTGGCGTCGCAGGCCAATCTTGGACTGACGACACCGAATAAGACTGAGCGAGGAGCTCCGCGCAAGGGTTAAGAATGCGAAGAGGTGGATGGGTGATGGACTGAGGTCCAAGGGCGGGAGCTGGGACGAGATCAGCCCCCTAACGGCCGCTGACGTGGACTGGATTTCCTATGCCTGTTGACGATACTGAAAATTTACCCCCGGGTTAGTTCGAGGCGATCGTCAACGCAAGGCCCAAGCCGTGCAAAGGTTGAACGGCCAGATCTAGAGCGAGCCCTCAGGGAATCGTTTGAGGGCCATGGCTCAATAGGCAAGTGAGATTGGCGGACGCGACGGAGGATCCGACATCGACGTCTCATGTATTGGGGGAAAGGTCGCCTCGATCCTTGTCGACGTTGGGACGGTCGACAGTCCGCCACGATCGTTTCTGCGTTCGTCGCTGTGGTTGCTCGTGAGGTCAAAACCGTGCGATGTCTACGTTCGACCAATCGGTGCGGCTCCGGCCGGAAAGCACCGTTCCTCAGCACAAGGTCTAAGTGTACGCCGCTGGGCATCGCACGACCGCTTGGATGAAGCTCGCATGCCCTGGCGCAATGCCGGCCGAGCGCTTTCCAGGGCGAGCCGTTCTAGCCAAAATGCTGCATCTCGTGCCCTCGTCTCTATACAGTTTTCAAGGCGTTGGGGCTTGGGTGGGCTCTACCCTCGATAGTGCTTGCTCGATATCAACACCATTGACCCAAGACAGAAGGATGTTAAACGCAGGGCAAATTTTGCCCGCAACGTGAAAGTGACTTTGGCGCACATTTTGAACGTATGCGTGCGCATCGCGATTTCGTATGGCTTCGGCGAGAAGTTTGTAGGCGTATTTCACTAGCCGTTTTTGATCATCGTCAGCACAGTAATGATTAAACAGCACCTCAAGAAGTTGAATCATCCGACCAAGGGTAGCAAAGTCCCTCACGTTTTCCTCGGGAAGACTATCGACTTGCGTCAGCCATTCAGCGGTCCACGGAATGCTGGCTTGCGGAATAACTTTCTTCTGCTTAATGTTCGGAGTCCAGACGCCAGACAACAGGAATGACGCTTTTAGCAGATACTCCGCGCCGGTAGAAAACAATATCCAAAGCATCACTCGGCCGAACTTGGGATGCTGTTCTCTTGCCCGCAGTTCAAAATCGAGTTCATCCGACGGGACAAATCTGTTGTGCTCCCTTGAAAATGTCATGAGGCAAGATTTCTCTATTAAGGCGATTGCCGCTGCAAGCTGAAGCATTCCGTCGCCCTCGTAACCGGTGGATGCGTCGGTATTCGTTAGTGTAAGCACCATACTGGGATCCTTCATGGTCACGGAGCAGGGAAGCTGGACAACGACTCGCTCTTGCACAGCGAGTGGCGGCAATTGTATCGAAGACGCAAACAATGGTTGTCCACCCCCTATAACAACAAGCTGTATGCACTGCATGCTCGTGAGGCCATGTGTATCAGCAAAGGCAATGCGCGCAAGCCCTACGAGTGAGGCTTGAAGTCAGCCTCGCAGTCACCATCAGAACGGGTTGATTGTCGAGGCGCACAGCTTCCCTGAAAACCCATACGACGGCCACATCCTGGCCGCGCAGATTGAGCAGGCCACCAACTTGCTGCAGACATCGGCGCGAAGCCCATCACCGCCATGGTGGACCTGGGCTACCGGGGTGTGGACTAGGACGTGGCGCCGGTCCAGGTAATCCACCGCGGCAAGTTCAAATCGCTCAGTCCGAAGCGAAAGACCTGGTTGAAGCGACGCCGGACCATCGAACTGCCGATCGGCCAAACGATTGCCGACCACCGCATGGACCGCTGCTGGCTCAAGGGTCCTGAGGGTGACGCGCTGCACGCGATGCTCAGCGCCGCGGGCTTCGACATCCGCTGGCTGCTGCAGGCCATCGCCCGCTTGGATCTGGATGGCCTTCTGCTGGCCCTGACCGTTCTGGCGCCATATGCAGCCAACACGGCCAAGCTACCGAGAGAGCTGACGGCCGGCCGCGTGCCCGCAGAGCACCGTGACCGCCGCTGCTCAGGAGACCACGTGACCGCTGTCGGCGCGTCGAGCATAAATTTTGCAGAGTCGATTCCTGAACCGACTTGCTCTCTTCCATTCCTGAAGATTGTCATGCATAGTCGGATCTGGAGGCAATATGCGACGCACCCTGCTTTACGTCCTGGGCTCCCTCTTGATCGCTGGCTGTTCAACGACGCAGCACATATCTGACTTAAAGCCAGACGAGCTGTCGGGTGTTCGTTCAGTATCGTTGCTGCGCTTACCCGACGATTCCGCGGAACTAAAGGACGCGATTGCCTCAAGCGCTGAGCGGTCGGGATATGTGGTGGACTCGACCGAACTGAGACCCGGCGAGTCAACAAATAGCGATGCGATAATATCCTACATTGCGGAGTGGGGCTGGGATCTAGCCACCTACCTGCGAAGCTTGCAGATCGTCCTTCTAAATCGATCCGGGGACTTAGTAGGCCGCGCGACTTGGCGAGACTCACCCATGCATGGCTTTCGCGACGCGAAAGTGGTGGCAGGTGGGCTGATGAACCAGATGCTGCCCAAGCGGGAGATGGGTGCATCAGCATCGCAAGCCCTACCCGCGAGGTCAACGCCTCCTTTGCCGACGGTCCTGTCATACTTTGACAAAGAAGTGCTTGACGACGTTGACGATTGGCGTGACTGGTGGAAAGATAGGCCATCCAGCCCATATGGCCGCGTTAAACTGTCAGACGCCGGAAAGCAGGGCGCTGGCCAGGTGCACGCCGTATCAAATTCAGCCCAGCCCAGTCAGTCGTCTAGCGCACCGTCGTTGGATGCCCAGTTAGACGAAGCGATCTTACAAGCGGAACGAGACTTAGTCGGGGTGCCGCCAACCGTGGACGGCTGTCCAACTACTATACGGCATCTAGATCAGCGTCTACCCGTTTGCCCGTCGAACGAGCGTTTAAAGAAAATGCGCCGCTTGTGGTTAGCGACTGACGCGTCGTTCCGCAAAGATATATCGTCCGGCCTCTCGTTGAAAGAGATTGCGATCAGAACTGCCCAGGCTGCTCGTGAGTCTGAGGCTGCACTTGCGCAGACAGAAAGGGGGCAGCGTGAAGCGGCGGCATCTCTCGGACCAATTGAAGACAGGATCAAGGGTCTTCGAGAGATTCCTTCTCGGTGTTCGGCCGCCCCTGACGATGCGTTCGGTATGAATGAACAGTCGTACCAACAGCATGTCAATCTATACATGGCTGCCATTGCGAACCGCGCCGTTTCTGTCATTGCCGCATGTCGGGCAAGAGCAGGCGGCATTCGCTGATAGGTGTCATGATGTCATGAGACCTACTACTCAAGCAAGCGCCTTGTGCGCTGTACTTACTGTTCTTGGGGCGCAGGCCCAATCACAAAATTCCACCACCCCTGCCCGGCAGGCAATCGACGGAGTTGGACTAGTTTCCAGTTTTCCGGAATACGTACTTGCTTGCCAGCAACTGGACGCGATAGTCAAAAATTCTACGGAGGAGCTAGCAATAGCTTCGGACTTTGCGAAGCGTCTGTCGTGGATCGGGCCAGCTCTCGGCCTTTCATCAGTGGCGGTCTACGCTTATGAGGGTAAAAACCTCGAAGCTGTTAGAGAGTTCGGCCTAGTAAGTGCGGATGCTCTTGTTTGCAGTTCCGCGGCGGCGTATGTTTGCCCGGCATGGACTGCTGGTAGGACTGTCGGAGGCGTCATCAACTACGTCGTAGGTGCAGTTCGGGCCGACGGGAAGGATGCAACCGGCCTTGCCGAGGACTTCTACCTCTACGTTGATGAGAAAGCGACGCTCACAGCTAGAGAGTTAGTTCGCCTACAAATCGCAGTGAAGAAATTGTCGGATAAGCGCCGCGAGCGAGCGTCATATCGCACCTGTTCAAATCCACGCCAAACCCGCGAAGGTGTCGATGCACTCCTGCGGACGATCGCGACCCCGCGAAAACCGGAATTGCAAATTTCGAAGCCGGGTGCGCACTGCGAAATTTTAAAGGATACCGTGCGCGCTGAGCGTTACGCGGAAGAGGACCCAGCTGGATATGACGAACTACTCGCGCGCTGCCTGAAGTAATGCTCTCTTAGCAAGTTTCACCAAAGTACGGCTGAACCGTCCCGTGAACCGCCCCGGGCCGGGGCGGTTCACAGGCTAGCCCACGCCACACATGCTCCCAAAACTTATGCATGTAGGCGTCCCATGGCTACCTCCGTGACATGCGCCTAATCGCCGCACCCTCCCTGGCTTTCAACCGTTCGATGACCGCTTGGGCATCGGTCCGAAAGTCACTGGTCGATCCACAGACCCGTGGAGAGACGCGGCCCCATCTTGACGAGCATCATACGGGGCAGTGGAACCTCGGAAGTCCGGCTTCTGTGCCCCTTCGCATTCGCTAACTGGCTCGACAGTCGCCCCGAGCGCAGGGTGAGTCTCAGGCGCATACAAGGCCCTGTGAAGGCATCCACCGTCTCTGAGGCCGTGATGGTAGCGGTCATACAAGACCCGCGTGCGGCCTCGGAGCTTTGCATCAACGCCGGCGCGCCGGAGTGCAAGGCGACGTTCGACTCCAACAGTTGCGGTCCGATCAACTACAAGGTTGACGTACGCCTCGTTTCTTCCCGCACTCAGAAGGTGCAGATTCGATAGCACGAAAGAGACATCCACTTGGAATGTCGAAAGCCCTCGGGTAATTACCGCATGCCCATTCGCAAGTGCGCTTACAACAGCACACCCTAACTTCGCAGCATCTGTAAGATTCGGCGACGGTTTTTCTGTGACCGTCTGGCGTTGGTCAAGGCCGCACCATCGGCAATGGGCAAGAGTGTGTGCCTTCGACGCTCGTTCACGGAGGACGGCAGCTTCCATTCTCCAAGGCTTGCGGCAGCCGACACAGCTGCTTCGAAGTCGGCATAGGTGTCGGGGGCAAGCCTCCCAAGGCGCCAGTCTCCACTCAATGCGCAGATGGGGAACCGTATCCTCCTGAAAGCAACCTACGCAGAATCGGTAAACCGGCCTTCTTTCTTTATCGCGAATCGCCACCCGGGCGCCTTGCCCCACACCGAAAATGGAGTACATGAGACTGACCTCGGTCAGAGGACGTCCGCATACACGGGCGATCGCGCCATACGCCGGCCCTCGCATCTCAAGATCGGCATCTGTCGTCCACCGCGTGCCCAAGGTGTTTTGCAAATCAGCGAAGCCGAGATCGTATCGATGAGCGATCCGCTGGAGCCAGGAGTTTGGTGATTCGGTGGGAAAAGGGGCTGGCGCCCCATGCAGGCGGTAGGTCATTCAAAGCCCCTCAAAACGCTGGCAGGTGGGAACGTAAAAAGCTCCAGTTGCGCCTGCGGACTTTGATTCCGAAGTCGCCCGTTTTTCCAGGTTCTGTAGCCCAATCGCGCGAGCAGCTGAGTGGCGATGCGTCGATCTCCTTCTGCCAGACCGCGTAAGGCCAGAGACACCAGCGCACTGACATGCACGGTCGCCGCTATATCCTGAGCAGCAGATGCGCCATCCGCACTCACGGCCTCGAGCCGGGAGCGAGCCCTTTCCACGATTGCGTTAACCTCTAAAGTCGCGATCGGGCCGTGCGTTCTCCCAGGATCAACGATGTCAGCAGCAGTTCGCCTGACCCCGAACGCCCACACCAAGAGCAAAGCGCCATCGACCGATAGTGCGTCGAGATGTCCTAGCCAACCACGTTCGCCGGCAAACGCCCTGCTCGCAGCTGGTAAACCCAAGCGGCTAGCCAACCACGCAGTAAGGTCCTGCGCGGCACAGCTCCCGGTGTCCGCGGCACCAATCGCCGACAAGTCGCTGCCGCACGTGCAGCGTTTTAGGGTTTTGCGTCGCCAATGCAACGGCTCTTTGCAGCTGGGACACTGGTCCAGCAGCCTCGTCCAATGAACTCTGCACTGCGTCACGAACAGAAGATCCCAGTCCGCGCGCACGTAGCCATGAGTTGTTAGGCATTGGGGACAGACCTGCGGGCGCTGCGAACGCAGCAGCCAGGGCCGCGAAAACTCACACCCTAGCAGCGACACGTGAAGCTCGCCGTTCCGCCGAAAGCGCTGCGGCGCGAGCGAGACCAGCCGCGACGGACTCGCGCCGTAGAGCAGGCCGATAGCGGTTGCATGAGAAGCGCCGCCACGCACGACTGACCCACAGCCCAGCAATCGGGCCGTCCCCTCCAGGCCGTTGACCCTGTTCAATTCGGCCATGCGCATCGCGTAGCCGAGCACTGACTCGTCGGCGAAGGCCTCATCAGACCGCGGCAGCGCGCGCAGCATGGCCGGCTTTCTTGGTGAATGGGTTGGCGACCCTACCGCTATCCCCAAACAGCACGTCAAACGCCTCGAACAGTGCCTGCTGATCGATTGCCAGTAACCCTCGAAGCGCAGCCTTGCGTACGGACATCATCAAGAGCTGCTTCAATGGACGGAGCAACCCTTTAGTGGCTTTGTGAACCTGCTTGTCAAACTGAGTGTGTGCGGCGCTGATGTCGAATGCTTCGCACTCCTTCGCAAGACCCTGAAGGATTGCCGCCCATGCGCTGTTTGCCGGGAATGCCTCCAGCTTGCATCGCGCGGGAGCGCGGCTGAACAGTTGGTCATTGAGCTGCTCGAGATAGCCGCCGCTGGCCGTGCCAAGCATGACAACCACGATATTGGTGTCATCGACAACCAGCTTCAGATAGTCGGTGATCGTTTTGCCGGACAGCCGCCGACCACCTTCACTGAGGTGGTGTGCCTCGTTGATGAACAGCAGCTTGACCCGCTGATCCTTCATGGCCGCCACAAGATCCACAGACTGCTCGTAGACCTTTGCCGGCCTGATCGTGGGTGGGAAGGACAGCTGCGTCAACATGGCACCGATTACTTGGCCCACTGACGGCGTAGCCTGGATCGATAAGCTCATCGATAACGGTCGCGCGCCAAAAAGGTCGGCACTGCCCACCTGCTGACGCAGAACGCTGATCAGCGTGTTCTTGCCGATCCCACTTGGCCCGACCACGCATGCGCCGAAGGGTGTACCGCTGATCTCGGCAAGCTCCACGAGTTCAATGATCGTGTCCCGTGCACGTTTAAACGCATCGTGCATGACTACCGCTTGCCCAATCTGCTTGCAGGCCAAGTTGGCCGCCTCCAAGAGGGTCGATGTCATGGCTCACTCCAACTGGAAGGATTCGTAAGAAGGAATCTCTCGCAACGGCGTGCCTGTATGCTCATCGTCTTCAGCGCGGGCAAGAAAGTCGCCAGGCAATGGGCAGGAGAGCGGAGCAGCGTCTCCAAGGACATCAGCAGAGGTCAGGCCCTGCATAGCGCGCAGCTGCAGCCCCTTCAGCTTTCGCCCGACTTTGATTGCTTCCGCCCAGATCTCGTTGAGCTCGGCCTTGGCGTGGAGGAACTGCTTTGTCGCACGCTTGGCTTGGAGTCCATCCTTGAGCGACTTTCGAATCGCACGATGCTGGATGATCGACAGGCCAACGCTGTACTCGGGGCATGTGGAAGGGACCCCGAGCCAATGCTTGGTGCCGGGGTCCTGCACATAAACGGCGCCCAAATTGCCAGGCTGGAACTTGATCATGGCCCTGAAGGTGGCCCCCGTACGGCGGCGGATGTCCTGCAGCTCTTTGGAGTTGAATCGAAGGTAGTCCATGACGACGCCCTCGTTCCCGACTGTCAGCAGCTTCGACAGACATCCGAGCAGATCGAATGACTTCAGATCGGCTGGCAGCTCTGGCATCGGCATAGAAGCAAGCCCCTCGCCGAACAGATCCAGCGGACGCGCGAGCCGACGGGCGTTTACTTCCAGCGGATGAACATCGACGAACGCTTTGAGCAGGCCGAAGCAGAGGTCGCTGAATCGCACGCAGGCCGACTTGCTCGCGTCGAGCGGCAGCTCGTTAGTCAACCCTTTGACGACCAGCCCTGACTTGGGCAGCGACATCTTCAGGTCCAACATCGTGCGCTCAACGACCGGCTTAAGCCACGGTTGACGGACCCGGCAGAACAGGACGTCGGCGGCCATCTCAAGCGCTGCAAGCCGGAACTGGGGAGAGTGGAACTCCAGCCCGTTGTCGACCACCCAGAGATCGTGCAGGCCCCACGCCAACCACGGCCGCTGCAGTTCAGGAAACGATGCGGTGAGCTCGTCCTTCGGAAGCACTGCCTGCCGGATGGCGCTGAGCGTCGCTGGCAGCCCTGTTCCCCAGAAACTAATGAAGAAGCCCAAGACGTATCCGGAGTACGCGTCCACCACAACAGTGATCGTCGGTCGCCCCAATGGCATCCCTGTCTGGTCGTGAACGACCACGAGATCCAAAAGCGTGTGATCGATCTCGACACGCTCCAACGGTCGGCTTGCACCTGTACCGGACAGGCTGTACCGCCACTTGTTGCGGGCATAAGCCCTGCCGTAACGCGCGGCATCCACCGCGAAAGGCTCGATTTCTTTCAACGCTCGCCGAACTGTGGGTTCACTCACTTGGTACTGGTCAGCTTTGCAGGGCATGTGCGCCAGCCGCTTGTTGATCTCAATGACTGTTTCCGTCAGCGGCGGCCTCGCACGCGTGCAGTAATGCGTCTTGAGCTTCTCCGAGATCACAGCAAACACCCGGTCTGGCAGCTTGCGTACACGACGTCGCCCGACGTTCCCGCTGATCAGTGCGCTCGGCGCATCCGCCTCCAACTCAAATTCGCGCCACCATTTCATAACGGTGGACTCGGACGGGACAGGAAGAGTCAACCTTTTTCGAAGCTCCCTATCTGTCGGGTCTGCCCCCGCGCCTGCCTTCTCGTCGTTCGAATTTAGGCTGACCGCCAGCTTGGCCAAACACTTCTTGATGTCGCGCCGCATTCCCCGACTCAAGCCTTGGCGCCGAAGGTGACCGATGTATGCCCGCCTTCGCAGCAGCTCATTCCTGTACCGCTCAGGGAGTGAGTCCAGCGAGCCGACAAGGTCGACCGAGCTTCTGTCCGGCGAGTTCGCGGCGGGAGTAACAAAGGTGGTATGAACCAGCGCCAGCCTGCCATTGAGGACATCAGCCGACAACTTGCCGACCGACGTGTTCGACAGCGCACCGGTCTCCTGATCCTCCAGCACAACGGTCTTTCCGTCGAGGATCTTGCGAACCTCAAGCACCCGCTCACCACGGCGCAGTAGCAAACCAGCGGCCAACTGATAGCGCGGCATGGCAGCCCTCCTCTTTGGCAAGATCAATCACAAGGGTCGCGTCCTTGACGATGCCCGGCCCCTTGGTGCCGATGCGGGCGCGGCTCACTAGCCACGCAACGACGTGCAGTCCAACCCCTGCGCGAGTGCTCAGCTCTCCAGCGGTTAAGAAGCCTGGGGAGTCCGACAGAACGGCGAGCGTGCGCTCGACTTCCTCGTCGGAGCATTGCATCTTCGCTATGCGGCGGATCTGCACCGCATCGGGCATTGACAGGGTGGACCGAAGATCTTTGTCCGTAACGACAAAGAAGGTTTGGCCTTGCGCACGAAGCGCCTCAGCCGCAGCAGCCAGCTTGGCGCGGTGCTTCGGTAGAAACTTTTCGGGTTTGACCTCTACGACGCCACGTTTACCAGACTCGAACTCCAGCGAGAAGTCCGGCACGTACGTCACCTCCGAGGCCCCGTCCTCAGCGCAAGGCAACTCAAGCCGAAACGGCTGGTGCACGATGCGCCGTAGCCGAGGAAGCAGCACGGCGACCAAGAGGAACCAGCGTTCCGTGATGGACTCATGCTCAATCGGCTCAGCTTGCAGCCAAGGACAGCAGACAACGCCGACGTTCTGGGATGGCGAGCGGGTAACGACACATCGTGCGGGCTTCATAAGGCCGCCCGCCGAATCGAGCTGAGGCGCATTGCGCGCCGCCCAAGCTCCGCCGATGCGCCGCCGACCTCACGGCTCCACCCGCGCACATCAAGCGCACTCCTGAAAAGCTTTTTCATACTTTTCCCCAGGCAAAAGTTGACCTGCGGAGAAATCAAAGCTACATTTCAGGTACCACGCTGAGAGCTTCGGCTTTCTCCGATCCACCCCTGAGACCGCTGGTCTCAGGGGTTCGGTGAGGATGGCGACATGTCGCTAGTGGTTCATGCCCGCCTCCTCTCATGGATGGGTGTGCAGCCTCCCGGCTTGCCGACATGAGCCGTGTCGCCGACGACCGATTGCGGACTGCTGGTTGAAGTTGATTGGCACTGCCCGCTTCCCGCGTCCGCCAATAGCTGAGGAGGCGTCGGATGTTCAGCTTTGAGCCCGAGGGCTACTGCAATTTCGTGTCCGCGACCATAGCGACCCTTGTTCCGCCCCGCGAGGACAGCGTAGACCTGCGGCGGTTCGAAGCCATGGGAACGAGCCCAGTCAGCGACGGTCTCCCCTCTTTCAACGAAAGCTGCACACACGCGCTCCACCGCGGTTGGCTCGAAAGATGGCGAGTTCTTCATGCTTCGCATAATGTACGCTTTTAGCTTTAAACATACAACCTTCTGCAACTCCTTGAGGCTGCGTCCTGTTTTTATACGTACGTGTTAGTGTGATAATTGATTCATGACACGTACAGATGTTGGCCAGGCTTTCTCCACGTTGCGGACCGGAATCGGCGCCCGACTCCGGGAGGAGCGCGAACGGCTAGGCGCATCGCAGGAAAGGGTTGCTGACTGGTTCGGTGTCCAGCGGCAATCAGTGCTGCTGTATGAAGGCGGTCAACGCTCACCGCTTGCTGACCAGTTGGCGGCATTCCACCGGGAGGGTGGGGACGCCGGCTACGTGGTGACGGGCGTTCGACGTGATGGCGAGCCCACGGCTGACAACCGCGAAGAGCTGATGCAGGCGATGGCCGCGGTCGACACCGTCTGCCAATCGATGGCAACACCTCTGGATGGCAAGGCTCGCTTGAAGCTGGCTTACGAGATCCTCGATGGCGTGAGGCGAGCCGGTCCAGGTCAACGATAGTTGCTTAACTGCGGCGCGCACTCAACCGCAGCGGCCGCGGCGACCGAAACGTCGGTAATACCAGCGTTGTACAGCGTCTAACCCCCCGGTAGTGCAGTGCGCCGCTCTGTTCTGTACTTATCCCGCGGCAGTGGCCAAGGCCGCCTTGGCCCGCGTCACCTTGGCCAGGATGTCCTTCGCGCTGGCCGTCCAGATGAACGGTTTGGGGTCGACGTTGTGATGGGCGACATACAGGTCGATGGCCAGTTCCAACTCGGCCACGCTGGTGAAGCTGTCGCGCCGGATGCGTTTGTCGGTGATGTCGCGGAAGAAGCGCTCGACCATGTTCAGCCACGACGCGCTGGTGGGCGTGAAGTGCATGACAAAGCGCGGATGCTTGGCCAGCCACTTCTGCACCTCGGGGTGGCTGTGCGTGGCGTAGTTGTCCACGACCAGGTGCAGGCTCAGGTGCTTGGGCGTGCTTCGGTTGATCAGCCGCAGGAACTTCAGCCACTCGGTGTGGCGGTGCCGCGGCTGGCACATCGAGATCACGCTGCCGTCCAGGGTGTTGAGCGCGGCAAACAGCGTGGTCGTGCCGTGGCGCTTGTAGTCGTGGATGACGGTGCCCGCACGCCCGCGCTTCATCGGCAGGCCCGGCTGCGTGCGGTTGAGCGCCTGGATCTGGCTCTTCTCGTCACAGCTGAGCACGAGGGCGTGCTCGGGCGGGTTCATGTAGAGCCCCACCACGTCCAGCAGCCTGTCTTCGAACAGCGGGTCGCGCGAGAGTTTGAATGTTCTGCTCAGGTGCGGCTTCAGGCCGTTGCTCTGCCAGACGCGGCGCACGGTGGTTGCACCAACGCCCAGATGCTCGGCCAGCGTTCGCGTGCTCCAGTGCGTGGCGTTGATCGGCTTGTCCTGCAGCGTGGCCTGCACGATGCGCGACTCCATCTCGGCGGTGATCGTGGCCGGCCGGCCACTGCGAGGGGCGTCCTTGCGCAAAGCGTTGATGCCACCCTTGAGGAAGCGCTCGCGCCACAGCGCGACCTGGCGCCGATCCAGGCCGGCCTCCACTGCGATGTCCTTGTTCTGCCGACCCTCGGCCGCCAGCAGCACGACCAACACTCGCTGCTGCAGCCGAGCCTCTACGGTACGGCGTTTGGCCAGCACACGAAGCTCCCGCTCGGTGCGCTCATCCAGCTCAATCGTCTTGGCAACCCGCACTGTTCCAGCCTCCTGGAACGTCTGAGTATGCCGGCGATGATAAGTTCTACAAATTCAAGCGCACTGCACTAGGGTCGAGGGTTCCGGCACCGGGGTGATGGCGTTCAGGACGCCGGGGGTCACCCTCACGCTGTAGCCCGGATGGCCTGCCAGCCAATCCGAGTCGATGTGGATGTACGGGTCGGTGTATGCCCAACCCGTGGCGGTCGGGCGGTTGTCTGTGCCCACGGTGGCGACCAGCACGACCTGGTAGGCAGCGTTTGTGTTGACTGTGAGGTCGATGGTGCCCTCGACATGGTAGGTCGGGCCATCGAGCGGCTTCGAGGCACTTCGGCTTGGCCCGGTTGTTCCGCTCGTAAATATCTGCACCCGTGATGAGGCAACGCCGCCTCCCTCACCACCACCTGCCATGAGGTAGTCGAACGCCACCGGGACCGGGACAAAGCCACCTGGTCCGGCGACCTCGAAGAAGTAGGTCATCCCGATAGTGTTCAGGGAGTAACCAGTGCCAGGGGGCACAGCGGCGCTGACCCAGGAGGGGCCGCTGTCAAGGAAGTCAGGATTACCGCTTCGCGTGATGAATGGTTTCGTGCCTAGGTCTGCCGCGATGCAAGCCAAGGGTGTCGCGAACAGTGCGAGCGCGGCTGTCGCTCCAAATCTAAGCATGGTCATCCCCTCCCGCTGGCCGTCAGCCGGCGATCGTAGGAGTTGGCGCCTCCGCTTCCACCATTGACATCCCTAGGATTGAGCGCTGATGCCCTAGGCGGTCGGCCGAGATGCAGGACCAAGCGCGCAGCCACTGCACTGGGTGGCCTGCTCGGGACGACCGAGGCACGAGAGCGTCTTGGAAGAGGTCACGCTGTACTGGCCGGGCATCCTCTACCTGGCTGGAGCCCTGCATTCGCAAGCGGCACGTCCTACTTGACTGCTGCCGCGCTGGAGCGGGATACCTACGCGGTAGGACGCCTCGCCCGCAGAAGTGGGGCAAAGAAGCTTGCAATCGGCGGTCTTCATCCGAACGAAGACCCACTACAGCAGGAAGACCGCCAGCACGCCAGCAGCGAGCAGCCACGTGATCTTTGAGCTGAAAGCCACCTTGCGCTTGCTGTGATGTTCCCTCAAAGCGTTCTCGTGCTTGCCGCACTAGAAGTCGAACACCAGCTCCCGCTGGGCCGGCACCACCTCACTCTCATCGTCCGTTGCCGCTTCCACGACTGCAGGCATCGGTGCCTTTGCAGCTTTCGCCGCGAGGAGCTCAGAGTACCGAGCCAGCACTTCGATACCAGTCGTGTACTTAACCGTTAGACCCAGAACCGCAGCGACGCCGCGGCGGACGTGGGCGATGAGCTCGGCCTCATCAGGGGTCGGCAAGCCCACGGGCCACCCCTTCACATAGTGCAGGTGCTTGGGCAGCAGCGATTCCAGCTCCACGCGGCGCTTGGCGCCGGATTTGGCAGCGTCGATACGCGCCTGCAGCTCGGGTGACAGGAGGTGCGGCGCCACGTCGGCGAGCCAGCGGTTGCCCTGGAAGCCGAAGCCCGAAGTCGCCTCAAGTTCGACCATCTGCACGTACAGCGGCTGGTTGTCGGGGCAGGAGGCGGCCGCCACCAAGTCGGCGTACGCGCTCATGATGCAGTACGCGCAGGACACCCTCGATGCCCCGTAGGTCGTGTAGGCCTGGTGCAGCGCAAGGCCGGCGTCGGCAATCTCCTGCAGAACCTCTTCGATGCTCCATTCGATGATGGCGTTCCAGCTGAAGCCCACAGCGTTCTTGCGTGCATGCGCCGTCATCGGCGCGGCCACCGGCATCTTCGAGCGGGCATCGCTCTCCTGGCGCCGCACCCCTGTAACGTTCAGGATGTCCTGGCCCGGGAAGCGCTTGCGCAGCTCTCGGGTGATGATGGCCGTCTTGAGCTCGGAGGTGCAGAAACGCATCGACGGCGTGCTCCACGGCAGGATGAG
>CAKZXL010000117.1 GCA_937883885.1 uncultured Aquincola sp. | reverse complement strand
GTGCCGGCGCCGCTGATGTAGTGGCAGGCCGTGACCTCGGGCAGCAGGCGCAGCGCTTCTTCCAGCACCTTGGTGGCGGCACCGCTGCTGCGTTCGGTGTCCACCCGCACGAAGGCCAGCACGCCCAGGCCGATGCGGCGGCGGTCCAGCTCGGCGCGGTAGCCGGTGATGTAGCCCTGCGCCTCCAGCCACTTCACGCGCCGCCAGGTGGGCGCCGCCGACAGGCCGATGCGTGCCGCCAGCTCGGCGTTGGACAGCCGCGCATCCTGTTGCAGCGCTTCCAGGATGGCGACGTCGTAGCGGTCGAGGTCGGCGCCGTGGCGCTCGGTGTCGGCACCGCCCGCAGCAGCCTCGGCAGTGGCTGGGGTTTTCCCTGATTTGGCGATTCGCGATGGCATTTGATCGTGCAGGCGGTTATCAGAGAAAGGATGTTGCTCAAAACCATGGTAATCGAGCAAACAACGAAAAGACTTCACGGCCGGTGAAATCTACACTGGCAGCAGCCAAGTGCGCGCCCGGTCACGAGCCAGGCACGCGACCCCGCCGAGCCATCGCCACTGGAGTACCCCGCATGAACGCACCCTTGCCCGAGTCGGTCCGCCGCGCCCTGGAAACCGTCAGCCTCGACGACAAGTACGCGCTGGCCAGCGGCCGGGCCTTCATGAGCGGCGTGCAGGCGCTGGTGCGGCTGCCCATGCTGCAGCGCGCCCGCGACCTGGCCGCTGGGCTCAACACCGCGGGCTTCATCAGCGGCTACCGCGGCTCGCCGCTGGGCGGCTACGACCAGGCGCTGTGGGCCGCGCGCAAGCACCTGGCCGACAACCACATCGTGTTCCAGCCCGGTGTGAACGAAGAACTGGGCGCCACCGCGGTGTGGGGCACGCAGCAGCTCGACCTGTTTCCGCAGAGCAAAAAGTTCGACGGCGTCTTCGGCATCTGGTACGGCAAGGGCCCGGGCGTGGACCGCTGCTCCGACGTGTTCAAGCATGCCAACATGGCCGGCACCTCGAAGCACGGTGGCGTGATCGCCATCGCGGGCGACGACCACATCAGCAAGAGCAGCACCGCCCCGCACCAGAGCGACCACATCTTCAAGGCCTGCGGCCTGCCGGTGTTCTTTCCCAGCAGCGTGCAGGACATCCTGGACATGGGCCTGCATGCGTTGGCGATGAGCCGCTTTTCGGGCGTGTGGTCGGGCATGAAGACCATCCAGGAAGTGGTGGAGTCGTCGGCCTCCGTCTCGGTGGACCCCGACCGCGTGCGCATCGTGCTGCCCGAAGACTTCAGCATGCCGCCAGGCGGCCTGCACATCCGCTGGCCCGACGCGCCGCTGGAGCAGGAAGCGCGGCTGATGGACTACAAGTGGTACGCGGCGCTGGCCTACGTGCGGGCCAACAAGCTCAACTACAACGTGATCGCGGGGCCGAACGACCGCTTTGGCCTGATTGCCAGCGGCAAGGCCTACAACGACACCCGTCAGGCGCTGGCCGACCTGGGCCTGGACGACGACGCCTGCCGCGCGCTGGGCGTGCGGCTGCACAAGGTCAACGTGGTGTGGCCGCTGGAAGCCACCATCACCCGCGACTTCGCGCAGGGCCTGCAAGAGATCCTGGTGGTCGAAGAAAAGCGCCAGGTCATCGAATACCAGCTGAAGGAAGAGCTGTACAACTGGCGCGCCGACGTGCGGCCCAACGTGCTGGGCAAGTTCGACGAGCCCGAAGGCGACCTGACGGGCGGCGAATGGGCCATGCCCAACCCCAGCGAAAACTGGCTGCTGCGCGCCAAGGCCGACCTCACGCCTGCCCTCATCGCCAAGGCGATTGCCAAGCGGCTGAAGAAGCTGGGTGTGCCCGCCGACGTGGTGGCGCGCATGGACGCGCGGCTGCGCGAGATCGAGGCCGCCGAGCGCGCCCTGGTGACGGTGAGCGCCGCCGGCGCCAGCGCCGAGCGCGCGCCCTGGTTCTGCTCGGGCTGCCCGCACAACACCAGCACCCGCGTGCCCGAAGGCTCGCGCGCGCTGGCCGGCATCGGCTGCCACTACATGGCCACCTGGATGGACCGCAGCACCGTGACCTTCAGCCAGATGGGTGGCGAAGGCGTGGCCTGGAGCGGCCAGGCGCCGTTCACCACCGATGCGCATGTGTTCGCCAACCTGGGCGACGGCACGTACTTCCACAGCGGGCTGCTGGCCATCCGCCAGAGCATCGCCTCGGGCGTGAACATCACCTACAAGATCCTCTACAACGACGCTGTGGCCATGACCGGCGGCCAGCAGGTGGGTGAGCGGCCGGAGGGCCACTCGGTGCTGCAGATCATGAAGAGCCTGGACGCCGAGGGCGTGGCCAGGACCGTGATCGTCAGCGACGAGCCGCAGAAGTACCAGGGCGTGAGCCTGCTGCCCGGCGTGACGGTGCACCACCGCGACGAGCTGGATGCGATCCAGCGCCAGTTCCGCGAGCTCAAGGGCACCACGGCCATCATCTACGACCAGACCTGCGCCACCGAGAAGCGTCGCCGCCGCAAGCGCGGCAAGCTGGCCACGCCCGACAAGACGGTGGTGATCAACGAGCTGGTGTGCGAGGGCTGCGGCGACTGCAGCGTGCAAAGCAACTGCCTGAGCGTGGAGCCGGTGGACACCGAGTTCGGCCGCAAGCGCCGCATCAACCAGAACAGCTGCAACAAGGACTACTCGTGCCTGAAGGGCTTCTGCCCCAGCTTCGTCACCGTGGAAGGTGGCCAGCTGAAGAAGCCGAAAAAAGAGAAGAAGGGCGACCTGAGCACGCTGCCACCGATCCCCGAGCCCGCGCTGCCGCTGGCCGAGCAGGCCTGGGGCATCGTGGTGGCCGGCGTGGGCGGCACCGGCGTCATCACCATCGGCCAGTTGCTGGGCATGGCCGCGCACCTGGAAGGCAAGGGCGTGGTCACGCAGGATGCAGCCGGCCTGGCGCAAAAGGGCGGCGCCACCTGGAGCCACATCCAGATCGCCAATCGCGCCGAGGCCATCTTCACCACCAAGGTGGACACCGCCAAGGCCGACCTGGTGATCGCCTGCGACCCCATCGTCGGCGCCAACAAGGCCACCATGGCCGTCATCAAGCCGGGGCGCACCTACGTGGCGATGAACACCCATGGCTCGCCCACCGCGGCCTTCGTGCAGAACCCCGACTGGCAGTTCCCGGCCGGCTGCGAGACCACGCTGGCGCAGGCCGTGGGCGCGGGCGGGCTGGGCGCCTTCGATGCCGAAGAGGTATCGGTGCAGTTGCTGGGCGACAGCATCTACACCAACCCGCTGATGCTGGGCTATGCCTGGCAGCAGGGCCGCGTGCCGCTGGGCCATGCCGCACTGATGCGCGCGATGGAGCTCAACAACGTGCAGGTGGACAACAACAAGGCCGCCTTCGAATGGGGCCGCCGCTGCGCCCACGACCTGGCCGCGGTGAAGGCGCTGTTCAAGGCCGCGCAGGTGATCCAGTTCGTCAAGAAGCCGTCGATCGACGAGCTGGTGGCCAAGCGGGTGAGCTTCCTCACCGACTACCAGAACGCGGCTTATGCCGAGCAGTACCGCCGCTTCGTCGACCAGGTGCGGCAGACCGAAAGCCCGTTGGGCGGCACCCGCCTGTCGGAGGCGGTGGCCCGCTACCTGTTCAAGCTGATGGCCTACAAGGACGAGTACGAAGTGGCGCGCCTGCACACGCAGACCGGCTTCGACGAGAAGATCGCCGCGATGTTCGAGGGCGACTACAAGCTGGTGCACCACCTGGCCCCGCCGCTCACCGCCAAGACCAACGAGCGGGGTGAGGGGGTCAAGCGCCCCTTCGGCCCATGGATGCACACCGCCTTCGGCGTGCTCGCCAAGCTGAAGGGCCTGCGCGGCACTGCGTTCGACGTGTTCGGCCGCACCGAGGAGCGCCGCACCGAGCGCGCGCTGATCGAGCAGTACAAGGCCAGCGTGCTGGAACTGCTGCAGGGCCTGAATGCCGAGCGCCTGCCGCTGGCGGTGGAGATCGCCAGCATCCCCGAGCAGATCCGCGGCTACGGCCATGTGAAGGCCCGCCACCTGGCCACCGCCCGCCCGAAGTGGGACGGCCTGATGGCACAGTGGCGCGCCGGCGGCAGCCCGGCTGCACGCCGCGTGGCCTGAACCCTTGACCCGATCCGTTCCTGAAGATGCGTTTGAACCCAACCTTGAATCTGTGCCTGCAAGGCGCCGCCCTGGCCGTGGCGCTGACCCTGCCTGCCGCCGTGCGCGCGCAGGAGCTGGTGGTGCCCATCGGGCTGAGCAGCCCGCTGTCCGGCCCGCAAAGCGGCAACGGCCAGGACAACCTGGCCGGCGCGCAACTGGCCGTCAACGAAGTCAACGCCCGCAAGCTCAGCGTGGGCGGCCGGCCGCTGCGGCTGAAGCTGCAGGCCGAAGACGACCAGGCCGACCCGCGCCAGGGCGTGGCCGTGGCACAGAAGTTCGTCGATGGGGGCGTGAAGTTCGTCGTCGGGCCCTACAACTCGGGCGTGACCATGCCCGCTTCGCGCGTGTACGACCAGGGCGGCGTGGTGGTGGCCACGGTGTCGTCCAACCCCAAGATCACGCAGCAGGGCTTTGCGCGCCTGTTCCGTGTGGGCGCGGCCGACACCGCGCTGGGCGTGAAGATGGCGCTGTACGCGGCCAAGGAACTGAAGCTGCAGCGCGTGGCCGTGATCGACGACCGCAGCGCCTACGGCCAGGGCCTGGCGCAGGAGTTCAGCAACGCGGCCAAGGCCAACGGGCTGCAGGTGGTCAAGAGCGAATACGTCTCGGGCCAGGCCACCGACTTCACGCCGGTGCTCACCAGCATCAAGGCCACGCGGCCCGACGCCATCTTCTTCGGCGGCTACTCGGCCCAGGCGGGCCCGATGGCACGGCAGATGAAGCAGCTGGGCATCACCGCCAAGCTGCTGGGCGGCGACGGCCTGTGCTCCAGCGAAACCGCCAAGCTGGCCGGCGGCGATGCGGTGGGCGAAAACGTCTGGTGCACCCAGGGCGGCGCGATGATCCAAAGAGCTTCCGAAGGCCAGGCCTTCGTGCAGGCCTACCGCGCGGCCAACCACCAGCGTGATCCGCTGACCTATGCCGTCAACTTCTACGACGCGGTGCACCTGATCGCCCAGGCGATGCAGAAGGCCGGCAGCACCGACCCGGCCAAGGTGGCCGAGGCGATGCAAAAGGGCAGCTACAAGGGCGCGGCCGGCACCTACGAGTTCGACAACCAGCGCGACCTCAAGTCGTCGCCGGTGACGGTGTTCACCTTCAAGGGCGGGCAGCCGAGCGCGGTGACGTCGTACTGACCGTGTCTGCCGCCCCCCGCGCCAGCGCCTCGCAGGCGGACTGGATGTCGGGGTGGGCAAACCGGTAGCCGGCGCGCAGGGCCGCAGTCGGCGCCACCGCCTGGCCCTCCAGCAGCAGGCTCATCATCTCGCCCCCCAGCCAGCGCAGCGGCGCTGCCGGCAGGCGCAGGTGCACGCGCTTGCCGTGGGCGGCTGCCATGGCCTGCGCAAATTCCGCCTGGCTCGGGCAGGTCGGGGCCACCGCGTTGACGGCGCCGCTCAGGGCCGGGGTGTGCAGCGCCAGGTGCAGCAGGCCCACGGCATCGTCCAGTTGCAGCCACGGGGCCGGCTGGCGCCCGCTGCCCAGCCGGGTGGCCAGGCCCAGCCGTGCGGCCAGGTTCTGCAGCGGCCAGGCGCCGTCACCCCGGCCCAGCACCACGCCCAGCCGCAGCCGCACCACGCGCAGGCCCAGCGCCTCGGCACGCCGCGCTTCATGTTCCAGCGCCATGCACAGGTCCGAGACGAATTGGCCCGGCCGGGGCGCTGCCGTCTCGTCCAGCGGTGCCTGGCTCTCCCCCCGCATCGAGCCGCCATCGGCCGGCACGCCATAAAAACCGACGGCGGATGCGGCCACCAGCACCTGCGGCCGGTGCTGCAGGCGGCGCATCAGCGCGATCAGCGCCTCGGTCAGGCGGGTGCGGCTGTCGACCAGCTGGCGTCGGCGGGCGGCCGTCCACGGCAGGCCCAGCACACGGGCGCCGGCCAGATGCACGATGGCGTCCAGCCGGGTTTCGGCAGGCAGGGTGTCCAGACGGTCGATCACCGTCACCGCCGGGTCCAGCAGGCCGCGGGCCTGCAGCAGGTCGCGTGAGAGCACGAAGACCCGCACCCCTTCAGCCACCAGCCGAGCCACCAGCGCCCGGCCGACGAAGCCGGTGCCCCCGGTGATGAGCACGCTGCGGGGTCCGACGCCCGTGGCCGCCGGCCGCGCGGGCGGCGGGGCACGGCGGGCAGCGGCCAGCAGGCGGCCGGTGGCGCGCAAGGCCAGCACGTTGCGCAGCGACCAGGCCAGCACCCCGACCGCAAAGGCAGTGAAGACGAAGGAAGTGAGGCCGTGCTGCACGGGCACCAGCGCCGTCGGCAGCCAGGCCCAGCGGGCCAGCAGCGGCAGCATCAGCGCCAGGAAGGCGCCGTACATCGCCGTGAGCACCGTGTGCAGCAGCCGCTCCAGCGGTGGCAGCTTGCGGGTGCGGTCTTCTTCCAGAAAGTCGGCCAGCGTGATGCACAGCTCGGCCAGCAGCAGCGCGCCGAGCAGCCCGGCCCACAGGCCGTGCACCTGCAGCCAGGCCACCACGAGGAACAGCACGCCGTACAGGGCCTCGCGCGCGGCATGCAGCGCCAGTTCGCGGCGCGCACCCATGCGCTGGGGCAGGCGGGCTTCCAGCTCGTGGTGCCATAGGTTGTCGAAGGCGCCGAGCACGGCTTGCGCGGCCAGCACGAGAAACAGCGAGGGGGTCATGGCAGAAGCTCCTGGTCGGTCTGGGTATGCGGCGGGTCGGTGAACACGCCGGTCTGGTGAAACGTGCGCCCCCACCAGGCATGGCGCATTTCCAGCGTGAAGCGGAAGCGGCCCTGTCCCAGGTCCTCATGGGTCACGCGGCAGGTGCCGGGGGTCAGCAGGGCCGGCACGGGCAGGCGCCAGCGGCCCAGCCACCAGTCGTAGCGGCGGCTCTCGAACACCAGCGCGCCGTGCTGCTCGAACACCTCCAGCGCCATGCCCAGGCCGCCATCGGTGCGTTCGATCAAGCGCCCGTCGGGGCCCAGCGCCTTGGTGGAGCGGATCTGCACCGAGCGGCGGCCGGGCAGTTGCAGGCGGCGCGTCCAGCTCACGCCGCCGCGGCCATCGGCCTGCACCTGCACCGTGGCCGGCACCGCGCTGGCCCTGGCGCCGCACAGCGGCGAGCCCAGCAGCGCGGCGCCGGCGGCAAACACGCGGCCGATGGCGGAGCAGCGCATCGTGAGCGTGCCGGGGTAGGTGGCGGGCGCGTGGCCAGCGGCAAAGCGGCGACGCACGGCGGCCGGCAGGCGTTGCCAGGCGGCGGGCCCCAGCAGCGTGGCCAGGTCCAGCGGCGGGGTGGGGCAGGAAAGCCGGGAGGGGGCGTGGGCGGCGGGTGTCATGCACCCTGCATCGCAGGTTCGGGGCCCGCCGCCGCGGCTTCTCTAACCCCTTGATTTGATTGGATTTTGAGTGCCCATCTGTATACTTCGGATACAGACTTTCCAGCCCGGATCGTCAACTGCGTATACAGGCGGAATGGCTTTGACGGTGTTGCACGGCGTGCTGGCGTTTGCGCTGGTCCAGACTTGGTTGCTGGCGGCTTTGCTGGGGGTCTGGGCCCACCGGGTGGCGGGCGCGCGGCTGCTGGTGCTGTTCCTCTTCGGCGTGGGGGTCTGGGTCATCGGCAACGAGCTGCCCAACTGGGCCGGGCCGCAGTGGGAGTGGCTGTCGATCCGGCTGGTGGCGCTGGCGCCGCTGATCTCGGCCGTCTTCGTGCACTTCTGCGTGGTGTTCTGCCGGGCAGGCTGGCCACGCCGGTGGCTGGTGCTGGCCTACGGGCTGGGCGCTGCCACGGCTCTTTATGCCCAGTGGGCGCGGCCGGGTCACCTGATCCACTCGCCACCGTTCGGCTACGTCGCCGTGCCCACCTCGGTCGGCCTGCTGGCCAGCGTGGGCTGGGTGGTGCTGGCGCTGGTGGGGCTGACG
Source organism: uncultured Aquincola sp. (assembly GCA_937883885.1). Next base: position 4,795 of record CAKZXL010000117.1, on the reverse strand, counting down.
GTGCTGGCGCGGGGCTACCTGCGCGCACGTGGGCCGGAGCGTGGCCAGATCGCCGCGGTGGCGGCGTCCTGCGTCTGGGGTGCCTTGTGCATGACGGGCTACCTGATGGCCGCGATGCGTCTGCCCGTCACGCCCTGGCCGCTGTACGGCCTGCCGGCGCATTCGTTGATCCTGGTCTACGGCGTGCTGCGCTACCGGGTGTTCGTGGTCAACGCCTGGGCGCGGCGTGCGCTGGCCTGGGCGCTGCTGCTGGCGCTGGGCCTGGGTGTGGTGGCCCTCACGCCGCTGCTGCCCTTCGAGTCGCGCTGGGTGGGCGGGCTGGCCGTGGCCGCCACCTGCCTGGCATTGAACGGGCCGGTGCGCCGCGTGGCCGAGCGGCTGGTGTTCCCTGGCGGCCAGGTGTCGGCGGCAGACCTGGCAGGCTGGCGCGAAGCGCTGCGGCCGGCCGACAGCGAAGCCGCGCTGGCGGCGCTGGCCAGCGGCCTGATCAGCCGGCGGCTGGGCGTGGCGGTGCCCGTGGCGGTCGGTGACGGCATGCCCGCCCCTTCGCCGGACGCACCCGGCCTGCGCTGCCGGGCCGACAGTGCCACCGGCTGGCACTGTGAGCTGCAGGGATGGGACGCCGCGCCGCCCGGCCCGCGCCAGGTGGCCGAGCTGTTCGGCAGCGTGCTGGCCGAAGCGGCCGAGCGCCTGGCCCAGGCCCAGGCGGGCGCGCAACGCGAGCGCGAGCGACAACTGCAGGCGCGGCTGGCCGAGCTGGGCGCCCTGGCCGCCACCGTGGCCCACGACATCCGCAACCCGCTCAACATCATCTCGATGGCGGTGGCCGGTGCGCCGCCGGACACGCGGCAGGAGGTGTCCACCCAGGTGGGGCGCATCTCGCACTTGGCGGCCGACCTGCTGGACTACGCCAAGCCCTGGCAACTCACGCCCACCCGCTTCGACCTGGCCGAGCGTGTGCGCGGCTGGCTGTTCCGTTGGCCGACGGTGGTGCTGGGCGCCGGGTGGGCGCAGCCGTTGTGGGTCGAGGCGGATGCGCGGCGCCTGGAGCAGGCGGTGAGCAACCTGCTGGCCAATGCGGTGAGCGCCGCGGGCGAGGCCCGCCCCGACCGGCCGCCCACGCGCGTGGAGCTGGCCGCAGAGACCGACGAGCGCGGCCTGTGGCTGCACGTGTGCGACGACGGCCCGGGCGTGCCCGCCGAGATCCGCGACCGGCTGTTCGAGCCCTTTGCGTCCCGCAGCCCGGGCGGCACCGGGCTGGGCCTGGCCATCGTCGCCCGCGTGGCGGCGGCCCATGGCGGTTCGGTCGCGCTGACCGAGCGCGCGCCCTGGTCCACCTGTTTCACCCTGCACCTGCCCGCCGGCCTGCCGTCGCGCGCAGTGCCTCTTTCAGGATCGACCGCATGAATGCCAACACCTTGCCGGCGGCTGGCGGCCGCGTGCTGCTGGTGGACGATGAGCCGGCCTTCCAGCGTCTGGGCGGCTCCTTCTTGCGCGGACTGGGCCATGAGGTCAGCGTGGCCGGTGATGCCGAGCAGGCGCTGGTTGAGTTCGAGCGGCAGCGGCCGGAGCTGGTGCTGCTGGACCTGGCGATGCCGCCCACCATGGACCCCGAAGCCGGCCTGGCCCTGATCGCGCGGCTGCCGGGTGTGCCGGTGGTGGTGCTCACCGGCCATGGCGAGCACGGGCTGGCGCTGCGCGCCGCGGAGCTGGGTGCCTGGGACTTTCTCACCAAGCCGATCGATCCCGACATGCTGGGTTTCGTCGTGGCCCGCGCGCTGCGCCAGCATCGGCTGGAAGCCGAGCTGCGGCGGCTGCGGCAACAGGCCGGGGGCGACGAGATGGGGCTGATCGGCCCCAGCGCCGCGATGGCGGCGCTGCGCGCGATGCTGCGCCGTGTGGGGCCCACGTCGGTCAGCGTGCTGGTACTGGGCCCCACCGGCACCGGCAAGGAACTGGCGGCGCGTGCGCTGCACGACTGCAGCCCGCGCGCGGCCGGCCCGTTCATGGCCGTGCACTGCGGTGCCCTGTCGGCCGAACTGCTGGAGAGCGAGCTGTTCGGCCACCTGCGCGGCAGCTTCACCGGCGCCTACCGCGACCAGCCCGGCCTGGTCGAAGCGGCCGACGGCGGCACGCTGTTCCTCGACGAGGTGGGCGAGATGCCACCGGCGATGCAGGTCAAGCTGCTGCGCTTTCTGCAGGAAGGCAGCTTCGTGCCCGTGGGCGGGCGTGTGGTCAAGCGCGCCCAGGTGCGCGTGGTGGCCGCCACCCACCGCGACCTCGAGGCCATGGTGCGTGAAGGCGCATTCCGCGAAGACCTGTTCTACCGCCTCAAGGGGGTGGTGCTGCGCACCCCGGCCCTGGCCGAACGTCCGGCCGACGTGCCGGTGCTGGCCGCGCGTTTCCTGCAACGGGTGGCGCCGCAGGCCGGCCTGAGCGGCGAATCGCTGGCCTGGCTCACGGCGCGCCCCTGGGCCGGCAACGTGCGTGAACTGCGCGCCGTGGTGGAGTCGGCCGGCGCCCTGCTGCTGCCCGGCCAGACCCAGGTGGACGTCGCCCTGCTGCGCTTGGCGGCCGGCGAGTCAGCGGCCGAAGGCGACACCTCCGCCGCCGTCGGCGGGGACGGCGATGCGCCGGGCACGCTGGATGCGGCCATCAACGAGTTGGAGCGCCGACTGATCCGCGATGCCATGGCCGCGGCGCGCGGCAACCAGTCCGAGGCCGCACGGCGGCTCGGCATCTCACGGGTCGGGTTGATCAAGAAGCTGGCGCGGCTGGGCTTGCGCTGAGCGCAAGCCGCCGCTGCGGCTAACCCTTGGCCGCCACCCGCCCGCTGAGGTAAGTCCACACGAAGCTGGCGGCCGCGTAGGCCGTCAGCTCGGCGTGGTCGTAGGGCGGCGACACCTCCACGCAGTCCATGCCCACGAAGGGCAGGTCGGCCAGTTCTTCCAGCAGCGTCATCACCTGCGCGGTGCTCATGCCGGCCGGCTCGGGCGTGCCGGTGCCGGGTGCGAAGGCCGGGTCCAGGCAGTCGATGTCCAGGCTCAGGTACACCGGCGGGTGGCCGGCCGCGGCGATGCGCTGGCGGATGGCGCCCACCACGCCCGCCAGCTGGGCCGGGCTTTCCAGGCCGCGCAGGTCGCGGGCGGTGAAGATCTGGCCGCCCTGGTCGCGCACGTACTCGCGCGCCGCCCGGTCGCCGGCCGAGCGGATGCCCAGCTGCGTGAAGCACTCGGGCACCACCAGGCCTTCCTGAATCGCTTCATACACCCAGGTGCCGTGGCCGCTGGGTTCGCCGAAGTGGTCTTCCCAGGTGTCGCAGTGCGCGTCGAAGTGGATCACCGCCAGCGGCCGGCCCTGCTGCGCCTTCAGCGCCCGCAGGATGGGCAGCGTCACCGAATGGTCGCCGCCCAGCCACACCATGTGGCGCGCGGCCAGCAGCGCCGGCAGCGCCTCGGCCAGCGCGGCGCGCATGGCCACCAGCGAGGTGTTGGGCAGCGCCAGGTCGCCCAGGTCCACCAGCTGGGCGATGGGCGTGGTGCCGAAGTGCGGATGCAGCCCGTCGCACAGCATGTGGCTGGCGGTGCGGATGGCGCGCGGCGCCATGCGGGCCCCCGGCCGGTTGGTGGTGGAGCCATCCCAGGCCAGGCCGGCCACGCCATAGGGCTGCGGCGCCGGCTGGCCGGGCAACGCGGCCGGGCCCTTGAGGAAGCTGCCTTGCGACAGGAAAGCAAAGGCGTGGGCGGCGGGATCGAGGGACATGGCGTGCAGCTCCGAGAATGCGCAGCAAGGGTACGGGACCCGGGAGCGACACGGCATGGCCCGGCGGGCAAGTTCACTGGCACCACCATCCAGCATCGACAGCATGACGACGCCCGGCGCACCGCTGGGCGAGGCGCAGCTGCGGCTGCTGCGCAGCTTCGCCGCGGTGGCGGCGGCGGGCGGCCTGTCGCCGGCGGCGGTGGAGCTGCAGCTCGACCTGTCCACCGTCAGCAAGCAGCTGCGCGAGCTGGAAGCGCTGCTGGGCGTGACGCTGGCACGGCGCGGCCGTGGCGGCTTCCAGCTCACGGAGGACGGTCAGCGCCTGCAGGCGTTGACGCGCCGGCTCTTCGGCGCGATGCGCGCTTTCGGCGACGACCTGGCGGCCTTCAGCGGCGCGGCGGCAGCCCCGGTGCTGCGCCTGGGCCTGGTGGACGCGCTGATCACCGAAGGCCGGGTGCCCGCGCTGCTGGCCCGCTGCGCGCAGTTGGTACCAGGGTTGCAGTGGCAGCTGGCCGCCCGCCGGCCGCTGGAGATCGAGCGAGAACTGCTGGCCGGCACGCTGGACGCCGGCATCGTGGCCACCCGCGCCGCGCCGGCCGGGCTGGAGCAGCACCGGTTGTACGAAGAGGCCAACAGCCTGTGGGTGGCGCCCGGCCATCCCTGGCATGCCCGGGCCGGCGATGAAGCCGCGGCGCTGCGGCTGGAAGACGCCGCGCTGGTGACCGACCCCTACGTGGACGCGCTGCCGCCCGCGCTGCTGCCGGTGCCGCCCATGGCGGGCAGCGCGCGGGCCGACAGCCTGGAAGGCGTGGCGCTGCTGGTGCTCACCGGCCGCCATGCGGGTTTTCTGCCCGACCACTACGTGGCCGGCACCGCGGCGCTGCAGGGGCTGCGGCGGGTACAGCCGGCGCGTTATGCGCACCGGCAAGGCATCGTGCTGATCTGCCGCCGCGGCAAGGCCTCACCGGCCTTGCGGCGGCTGATCCGCGCGCTGGCGGCACCGGGCGCCGGGGCGTAGCGGCGCGGGGCATCG
>CAKZXL010000116.1 GCA_937883885.1 uncultured Aquincola sp. | reverse complement strand
GTGGGACGTCGCCGCAGATCTTGCAGAACCTCCGCGTCGCCGCGCCTACCAACGCAGTGCCGGTCGCTGCTGAAATAAGGTTAGCGCGTATGCCCCCAGGGGGGCGACGACAGCGGACCGGCGGAGCCGGATCCGCGGCGTCTGCTTGAGCGCCTTGCTGAGCATGGGGCTGGGCTCGCTCGCTGCGCTGTCGGCCCAGGCCGCACCGGTGGCCGAAGCGCTGCAACGGCCGGCGGTGATGGTCAAGGCGCCGGAGCGTGCGGCGCTGCTGTCGGCGGCGCAGGCCGGCAGCCGGCTCGTGGCGGTGGGTGAGCGCGGCCTCGTGCTGCTGAGCGACGACGCCGGCCGCAGCTGGCGGCAGGCGCCCTGCCCGGTGAGCGTGACGCTGACCACGGTGCGCTTTGCCGATGCCACGCAGGGCGTGGCCGTGGGCCATGGCGGCACCGTGCTCACCACGCAGGATGGCGGCAGCAGCTGGCAGCTGCGGCTGGACGGGCGCCGCCTGGCCACGCTGGCGCGTGAAGCCGCCACCACGCCCGAGGCCCAGCGCGATGCCGAGCGCCTGGTGGCCGACCGCCCCGACAAGCCGCTGCTGGACGTGGTGATGTGGAACGCTCAACGGCTGCTGGCCGTGGGCGCCTACGGCCTGGCCGTGCACAGCGAAGACGGCGGCCAGACCTGGCAACCCTGGATGGAGCGCCTGCCCAACCCCAAGGGCCTGCACTGGTATGTGGCGCGCCGCCAGGGCGACACACTGCTGCTGGCCGGTGAACAAGGCCTGGCCGTGCGCAGCGACGACGGCGGCCGCAGCTTCCGGCCGCTGACCTCGCCCTACCGCGGCAGCTGGTTCACCGGCGAGCTGGCGGCCGATGGCAGCGCCGTGCTGGCCGGCCTGCGCGGCAACGTGTGGCGCAGCACCGATGGCGGCGGCAGTTGGAGCCAGCTGCCCAACCCGGTGCCGGCCACCGTGATCGCGGCGGCCACGCAACCCGATGGCGGCGTGCTGCTGCTCAGCCAGGCGGGCGCGCTGCTGCGCCTGCAAGGGGAGCGGCTGCAGCCGCTGAAGACACCGCCGCTGCCGCTGCCCACCGCGCTGCTGCCGCTGGCCGAAGGCCGCCTGCTGGCGCTGGGCCTGACCGGCCTGACCACCCTGACCCTGCCCGCCCCCCAAGAGGCCCGCCCGTGAGCCCCTCGTCCACCGCCCTTCCCCCGGGCTCGACTGCCGAGCCCTTCGACCCGCGCTCGGGCTCCTTGATCGAGCGCGCCCTCTTCAACCACCGATGGGGGGTGCTGCTGCTCTGCGCCCTGGTCACAGCGCTGCTGGGCTGGCAGGCCACGCGGCTGCAGCTCAACGCCAGCTTCGAAAAGACCATCCCCACCCGCCACCCCTACATCCAGCACTTCCTGCAGCACCAGGCCGAGCTGAGCGGCCTGGGCAATGCGGTGCGCATCGCGGTGGCGGCGCCCGGCGGCATCTACGAAGCCAAATACCTGGACACGCTGCGCCGCCTGTCCGACGACGTGTTCCTGCTGCCGGGCGTGGACCGGGCGCGCATGAAGTCGTTGTGGACACCCAGCACCCGCTGGGTGGGCGTGACCGAAGACGGCCTGGAAGGCGGCCCGGTGATACCCGATGGGTATGACGGCAGCCCCGCCAAGCTGGCGCAGCTGCAGGCCAACGTGGCCCGTTCGGGCGAGATCGGCCAGCTGGTGGCGCGCGACGGGCAGTCGAGCGTGATCTTCGTGCCGCTGCTGGCCCAGGACGCGCAGGGCCGGCCGCTGGACTACGCCGCGCTGTCCACCCGGCTGGAAGCGCTGCGCGCCCAGTACCAGGCCGAAGGCGTGACGGTGCACATCACCGGCTTTGCCAAGCTGGTGGGCGACCTGATCGACGGCGTGCGTGCGGTGCTGCTGTTCTTTGCCATCGCGGTGGCCATCGCCACGGCCATGGTGTTCGGCTACACCCGCTGCCTGCGCAGCACCGTGCTGGTGGTGCTGGCCTCGCTGGTGGCGGTGGTGTGGCAGCTGGGCCTGCTGCCGCTGCTGGGTTATGCACTCGACCCGTACTCCATCCTGGTGCCCTTCCTGGTGTTTGCCATCGGCATGAGCCATGGCGCGCAGAAGATGAACGGCATCATGCAGGACGTGGGCCGCGGCGTGCCCAAGCTGGTGGCCGCGCGCTTCACCTTCCGCCGCCTGTTCCTGGCCGGGCTGACCGCGCTGCTGGCCGATGCGGTGGGCTTTGCGGTGCTGCTGGTGATCGACATCCAGGTCATCCGCGAGCTGGCCATCGCCGCCTCGCTGGGCGTGGCGGTGCTGATCTTCACCAACCTCATCCTGCTGCCGGTGCTGCTGAGCTACACCGGCGTCAATGCGCGCGCCGCGCAGCGCAGCCTGCGTGATGAGCAGCTCGACGCCAGCGGCGCCGCGCGCCACCCGCTGTGGCGGCTGCTGGACCGCTTCACCCAGCGGCGCTGGGCCACCGGCGCGGTGGTGGCCGGCCTGGTGATGGGCGCGGCCGGCTTCGCGGCCAGCCTGCATCTGAAGATCGGCGACCTGGACCCCGGCGCGCCCGAGCTGCGCGAGGCCAGCCGCTACAACCGCGACGTGGCCTTCATGAACGCCGCCTACGGCGCCAGCAGCGACGTGCTGGCGGTGATGGTCAAGACGCCCGACGGCCAATGCTCGGCCTACGCCACGCTGAACAAGGTGGACGCGCTGGAGTGGCAGCTGCGCCAGATCGACGGCGTGGAAAGCACCCACACGCTGGCGCTGCTGAACCGCCGTGTGCTCACCGGTCTGAACGAGGGCAACCCGCGCTGGTACGAGTTCCTGCCCAACCAGGACATGCTCAACACGGTGACGGCCGGCGCTCCGCGCGGCCTGTACAACGATGCCTGCAACCTGCTGACGGTGTACGCCTACCTGGCCGACCACAAGGCCGAGACGCTGCAGCGCGTGGTGCAGCACGTCGAGGCTTTCGCCCAGGCCAACGACACCGCCGACGTCAAGTTCCTGCTGGCCGCCGGCAGCGCCGGCATCGAGGCCGCCACCAACATCGTGGTGCACGACGCCTGGCGCCTGATGCTGGTGATGGTGTATGGCGCCGTGGTGCTGCTGTGCTTCATCACCTTCCGCAGCTGGCGGGCGGTGGTGGTGGCGGTGCTGCCGCTGGTGCTCACCTCCTTCCTGGCCGAGGCGCTGATGGTGGCGCTGGGCATGGGCGTGAAGGTGGCCACGCTGCCCGTCATCGCGCTGGGCGTGGGCATCGGCGTGGACTATGCGCTGTACATCCTCAGCGTCACGCTGGCGCAGCTGCGCCAGGGCAAGAGCCTGTCCGAGGCGTACTACCGCGCGCTGCTGTTCACCGGCAAGGTGGTGATGCTCACCGGCGTCACGCTGGCCATCGGCGTCATCACCTGGGTGGCCAGCCCCATCAAGTTCCAGGCCGACATGGGCCTGCTGCTGGCCTTCATGTTCCTCTGGAACATGTTGGGCGCGCTGGTGCTGCTGCCCGCGCTCGCCCATTTCCTCTTGCGGCCCGCCCCACCGGCGGCGGCGCCCGCGCCCCTTTCCTCCTCACTCGCTTCGGCCCGTTGAAAGGCCCCGTCCATGTTCAAGTACTTTCCCACCAACTACGTCTGGAATCTCTCGGTCGACCTGGCCATCGAGATGGGCGCGCGCATCGGCGAGATCGAAGCCATGTGCGCCCCGCTGCAGGAAGCCGCCAAGGCGCCCGACGCTGCCGGCACCAAAGCCTTCCGCGAAACCTGGGTGCGCATGGCCGACCAGCTGTGCGCACTGGCCGACGAGGACAAGGCCCGCGGCCGCCTGATCTCGGCCGGCGAAAAGCTGCGCCGCGCCAGCAGCTACCTGATCACCGCCGAGCGGCTGCAGGCGCATGACGCGCCGGGTCGCCGCGCGCTGTATGAGCGCGAGCTGGCGCTGTTCCTGGAAGGCTCGCAACTCCTGGGCGACAAGGTGCAGCGCGTCGAGATTCCGTACGAGGGCAAGACCTTGTCGGCCCTGTACCTGCCCGCCCATCGCCTGCAGCCCGGCCAGCGTGCGCCGCTGCTGGTGCAGGTCAACGGCCTGGACTCCACCAAGGAGATGAAGTACCTGGTGGGCCTGCCCGCCTGGCTGGCGCAGCGTGGGGTCTCGTCGCTGGTGGTCGACCAGCCCGGCACCGGCGAAGCGCTGCGCCTGCAAGGCCTGACCGCCCGCTACGACACCGAGCACTGGGCCAGCCGCATCGTCGACTGGCTGGAAACCCGCGACGACGGGGACGCCCAACGCATCGGCCTGGAAGGCGTGTCGCTGGGCGGCTACTACTGCCCGCGCGCGGTGGCCTTCGAGCCGCGCTTTGCAGCCGGCGTGTGCTG
>CAKZXL010000115.1 GCA_937883885.1 uncultured Aquincola sp. | reverse complement strand
AGATTTGAAAGTGAACAGGAAAGTCAATGAAATCAACGATCTACCAACACCACCTCCGCGCCAGTGCTAGCTTTTCGTACCGTCACTTATTGCACTGAAAACGAGGAGACCCCTGTGCGAGCGCAGCTTTGGTTTTGACACGGCGGTGGCCACGGTCGCCGATGCGCTACACCGGGTGGAAAGCACTGGCAACAGCCACCACCGGGTGATGATCGTCGAGACCATGGGCCGCCACGCGGGCTGGCTGGCCCTGGAGGCCGGCATTGCCGGCGCGGCCGACGTGATCCTGCTGCCCGAGATCGACTACGACCTGCAAGCCGTGGCGGCACGCTGCCAGGAGCGCGAAAAGCGCCAGCGCTACACCATCATCTGCATCGGCGAGGGCGCCAAGCAGCGCGGCGGCAGCCTCACCGAACGCGAACGCGTGGCGCATAGCCCCGACCCGGTGCGCCTGGGCGGCGTGGGCCATGTGCTGCGCCAGCAACTGCAGCCGCACCTGAAAAGCGAAGTGCGCACCACCGTGCTGGGCCATGTGCAGCGCGGCGGCGACCCCACCCCTTTCGACCGCGTGCTGGCCACGCGCTTTGGCCACCACGCGGCGCAACTGGTGATCGCCGGGAAATTTGGCCGCATGGTCACGCTGCAAGACGGCCGCATCGGCAGCGTGCCGATCGCCGACGTTGCCAACACCCAGCGCACGGTGCCGCCAGGCCACGAGCTGATCACCACAGCGCGCGATATCGGGGTGTGCCTGGGGGATTGATGTGCCGCGTTGTCAGAGGCTGCGCGAGCAGCGTTTTGAGGGGCTGCTCCTCACAATCAACAGGGTCAGGTTACCGAGATGGATTGGATCCCAATAGTCTTTATTGCGTTCAAGGTGCTGGTGTTTGGCACGTGCATGTTCTTTGCCATCAAGTGGCATTACGACCAAGGCAAGAAGAAGCAAAACGATTCCAACGAACCGTAAGCCGTCAGTGCTCGCATCAAGCCCCCAGATACGCCTTGCGCACGTCTGCATTGGTGAGCAGCGCGGCGCCGGTGTCTTGCAGCACTACGTGGCCGTTTTCCAGCACGTAGCCGCGGTCGGCGATTTGCAGGGCGCGGTTGGCGTTTTGTTCCACCAAAAACACGGTGACGCCCTCGGCGCGGATCGCCTGGATGATCTCCATTTGATTGGAATCTGCCCCGTCCTCCCCATTCGACATGGGTAGGACGGGGCGCCAAGGCGGGTGCTTTTCCGCGCGGACTCAATACCATGAGCTATTAGTACTTACCCCCATGGAGGTCGCAGTTGCATTGATGAAAATCATAGACCGCCCACGTTTTGGGTCCGTGATGTTTCGGAGATGCTCTTTGTGAGTCAACTTGTTGCGCCTGATGAAGTTCCTCGCTGGATACCCGGCCAGCTGACGCTGGACAGCGTGCCAGTCGGTTGGGAGCAGGTAACGCTCAAGGGCTATCAGTACACGTCCCTTGACGTTGAAATACCCTCCATGCGCGACTACATGCTCGTGCGTTACAAGGGCGACGATGCGGTCATGAGTCGGCGCGCAGGTGGCGCCTGGACCAGCGAGCGGGTGGGGCAGGGCGTGTGCTCGCTGCTGACCCGCGGCGAGTCGTCGCAGTGGAAGTGGGACCGTCCGATCGAAGTCACGCACATCTATCTGGCCCACACCGAGCTGTGCCGTGTCGCCGAAGAGGTTTTTGAGCGAAGCGTGAGTGATGTGGGCATGGAAGACTGCGTGCGTGCCAAAGACGATGTTCTGCCCGTCCTTGTGTCCGCTTTCGAGTCCGAACTGCAAAGCGGCGGGCTGGGCGGTGGGCTGTACCGGTCGGCGTTGGTGAACCAGCTGTGCGTTCATCTGCTGCGCCGTTACGCCAAGGCCGGCGTGCGCGAGGTGCCGCTGGCCGGCCGCATGGCCGATTGGCAGCGGCGGCGTTTGGCCCAGTATGTCGAGGACAACCTGGATCGCAACCTCAAGCTCGATGAGATGGCACGCGAGGCGGGCGTCAGTATGTCCGGGCTGATCCGCAAGTTTCATGCGGAGTTTGGCTGTGCGCCACACGCCTATGTTTTGCGCCAGCGCCTAGAGCGCGCCCGGCGACTGCTCAGTCGTCCTGTGGCGACGCCGCTGAAGTGCATTGCCATGGACTGTGGATTCTCTGACCAGAGCCATCTGGTGCGGCACTTCAAGCGGGCGTTCCAGCAGACACCTATGGAATTCCGAAGCGCTGTGATCGTGGCAGCACCACGCGAGACCGACAGCCTGTCCTGACTGGCGAATCGGTCAGGCGATGCCGCTGGTCGGCGTCACTGCCTGCGCCCACGATGGGGGGTAGGCAGCGGTGGCCGGTAATTTTTTAGAGGCTGCCCATCTTTGCGGATTGGCAGCCTTTGCGCCTCAATTGAGTTGCGACACAAACTTGGTGGTCAGATAGCCGTCGAAGGTTTCGCTGCCGCCCTCGCTGCCATAGCCGCTTTCCTTGATGCCGCCGAACGGTGTCTCGGCCAGCGCCAACCCGATGTGGTTGATGGACACCATGCCCGCTTCCAGCCCGCGCGAGATCTGGTGCGCGTTTTTCAGCGATGTGGTGAAGGCATACGACGCCAGGCCGAAGGGCAGGCTGTTGGCGCGCGCGAGCACTTCTTCCACCGTCTTGAATCGCACCATGCCGGCCATCGGGCCGAAGGGCTCCTCGGTCATGAAGCGCGAGTCGTCGGGCAAGTCAGCCAGCACCGTGGGGGCGAAGAAGTTGCCGTCGCCTTGCAGCCGATGGCCGCCCGCCACGATCTTGGCGCCGCGCTGGCGGGCGTCTTCCACGAAGTCCTCCATGGCGGCAACGCGGCGCGGTTGCGCCAGCGGCCCCATGCGGTTGGTTTCAACCAGCCCGTCACCGACCGCCAGGGCCTGCGCCCGCTGCGCGAATCGTTCGACGAAACGATCGTACACACCGTCCTGCACATAAAAGCGCGTGGGGGAGATGCACACCTGGCCCGCGTTGCGGAATTTGAAGCCAGACAGCACGTCTGCTGCCCGGTCGATGTCCGCATCGTCACACACGATGACGGGCGCGTGGCCGCCCAACTCCATGGTGGTGCGCTTCATCATCTGCCCGGCGAGCGCCGCCAACTGCTGACCGACGGGCGTGGAGCCGGTGAAGGAAATCTTGCGCACGATGGGCGAGCGAATCAGGTAGTCCGAGATCATCCCGGAGTCACCGGACACCACGTTCAGCACGCCCGGGGGCAAGCCGGCGTCGTGAAACAGTTGGGCGATCGCCTGCACCGAGGCCGGTGTGTCGCTGGAGCCCTTGAGGATAACCGTACACCCGGCGCCAATGGCCGCGACCACCTTGCGAAAGGCCTGGCTGAAGGGGAAGTTCCAGGGTGAGAACGCCACGCACACGCCAATGGGTTCACGCAGCACGGTCTGCTGGACGCTGGCATCGCGCGGTGGAATAAGGCGACCGTAGATGCGCCGGCATTCCTCCGCATGCCACTCGGCGTGCTCGGCGCAGACCGCCACTTCGCCCACGCCTTCGGCCAGGGGCTTGCCTTGCTCCAGGGTGAGATTGCGGCCGATCTGCGGCGCACGTTCGCGGATCAATGCTGCGACGGCTTTCAGCACTTGCGCGCGCTGCATCGCCGTGCTGTTGCGCCACGACGCGAACGCGCGCTGGGCCGCTGCCAGTGCCATGTCAAGGTCGGCCTGGGTGGCATGCGGCAACTGGCCGATCACCTGGTTGTTGGCGGGGTTCAGGACATCCTGCTCGCGGCGGCCTTCGCCGCGCAGCATTTGTCCGTCGATGTAGAGGCTGAGTTGGGGGTACATGGTGGGGTGTTCTTTCAGAAGCTCATGGGATCAGGACTGCGCGCCCGATCACCTTGCCGTGGTGCAGGTCGTTGATGGCCTGGTTCACCTGGGCCATGGGGCGGCGCGACACCGGAATCGACTTCATGCCGGTGCGCTTGACCAGCTCCACCAGCTCTCGCAGTTCGGCCAGGGTGCCGACGTAGCTGCCCTCGATGCACAGCGGGCGCAGCGGGATGGTCGCCAGGGAGATGGTCAGGTCGCCGCCCATCAGCCCGCAGATGACGATGTGGCCGCCGCGCCGGGCGCTCTGCATGGCCAGCGACACGGTTGCAGACGAGCCCACCAGGTCCAGAATCTGGCCGGCACCGCCTTCAGTCGCCGCGATGATCTGGCTGGTCGCATCGGCTGCCTTACCGTCAATCACCGCCAGCGCGCCGGCTGCCAGCGCGGCTTCGCGCTTGGCAGGGTCGATGTCCACCACGATCGCGCCTTTGCCGCCAAGGGCCTTCAGCACCTCGATGGCCATCAGGCCCAGGCCTCCGGCACCAATCATCACGACGGGTTCGCGGTGGATGCCTTCGCCCAGTTTCTTGATGGCGCTGTAGGTGGTCACGCCCGCGCAGGCCAGGGGCGCTGCCTCGGCGTCGTCCAGGCCGTCGATGTTGACCAGGTAGCGTGGGTGGGGAACGATCACGTAATCCGCAAAGCCGCCGGGCTTGACCACGCCAAGGGCGCGGCCCTTCAGGCAAAGGTTCTCATCGCCGCGCAGGCAGGTGGGGCATTCACCGCAGCCAATCCAGGGGTGGATCACGAAGCGGGAGCCGGTCGGGACTTCGCCTGCGTCCGGCCCGGCCGCCACCACCTCGCCACAGATTTCGTGGCTGAGGATGATGGGTGGCTTGATGCCACGGTCTGCCAGGTTCATGCGCTTGCCGCCGCCCAGGTCGTAAAAGCCTTCCCAGATGTGCAGATCCGTGTGGCAAAGGCCCGCAGCCTTCACCCGCACGAGCACTTCGGTTCCCTCGGGCTGCGGTGTCTCCCGCTCGACAAGTTCAAGCGGCTTTGAATGGTGCATCACGCAATAACAGCGCATGGTGTGTCTTTCCTTGAGTATTTGGATTTCAAAAATGTCAGGCTCGAATCGAAACGGCCATTGCCTGATGACAGCCTGCCATAACTGCGCGATCCAGTTTCAGGCGGCCGCCGGGCACCTACGGCCGCCTGCGTGATCAATAGAGCTTCAGCAGGCGCAGATTGATCTGGTTGTTGGCCTTGAAGCCTTCGCGCACATGGATGTCGCGGCCATAGGTCGCGATCAACTGCAGGTCGGGCTGGGCGAACCAGGCCGTGCCCACGTTGAACTTGGTGGTGGACTGGCGGTTGTTCTGCTCTACGCCGCCCACCTTGGTCTCGCCGCCGAAGGTGTGGAACAGGGCTGCGCGCAGATCTACCGTGGGACTGAGCTGGTAGCGCAGATGGGTCTGCAGCTGGTATAGCGGCTTTTGCTTCATGGTTGTACGGCCGCCCGCGCCGTCGTTGTAGTCGTCGTTCTTGCCAAACAGCGTGACGTCACCGGCGTAGTCCCAGTGGATGCCGGGCGCCAGCTGCACGATGCCGCCGGCCTGCAGCGCAAACTTGTAGCGGTTTTCGCCCAGGCCCAACGACTGGTTGCGGTCGTACGAGCCGGTCGGCAGGTACAGGTAGGGCGTGATGGCAAAGTGGTTCTTGTCGCCGGGTTTGGTGAACCAGATGGCAGACGCGAGGATCAGGTCGCCCACGCTGCTCTTCGAGCCCAGGCCCGCGATGTCGTCCTTGGCGCTGAGGCGGCCAAAGGGCAGCAGAAACTGCGGATCGATGATGAGACCGCCCACTTCCATGAAGCGCACAGCGCGCAAGATGCCCACGGTGGAGTCGAGCTGTGGGTTGATCGGCTGTCGGTTGCCCTGGCTGTACAGCTTGTCGCGCGTGGTGTGCTGGCCATAGACCACCAGCGCGGTGGTGCCGGCTGGCATTGGGGTGTAGTCACCGGCGTCAAATTCGATGGCGCTGGCCGTGCCGGCTTGCGTCAGGGCAGTCAGTGCAGCGGCCAGGGATGCCAGTCGCTTGAAAAATTGCTTCATTGGTTTGTCTCCTGATGGGGTGTTTTCTTGTGCTCGCAGCAACGCCCCGGACTACCCGCTCGCGGCTTGAGTCCGGCGCGTTGCGGTTGACGATCAGTTGGCTGTGTAGCCGCCGTCAACGACCAGTTCTGCGCCATGCACGAACGAGGATTCGTCCGAGGCCAGGAACAGCACCGCCTGCGACACCTCTATGGGCTGCGCCGGGCGCTTGAGCAGCGTGGGGCCGAGCAGCGCCGGGCGAATGATTGGGTCATCCAACATCGCCTTGGTCATCTGGGTTTCAATCACGCCCGGATGCACCGAGTTGACGCGGATATTGAACGGTGCCAGATCCACCGCGCAAGACTTGGTGAACAAACGCACCGCGCCCTTGGAGGCTTCGTAGGCGCTGGCACCGGGGGCACCAACCAGGCCGTAAATGGACGACACGTTGACGATGGTGCCGCCACCGGCTTTTTGCATCAGCGGCACTGCCGCCCGCGTGCCGATGAACAGGCCGCGCACGTTCACGTCGAAGACGCGATCCCACTCTTCGTTGGTCGTGTCTTGCATCGGCTTGAGGATCAGGATTCCGGCGTTGTTCACCAGCACATCCAGACGGCCAGCGCGCTCGGTGATTTGGGCCAGTGCGGCGTTCCATTGGGCTTCTTGCGTCACATCCAGCTCCAAAAAGTCGGCCTTGCCACCGTTTTTGCGGATGCTGTCCACGGTGGCTTGCCCCTCTGTCGCATTCACGTCGGCCACGAACACCCAGGCCCCCTGGGCTGCCAGCAGCTCGCTGTGCGAGCGGCCCATGCCCATGGCACCACCGGTTACCAAAATCACTTTGTTTTCTACGCGTTTCATGTTGTCTCCTTGGTTGATGTTTTAAAAATGCGCGCTTACTGGAATACGAAACCCTCGTAACCCTTGTTTTGCACCGCCGACAGCTCTTGCCGGTAAGCACCCAGGCCCGCCAGGTAGAAGTATACGGTGTTGGTTTTGCCGGGGATGTTTGCGCCAAAAATCCAGGAGTCGGCCTTGGGGAACAGCGTCATGTTGGCGATGTCCTGGCAGGTCTTGGTCCAGCCGGCTTCGGCGGCGGTGGTGGCCTCCACGGTTTTCAGGTCCTTGGCGTTCACATCCTTGATCAGCGCGGCAATCCACTCGACCTGGCTCTCGATGGACGGTGGCAGGTTGGTGAAGGGGCCGTTGGGGCCCAGCACCATGAACATGTTGGGGAAGTTGGCATTGGCCACGCCCATGTAGCTGCTAGGGCCTGATTTCCACTGCTCTTGAATCGTCAGGCCATTGCGGCCACGGATGTCGATCTTGGTGTAGTTGCCATCCACCGCGTCAAAGCCAGTGGCAAAAATCAGCATGTCCAGTTCGTGCTCCACGCCATCGGTGGTTTTGACGCCCTTGGGGGTGATTTCGACAATCGGGTTGGCCTTGACATCCACCAGATCGACATTGGGCCGGTTGTAGGTGGCGTAGTAGCCGCTGTCGCACAAAGGGCGCTTGGCGTACAGGTCTTGCGGCATGAGCTTGCGTGCCGTCTCGGGGTCCTTGACGATTTCGGCAATCTTGCTGCGGATGAAGTCTTGCGCCGCCTTGTTGGCGCGCTCATCGGTGGCGATGTCGCAGAAGGTCTCGAACATGAAGCGGAAACCACCGCCGTTGTCCCAGGCTTTCTGGAACACGGCCTGGCGCTCTTCTTCCGACACGCTCATGGCCGAGACGGTGCTTTCCTTGAAGCCAAAGGCCACCACCGAGCCCTTCACCTGCTCCCAGATCTCGTCGTAGTTCTTCTTCACCTCTGCCACGTATTCGGGCGTGACCGGGCCGTTGCCCACGGGCACGCTGTACTGGGGCGAGCGTTGGAACACCGTCAGATGGCCCACCTTGGGCGCAATCGCGGTGATGACCTGGGTGCCGGTGGAGCCCGTGCCAATCACGCCCACGCGCTTGCCGTCGTATTGCACGCCTTCGGGCCAGTTGCCGGTGTGCAGCCACTCGCCCTGGAAGGTGTCCAGGCCCTTGATCTTGGGGACGTTGGTGGCCGACAGCAGGCCCAGCGCGGTCACCAAAAACTTGGCGGTGTAGGCCTCGCCGGTGTCGGTTTTCACTTCCCACAGGTTGGTGGTTTCGTTGAAGTGCGCGGCCGTGACGCCGGTGTTCAGCTGAATGTCGGGGCGCAGGTTGTAGCGGTCGGCCACATGCTCCAGATACGACAGGATTTGCGGCTGCGTCACATAGCGCGTGGTGATGTGCATCTCCTGCAGCAGCTCTTTATCCCACGAATAGCAGTAAACAAAGGTCTCGGTGTCCGACAGCGCGCCGGGGTAGCGGTTCCAGTACCAGGTGCCGCCCACGCCGCCGGCCTTGTCGAAGACGCGCACTTTCAGGCCCTGCTCGTCGCGCAGCTTTTTCAGCATGTACATGCCGCCAAAGCCGGCGCCGATGACGATTGCGTCCAGATGTTTGGTGTTTTTCATGGTGAGTCTCTCTAAGTTGCGGCCACAGCTGCGCCTGGCGGCGACGTAGTGGCCTGCGTTGTTGCAATGAGGAAAATTTCCCCAAGGCTCCTCGGCCTCGGGGTCTTGGCTAACTGGAGCTCAGGCGCCCTTGAACCACTGGGCAATGCGCCGCAGCTCGTCGTCGGCCTCGGGGGCGCGACCCGCCAGGAACGGGAAGACGTGCTGCATGCCGTCCACCACCGATAGCGTGACGTTCACGCCCGCCGCCTTGGCGATGCGCTCCAGGTCTTGCGCGTTGTCCAGCAGGGTTTCGGCACTGCCGGCGTTGATGTACAGGCGCGGAAAGCCCGTGTAGTCGGCCTTCAGCGGATTGGCCAGCGGGTCGGTGCGTGAGCCCTTCTCGCCCAGGAACATGCCCGACATGCCCTCCAGAACGGCCTTGCTGACCAGGGCGTCGGTGGCCGCGTTGGTCTGCAGCGTCTTGCCGACATGCTCCATGTCGAGCCAGGGCGAAAAGGCAATCACCGCGCCCGGCAGCGCCACGCCGTCCTGGCGCAGCTTCAGCACCGTGGAGATGGCCAGGTTGCCGCCCGCCGAGTCGCCGCTGGTGACGATGTCGGCTGCTTTGAAGCCACGCGCCAGCAGTTCTTTGTAGACAGCCGTCGAATCCTCGATCTGGGCCGGATACGGATGCTCGGGCGCCCGGCGGTAGTCGATCACCACCGCGGTCGCGCCCAGATGCTTGGCCAGGTGACCGGCCAGCTTGCGATGGCTGGCGGCCGAGCCCACGGCAAAGCCGCCGCCGTGCGTGTACAGGATGACCTTCTTGGTGTCTGCGCCATGGGGCAGGGCCCAGATGGCTTCCACGCCGGCGAGCACGTCCGACTTGTAGGTCACGCCTTCAGGCTCGAGCGTGGGTTGATGCCACTCGTCGAACAGGCTGCGCAGGTCGGCGAGGGTCATCGCGGGGTTGGCGGCCATGCGGTCCGACCAGGACTGGTACAGCGCGCGCAAAAAATCAGACTGGGGGGAGGTACCCATGCTTGTCTCCTTTGGTTGTGGTGAGCAACGCCGGATTATTCGGAGGCAGTGCGCATGCGTATTGAAGGTCTTGCGCAGCGCGTTGTAGAAAATGAGCAAGGGGGGGAGAACCACGGGTTTCCCCCGGGGTGGAGCGTCGGGGATGAGTGGGTTTTTGCCCTGATGTGCGCTGACGTAATGGGATTTGCAGCTCTCAAACCCAAAGGGGCGCGGGCGATTGGTCGCGTCGGTATGCCCCTTCACGCCCTGGCAGAGAGCCTGTGCCCGATTGGATCGATGACGCGTCGCCATCAAGATGAATTCAGGCACTAGCCTTTATTTATCAAGCGCTGGTAGCTATCAAATCAAAAGCGGCCAAAGGCCGCTTTTGTCGTGCCAGTGCGCCCACACAGCGCATCAAGCCCCCAGATACGCCTTGCGCACGTCTGCATTGGTGAGCAGCGCGGCGCCGGTGTCTTGCAGCACTACGCGGCCGTTTTCCAGCACGTAGCCGCGGTCGGCAATTTGCAGGGCGCGGTTGGCGTTTTGTTCCACCAAAAACACGGTGACGCCCTCGGCGCGGATGGCCTGGATGATCTCGAAGATCTGCGCAATGATCAAAGGCGCCAGGCCCAGCGTGGGCTCGTCCAGCAGCAGCAGGCGCGGGCGGCTCATCAGCGCGCGGCCGATGGCCAGCATCTGCTGCTCGCCGCCCGACATGGTGCCGGCGCGCTGGCTGGCGCGATCCTGGAGGCGCGGGAACAGTTTGAAGACATGCTCCATGCCCGCGTCGATGGCGGCGCCGTCCTGGAAAAAGCCGCCCATTTTCAGGTTCTCGGCCACCGTCAGGTTGGAGAAGATGCGCCGCCCCTCGGGCGAGACGGCGATGCCCTTGCGCATGATCTGGTGCGTGGGCAGCTGGGTGATGTCCTCGCCCTCGAAGCGCACGGTGCCGCCGCTGGCGCGCGGCGTGCCGCAGAGGGTCATGAGCAGCGAGGTCTTGCCCGCGCCGTTGGAGCCGATCAGCGAGACGATCTCGCCGTGGTTGACATGCAGGCTCACGCCGTCCACGGCGCAGATGGCGCCGTAGTGGGTGGACAGGTTTTCGACTTGCAGCATGGGTCGGATGGGTGTCTGGGCCATCACGCTTCTCCCAGATAGGCCTTGATGACCCGTTCGTCGTTGCGAATGGCGTCTGGCGCGCCCATGGCGATGGGCTTGCCGTGCTCCATGACCAGGATGCGCTCGGATACGCCCATCACCAGGCCCATGTCGTGCTCGATCAGCAGCACGGTTACGCGGTAGTCGCGGCGCAGCTGGTCGATGAGTTGCTGCAGGTCTTTTTTCTCCTGCGGATTCAGGCCGGCTGCGGGCTCGTCCAGCATCAGCAGGCGCGGCTGGGTGATCATGCAGCGCGCAATCTCCAGGCGGCGCTGGTGGCCGTAGGCCAGGTTGCCGGCCTCGCGGTTGACAAAGTCGCGCAGGTCCATCACGTCCAGCCACTGCAGGGCGCGCTCGATTTTTTCGGCTTCACTGCGGCGGTAGCTGGCGGTGTTGAACAGGCCCGCCAGCAGCGGCGCGCGCGACTGGTGGTGCTGGGCCACCAGCAGGTTTTCCAGTACCGTCATGCCCTTGAACAGGCGCACGTTTTGAAAGGTGCGCACCACGCCGTGGCGCGCCACCTGGTGGCTGGTGTAGCCCGCGATGGCCTGGCCTTGCAGTGCAATCTGCCCGCTGCTGGGCCGGTAAAAGCCGCTGATGCAGTTGAACACCGTGGTCTTGCCCGCGCCGTTGGGGCCGATGATGGCAAACACCTCTTGCGGCCGCACATCAAAGCCCACGTGGTCCACCGCCAGCAGGCCGCCAAAGCGCATGCACAGGTCTTTGACTTCAAGCAGGGGCGCGCTCATGCGGGCACCTCCACATGGTGGCGCTTCATGGGCAGCAGGCCCTGCGGGCGCCAGATCATCATCAAAATCATGACCAGGCCAAAGATCAGCATGCGGTATTCAGAAAATTCGCGCGCCACTTCGGGCAGCACGGTGAGCAAAATGGCCGCGATGATCACGCCCAGCTGCGAGCCCATGCCGCCCAGCACCACGATGGCCAAAATGAGTGCGGACTCGATGAAGGTGAACGACTCGGGGTTCACGATGCCCTGGCGCGCCGCAAAAAACGCGCCGCCAAAGCCCGCAAACATGGCGCCCAGCGTGAAGGCCGACAGCTTGATGCGCATCGGGTTCAGGCCCAGCGAGCGACAGGCGATTTCGTCCTCGCGCAGCGCCTCCCAGGCGCGGCCAATCGGCATGCGGATCAGCCGGTTGCTGATGAACAGCGTAATCACCGCCAGCAGCAGCGCCATCAGGTACAGCGCGATCACCATGTGCAGCGAGTTGAACTCCAGCCCGAAGAACTGGTGGAAGGTGGTGCCGCCCTCTGCCGACGGATTGCGCGTCATCTCCAGGCCCAGCACCGTGGGCTTGGGAATGCTGGAGATGCCGTCCGGCCCGCCCGTCCAGTCGGTCAGGTTGACCAGCAGCAGCCGGATGATTTCGCCAAAGCCCAGCGTGACGATGGCCAGGTAGTCGCCGCGCAGCCGCAGCACCGGAAAGCCCAGCACAAAACCGAACAGCGCCGCCGCCGCGCCGGCCAGGGGCAGGGCTTCCCAGAAGCTCCAGCCCGCCCAGTGGAACAGCAGCGCGTAGGTGTAGGCGCCCACGGCATAAAAGCCCACAAAGCCCAGGTCCAGCAGGCCGGCAAAGCCCACGACGATGTTCAGACCCAGGCCCAGCATCACGTAGATCATGGCCAGCGTGGCAATGTCCACCGCGTTGCGCCCGGCAAAGAACGGCCACGATGCAGCCAGCATCAGCGCCACAAAGATCAGCACCTTGCGCTGGCCTGGCGCGGCCTGCGGCAAGCGGGGCAGGGCAAAGCGCGGCAACCTGGGCGCCAGCAGCGGGCGCAGCAGCTGCACCACAAACACGGCCAGGCAGCCCCACAGCAGCGTGCTCCATTCAGGGACGATGATGGTGCGCGTGCCTGCGCGCTCCAGGTGCAGCGTGAAGATGGGCAGCACCACGATGGCCGCCAGCGCGGTGGCGATCAGCGCGTTTTTGAGATGGGAAGAAAAACCGGCGGCGTGCATCAGACCTTCTCCACTTCAGGCTTGCCCAGCAGGCCCGTGGGGCGCACCAGCAAAATCAGCACCAGCAGGCCGAAGGCCACGATATCTTTGTACTCTGACGAGATATAGGCCGCGGCAAGGGTCTCGGCCACGCCCAGAATCACCCCGCCCAGCATGGCGCCCGGGATCGAGCCAATGCCCCCCAGCACCGCCGCCGTGAAGGCCTTGATGCCCGCCAGAAAACCGATAAAGGGGTTGAGTTTGCCCACAGCCAGCGCAATCAGCACCCCGCCCACGGCAGCCAGCATGGCGCCCAGGATGAAGGTGAACGAGATCACGCGGTTGGTGTCTATGCCCAGCAAATTGGCCATGTGCATGTCTTGCGAGCAGGCGCGCGACGCGCGGCCCATGCGCGAGTGCTGGATGTACAGCGTCAGCGCAATCATCAGCACCACCGCCACCACGATGATCAGAATGCGCGAGTAGGGCACATACACCTCAAAGCCCCCTTCTGCGCCAAAACGCAGCGCGCCGGGTACCAGCGACGGCACAGCCATGTCGCGCGCGCCCTGGCCCAGCGCCACCCAGTTTTGCAGAAAGATGGACATACCGATGGCCGAGATCAGCGCCACCAGGCGGGGGCTGCTGCGCAGCGGCTTGTAGGCCACCTGCTCCACCACAAAGCCATAGACGCCCGTGACGGCCACGGCCACCACCAGCATCAGCGCAATGACGGCCCACACCGGCAGGCCGCTTTGCACGCCGACGGCCGACAGCGTGACCAGGCCGATGTAGGCGCCGATCATGTAAATGTCGCCATGGGCAAAGTTGATCATGCCGATGATGCCGTACACCATGGTGTAGCCAATGGCGATCAGGGCGTAGATGGCGCCCAGCGAAAGAGGGGTCTCCTCGTTTTCAGTGCAATAAGTGACGGTACGCAAAGCTAGCACTGGCGCGGGGGTGGTCTGGGTAGACCGTT
>CAKZXL010000114.1 GCA_937883885.1 uncultured Aquincola sp. | reverse complement strand
GCGCGGCTCGCTGGAGCGGCTGAGCCCTGTGCTGATGACCGCCCTGGTCACCGCGTTTGCGCTGGCACCGCTGCTGTTCGAGGCCGAGCAGCCCGGCACCGAGGTGCTGCATCCGGTCGCCGTGGTGATCTTCTCCGGCCTCATCAGCTCGACCCTGCTCGACACCTTCCTCACGCCCGCGATGTTCTGGCTCTTCGGGCGCAAGCCAGCCGAAGCGCTGATGGACGACAAGGACGCCGAGGCGCTTTGACCCGTTTCCCGTTGACACCACCCCCTGAAAGGACTCTCATGAAGACGCACGCCCTGCTCGCCTCCATCGCCCTCGCTCTGGCCGTCCCCGCGTTCGCCGCCGGCGACAAGCACGACCACGCCCACGAACACAAGCCGCTGCATGGTGGCGTCGTGGTCGAGGTCAAGGACATGGACTACGAGCTCGTCGCCAAGCCGACCACGATCCAGCTGTTCCTCCGCGACCACGGCAAGGCCGCCGACGTGTCCAAGGCCAGCGCCAAGGTCACGCTGCTGACCGGCACCGAGAAACAGGAGGTCGAACTCAAGCCGGCCGGCGATAAGCTCGAGGCCACCGGCAGCTTCAAGGTCGGCCCCGGCACCAAGGCGGTCGCCGTGGTGACGGTGGCAGGCAAGCCCGCCACCGCGCGCTTCACGCTGAAGTGATGGCCATGGACATGCATCGACCGATCATCGTGGCAGCACTGGGGGCGGCCGTGCTGCTGGCCGGCTGCGCCACGCCGCGCGCGCCCGATCCCGCTGCCGAAGTCCCGCACTGCTACAAGACCAACAAGGGCCGGGTGATTGCCTGCACCCCGGTGGCGGCGCCCAGCCTGAGCGCGGATGCCGAGGCCAAGCGCTTCGTGCCCGACCCCAATGCGTTGACCGTCTACGTCGTGCGGCGCAACTGGGGAGACGGCCGCAACTTCGTGAAGGTCTACCCCGATGGCGGCGCCGGCGTCGACACGCTGCCCGACACCATGGTCCGGTTGAAGTTCAAGCCCGGCACCCACAGCGTCGCCTTCGAGTTCGACGGCAAGCGCCAGAGCACCACGGTGGCGGGCCAGGCCGGCGAGATCCGCTTCGTCCGCATCGACGGCACGGTGTGGGCCTGGAAGAGCACCTATGAGTGGGTGGCCGAGTCCGAGGCGGCGACCCGGGAGCGAGCGCTCAAGGCCCGGCTCGTGGCCGACGTGGTGGTTCGCTGAGGCCGATGACGCATCAGCCCGAGGGCCGCACGCCGTGGCCCTGCGCTTCGTTGAACAAGGGGGCTTCGACCGCGCGAGGCGGGCAGCATCCGGTTCCGGGGGCGCGTGCCGGGTCCTCGCCCGGCACGGCCAGGTCCTCCAGGATGGTGCAGTCCACCGCGGCACCGCCCGCACAGGCGACATCGCAGCCGCACACGATGGCGCTCAACGAAGTCTCCAGTGCCTTGAGTTCGTCGAGCTTCCTGCGCACCTGCTGCAGATGGGACGCGGCGATGTCCCGCACCTCCACGCATGGGCGGTCCGGCTCGTCGACCAGACCGACGAGTTCTCGCACCTGGTCGATCGAGAAGCCGAAGTCGCGACAGCGCCGGATGAAGACAAGGCGCCGCACGGTGGCCTCGTCGTAGCTTCGCTGCCCTGACGCGGTCCGCGATGCCGCCGGCAGCAGGCCGATCTCCTCGTAGTACCGGACGGTTGGCACCGTGGCCCCGGTACGGCGGGCCACCAGGCCGATGGACAGTCGTGCGCTCATGCCGCCATCGTAGGTCACCCATAGGTCCCGGCCTCGCAGCCACAGACCTTGCG
This sequence comes from uncultured Aquincola sp., assembly GCA_937883885.1. The sequence goes on along the minus strand of CAKZXL010000114.1, from coordinate 203 downwards.
AGGTGACGGCCCCGCCGCCTGCGGTAGTGCGTGCCCCAACTGGCATTGCGCGGGTTCCGCGGGAACGTCCGGACCGGGCGTGCGGTTCCGTCGCCGCCAGTGGACCCACCACGTGACCGCACCGCCCACCCCGGCCAGGACGAGCAGACCCGTCGCGAACGGCGCGAACTCATCGGCGCACGCCAGCAGCGCCGAGCCCGCTG
>CAKZXL010000113.1 GCA_937883885.1 uncultured Aquincola sp. | reverse complement strand
GCGCGATCTTTGGCTCGCCCCTCATGACCCCCAGCAACACCTTTGACTACCCCACCCAGCCTGGCCGGGTGCTGACACCCCATGAAGCCCGCACGCGGTACTTCGACGAGCTGAGGCTGCAAGCCGAAGACGGGCGCAACCTGGTGGTGCCGACCCTGTTTGCCACCGTGGTCTACGAACGCGGCGCGGACGCGGACGTGCGCCAGGCCCTGGTGCAGTGCTTTGATGGCTTTGAGCAGCGCTTTGGCAAGCACCTGCGTGGCGGGCACTCCACCCGTACCAAGTTCACTGCCAAGACGAGCAAGGGTGTCGCCAGCACCCGGAAAATGATTCTCGAGGCGCCGCCTTTCGAACGGATCGAGTTCGTCCGCGCGGACGTGACCGACCCGTACACCGCGCCCGAGTACGCGCTGAAGACGCTGACCAACTCCCGCCATCCCACCATCGGCGATGGCGGCATGCTGTCGTACTTGAAGTTCCTGCTGCCCTGGCACCTGGCCGACAGTGAGGTGGGCCTGGCGCAGTACCACGAGTACCTGCGCTTCGTGTGCCGGACGCTGCCGGTGCGCGGCGGCTATGGCGGCCTGACCTCGTCGCTGCCGTTCGACTACGACCGCTACATGCCGATGGAGTACGCCCTGGCCAAACGCTTCACCGGCCTGGAGATCGACGCCATGGCCTACTACGAGAAGAACACCTACCGCATCCTGTCGCAGGAAGGTGATCGGCGCACAGGCCCTGTGTTCGGCTACCTCAAGCCCGGCGCCAACGTCATCCTGGCGGGGCACATCAAGGGGGTCAACTGGATCACCTTGCTGGGCGACGTGTTCGTTGAGCGCCTGGGCGGCGAGGCCGCCTTGCGGCACGCGTTTGTGGACCAGCCCGAGATCGCGGTCGAACGCCAGGGACAGTGCCTGCTGGTGCAAGCGGGGCCGTTGCCACGCCTGGGCGCGCCGGAAGAAGGCTTGCTCGCCCCCTATGCCGCGGTCAACCGGGTGGTGCGCGCCCTGCGCAACCCGGACCACACCGGGCTGCACACCTACATGGAAGACATCGAGCATGCCGACGAAGAGAACAGCCGCGCCTGGCTGGCGCGCTTCGACCTGCCGCAAGACGGCCCGGTGACGCCGTGGACACCCGGCGCGCCGCCCGTGCTGGCGCCGCCGGCACCGGAGCGTGCCATCCCGCTGTCGGCCCGGCCTGGTCAGCCCTGCCCGAAAGAAGGCACCTGGTTTGCGCCGCACCTGCGGATGAAGGAAGTGCACATGAAGCTGGGTGAGCCGATGCCTGCCGAGGCGGTTGGGCCGACCGGTGGGGTGGTCTGGTACTTCAGGGGATGAGGCGGTGAGCTCGGCCGGTAGCGCCTGGCAGCGCGTGCACGACCGCTGGCGCAGCACCCCGCGGCGTTGGAAGGGGCTGGTGCTTGCACTGGCAGCCCTGGTCGCGGCCAGCGTTGGCGGCCTCAACCCCTACTGGCGGCCGTTTTACTTTGGGAATCACACCATGCCTACCCCGACCGAATACGAATGGCACTGCCTGGGCCGCTACATGATCGAGTTGCCCAAGGGTTTTCAGGCGCACACGGAAGGTACCGACGAGTGGTACCGCATGTTCACGCTGTTTTACGGCATGGATATCGACCATAAGCAGGTGGAGGGGCAGGTCAAGAATGCGAACCACAGCCCCGAAGCGTTCGGCTACGCCTACCGCAACTATCGCCATCGCCTGGCGCAGACGGTGAACAGCAACACAGGCCAAGCCATGCTCCTGCAAGAGACGCAGTTGGCGCCCACGGCCTTTGTCTTGCGCCGCATGACCAACGACTACTCCTACATCGGGCAACAGGTGGAGCTGCATCAACTCGTCGGCACGCGGTATGTGATCTTGAAGGCCAAGGCGTATCCGAAGTACCCCGACATGGCAGACCTGCGGCAGATGTACAAGATGATCGATTTTGAGGATCCGGAAGATCGGCTCAAGTCGATCTCCCCCAAGCTGTTCGCCCTCACCAAAGCCACGCCGTCCCGCCCCGGCTTCTGCTTCGGTGGCGTGGTCTTCGATGCGGGGCAGGACACCGAGCGGACCGACTTCGACATCCGTTGGGTGGCCCAGCCGGTGCAACCCCTCCTGTTGGAAGTGTCCTACCAGGGCATGCTCGATGCTGGCACGCGGGAGTCGTTCTATGAACGCATACCGGACCTGGCCCCGGAAACCCGGCTCAAGATGCGTGTGCTGCGCGACCGCACCACCACGGTCGGCCCCGGGCTGCCCTGGCACGAACTGCTGACACGCCAGCACGCCTGGCAAGTGGTGCCAGACACCCGACCCCAGCCGGTCCATGTGTTGCTCGGCCAGCATGCCTACACCCAGGCCACCACGCTGGACAAGCCTGACTTCGAGCTGCGACTGATCGTCGGCGAGGGGGGCCCGAGCCCGTCGCCTCGCCCCTGTCGGACGCCGAGGCGCTGGCCATGTGGGACCGCATCGTGCGGTCCATTCGGCAGCGTTGACGGCAGCGCTGACCACACCCAGTAGCGCGATCTTTGGCTCGCCCCTCATGACCCCCAGCAACACCTTTGACTACCCCACCCAGCCTGGCCGGGTGCTGACACCCCATGAAGCCCGCACGCGGTACTTCGACGAGCTGAGGCTG
>CAKZXL010000112.1 GCA_937883885.1 uncultured Aquincola sp. | reverse complement strand
TGGCGCCCAGCACCGAGGCCGTGCGCGCCGACCAGGCGCCCGGGCCCAGCAGCGACATGGCGCCCGCAGTCACCCAATAGAACAGCGGCGGCTTGTGGAAGAACGGCATGCCGTTGAGCATGGGCGTGAGCCAGTCGCCCGAGCGCATCATTTCCCAGGCCACGCCCACGTAGCGGCCCTCGTCAGGCAGCATCAGCGGCCGGCACCATGCGGTGGCCACCAGCCATGCGAAGGTGAGCACCGCCACCAGGGCCACCTCGGCGCCGGCGCCGCGCACGCCGGCCGAGGGCAGCGGTTTGTGGGCAGTGGTCATCGGGGGTCGCCTTCCAGGCCGCGACCCAGGCGGCGCTTGACCACGTACAGCGGCCGCGCCTTGACTTCTTCGTACACGCGGCCGACGTACTCGCCCACCACGCCCAGCGACACCAGCTGGATGCCGGCGAACAGCATCAGGCTCACGACGATGGTGGTCCAGCCGCTCACCCGGTGGCCATAGACGAAGTAGCTGCCGGTGAGAAACGCACCATAGGCAAAGGCGGCCAACGCCAGCAGCATGCCGGCCAGGCTCACGGCCCGCAGCGGCCAGGTGGTGAAGGAGGTGAGCCCATCCATCGCCAGCGCTGCCAGCCGCAGCGCGCTGAAGTGGCTGCGGCCATGGGCGCGTGCATCGGGCGTGTAGGGCACGGCCACCGCCTCGAAGCCCACCCAGGCGTACAGCCCCTTGAGGAAGCGCTTGCGCTCGGGCAGCGCCAGCAGCGCGTCCACCACGGCGCGGTCCATCAGCCGGAAATCGCCCGCGCCTTCAGGCACCTGGAAGCGGCTGGCGCCGTTCATCAGCGCATAAAAGCCGCGCACGCCCAGGCGCTTGAACCAGGTTTCGTCGTCGCGGCCCTGGCGCACCGCATACACCACGTCGGCGCCGGCGCGCCAGTGGCGCATGAAGGTCTCCAGCATCGCCACCGGGTGCTGCAGGTCGGCGTCCATCGCGATGACGATGTCGCCGCCCGCGGCCTGCATGCCGGCGGTCAGCGCTGCTTCCTTGCCAAAGTTGCGCGACAGCTGCACCAGCCGCACCGGGCCGGCCAGCGTCCACGAAGCGGCGCGGTCGGCGGTGCCGTCGCTGCTGCCATCGTCCACCAGCACGATCTCCCATTGCGGCGACAGCTGGCCCAGCGCGGCCATCAGGCGGGGCAGCAGCTCGGCCAGGTTCTCGGCCTCGTTGTGGCAGGGCACCACGCAGGACACCGAAGGCACCGCGGGACGTGATCGGCCCAGTTGCGGCGCCATGCGTTCGGCCGGGGCGACGGGCGGGTTGCCCGGTCGGGCGGGGGCCGCCGACGCATCCAGGCCGGGGGCGGTGAGAACGTGCAGCAGAGGCTCCATGGTGGCCTCCTCCGGGGCGAGCTGATCCAGCCGGACAGTGTGCGCAGGGCAGCTTAGGCCTGGCTTAAGCCCGCCGCGACGGTCGCCAGCGGGTCATCAGCACGCGTGGCATAATTGCAACTCCCAAAGGACTTGCCGGCCCGGCCGGTGATTTCTTGTCAGTCAGTCCGCCAGCCGCCACCTCTTGTCACCCGCGGTGCCCTGGAAATCGCCCGCTTCGGCCTCACGGCTCTGATCCGGCCCCCCGTTCCTCCTCGCCCCCTTACAAGCACATGGCCAAAGACGCAGTTAAGACCACCATCGACGCCAACGGGCTGCGTTATCGCAGCAAGGCATCGGGCTCGCCGTTCGCCTCCACCGGCGTTTTCAGCGCGGCCACGATGTCGTGTTTCCTGTGCGGCAAGCACCGCACCCGCTCTTCGCTGAAGTCGCGCCGCTTCCTCGGCAAGACCCAGTTCGTCTGCGCGCCTTCGTGCAAGGAAGCCGAGGCGGGCATCGCCCCCAACGCCGCGGCCACCACCGCCGCGCCGGCAGCCACGCCGGCCGACACCACCACGCCCGAGACCGGCAACAACAACGGCTGACCGCCCGCGGCGCTTGCGCCGCCTGCAGCCGACCGACGCCGCCCGCGCCCCAGCGCCGGCGGCGTCGTCGTTTCCGGGCCTGTTGTTGTCGGTTCTGGCCTGGCTCAGCGTGCCCGCGTCTTCTTGGCTGCGGCCGGTGCCGCGGCAGCGCTTTGCTTCAGCGCATCCGACATGCCGATCAGCACGCCGCTGACCATGGCCGCATAGTTCTGCGCAAAGGCCTGCGCGGCCTTGACGCTGGCGGCGCGGCTGTCGCGCATCGCGGTCTGCATCTGCTCGGTCAGGCCCTGCAGCGTTTGCGCCGCCTGCGTGCCGGTGTGGGTGCCGCCCGCCTGCAGCTTGCCCAGCACCTGCGCCCAGGGCGCGGCCATCTGCTCGCTGGCGCCGTCCACCGACTTGGCGATGGCCTTGAACATCGTGTCCTCGAGCTTCTCCAGCGTCTCGACGGCCTTTTTCATGCTGCTGTCCTGCAGCGAGACGCCCTGGTCGATGAACTGCTGCATGGCCACGCGGTTGGCGTCCACGGCCTTGAGCAGCGCATCGTCCATGCCGCTGACAGCCTGCGACAGCAGCTGCTCCACGTCCACCTCGGGCATGGCATTGCGGGCAGCGCCGGCACTGACCGCCTGGGCAACGCCCTTGAGCGTGGCGCGGATGTTCTGCAGCGTGAGTTCACGGCCCTGCAAGGCCTTGAGCGTGGCGTCGTACACCGCCTTGCGGGCCTGCTCGCCCTGCTGGGCGCCGGCATCGGCAAGGGTCTGGATCAGGGCTTCCTGGTCGAACGGCATCTTGGCCATGTGTTTGTCTCCTGCGGCTGAGGTGGGGATCGGTACGCCCCCACGTTATGCCGGCCCCGCATGGGCCAGCCTCAGCGAAAACCCTTCAATCGGCCACCGCTTGTTGCACCGCCTCGCCGATCACCACCGCCGAGGTGAGCCCCGGCGATTCGATGCCGAAGAGGTTCACCAGCCCCGGCACGCCATGCTGCGCCGGGCCCTGCAGCATGAAGTCGTGGGCCGGCTCGCCAGCAGCCTGGATCTTGGGCCGCACGCCGCTGTAGGCCGGCTGCAGCGCGCCGTCGGGCAGGGCCGGCCAGTAGCGGCGGATCTCGGCATAAAAGCCGTCGCTGCGGCGGGGGTCGACGCGGTAGTCGATCGGCGCATCGTCGGGCAGCCATTCGGTGTCGGGGCCGAAGCGGGCCTGTCCGCCCAGGTCCAGCGTCAGGTGCACGCCCAGGCCGGCGGCTTCGGGCACCGGGTAGATCAGGCGCGAGAACGGCGCCGCGCCGGCCAGCGAGAAGTAGCTGCCCTTGCAGTAATGGGCCGGCGGCAACCGAGCCGGGTCCAGCCCCTCGATGCGCGCGGCCACCGCAGGTGCGGCCAGGCCGGCGCTGTTGACCACCACACGGGCCCGCAAGCGCATCGGCTGCTCGCCGCCCACGTCCAGCTCGATGCCTTGCGGCGTGATGCGGCCAGCGAGCACCGGGCTGTGGAAGGCCAGCATCGCGCCATGGTCCTCGGCCTCGCCGCGCAGGGCCAGCATCAAGCCATGGCTGTCGACGATGCCGGTGGACGGTGAATGCAAGGCGGCCGTGGCCTGCAGCGCCGGCTCCATCGCGCGGGCGGCCGCGCCGCTGACCAGCACGGCATCGTCCACGCCATTGGCCTGGGCCTGGCTCAGCAGCTTGTGCAGGTAGTCTTCCTGCCCGGGCTGGGTGGCCACCACCAGCTTGCCGCAGCGGCGGTGGGCAATGCCACGCTCGGCACAGTAGGCGTAGAGCCGCTCGCGCCCTTGCACACACCACTGCGCCTTGAGCGAGCCCGGCGGGTAGTACAGCCCGGCATGGATCACTTCGCTGTTGCGGGCGCTGGTGACGGTGCCGATGGCGTCCAGTGCTTCCAGCACCACTACTTCATGCCCCGCGCGGGCCAGTGCGCGCGCGGCCGCCAGGCCCACCACGCCGGCGCCGATGACCACGGCGCCTACCTGTTCGATGTCATTCATCGCCACATCATCGGGCAAGCCGGCAATAGCCAGCCCACTGTGAGTCAGGCTGCGGCGCGAGCCGCACCGCCCAGGCCCAGGTAGGCCTCGACGATGCGCGGGTCGTGGGCCAGCGTGCGGGCCTCGCCTTCGATGGCCACGGCGCCCATCTCCAGCACATAGGCACGATCGGCCACCTGCAGCGCGGCGCGGGCGTTCTGCTCCACCAGCAGCACCGAGACGCCCAGGGTGCGCAGCCGCGCCACCACCAGCAGCACCTCGCGCACGATCAGCGGCGCCAGGCCCAGCGAAGGCTCGTCCAGCATCAGCAGCTTGGGCCGGGCCATCAGCGCGCGGCCGATGGCCAGCATCTGCCGCTCACCGCCCGACAGCGTGGCCGCCAGCTGGGCGCGGCGTTCCTTCAGCCGCGGGAAGATCTCGAACACCTCCTGCATGCGTGCGGCCTGGTCGCGCTGGCCGCGGCGCCACTGGGCAAAGCCACCCAGCAGCAGGTTGTCTTCCACGCTCATCTCGCCGAACAGCTCGCGCTTTTCGGGCACCAGGCCCACGCCGCGGGCCACCATGGCTTCCACCGTGGGGCGCTGGATGGGCTGGCCGTTGAACTGCAGCTGCCCTTGCGAAGGCAGCAGGCCCATGGCCGCGCTGAGCAGCGTGGTCTTGCCCGCGCCGTTGGGGCCGATGACGGTGACGATCTCGCCTTCGCGCACGTCCAGGTTGACCTGGTGCAGCGCCTCCACGGGGCCGTAGGAGACGCAGAAGTCGCGCAGTTTCAGCAAGGGTTCGCTCATGCCGCCGCCTTCTCGGCCAGCGCAGCGCCGGCCAGGTCGTCGGCGCCGCCCAGGTAGGCCTCCAGCACCTTGGGGTCGCGCTGCACCTGCGCGGGCGTGCCATGGGAGATCACCTGCCCGAAGTCGAGCACGGTGATGCGGTCGGCCAGGTTCATCACGAACTCCATGTCATGTTCGACGATCAGGATGCACAGCCCTTCCTGCCGCAGCTGCGACAGCAGTTCGGCCAGCTGGTGCTTTTCCTTGTGGCGCAGCCCGGCGGCGGGCTCGTCCAGCAGCAGCACGCAGGGCGCGCCGGCCAGCGCGCGGGCGATCTCGACGATGCGCTGCGCGCCCAGCGGCAGCGAGCCGGCGGCGTCGTTCATGTAGGCGCCCAGGCCGCAACGCTCGATCTGGCGGCGCGCCTCGGCCAGCAGCGCGGCTTCTTCGGCGCGGTCCAGCCGCAGCATGGCCGCGAACCAGCCCTTGCGGCCCCGGCGGTGGGCGCCCAGGGCCACGTTGTCCAGCACGCTGCGTTCCTTCAGCAGGCGCACATGCTGGAAGGTGCGGCCCATGCCACGGGCGGCGAAGGCGCGCGAAGGCTGGCCCACCATCGGCATGTCCATCAGCCGCACCTCGCCTTCGGTGGGATCGTCCACGCCCGAGATCATGTTGAAGAAGGTGCTCTTGCCCGCGCCGTTGGGGCCGATGAGCGCATGCACCTCGCCCGCGCGCACGTCCAGCGCCACCTTGTGGTTGGCCACCAGCCCGCCGAAGCGCTTGGTGACTTCACGCGCGGCCAGCAGCGTCGTGCCGCGCGGCGGCAACGCGGGCTGCGGCAGCGCCGCGGCATCTGGGCCGGTGACCGCGGCCGGTTGCGCCTTCAAACCTGGCAGCAGCCGCGCCGCGAGCGACGACAGCGTGGGCCACAGGCCGTCGGCATAACGCTGCAGCACCAGCAGCATCAGCAGGCCGAACACCACCACCTCGAACTGGCCGCTGGCGCCCAGCAGGCGGGGCAGCCAGTCCTGCAGCTGTTCCTTCATCAGCGTGATGAGGGCCGCGCCCAGCACCGCGCCCCACAGGTGGCCGGCGCCGCCGACCACGGCCATGAACAGGTACTCGATGCCGATGTGGAGGTTGAACGGCGTGGGATTGATGAAGCGCTGCTGGTGCGCATACAGCCAGCCCGACAGCGCCGCCAGCAGCGCCGCCAGCACGAACACCTGCAGGCGGTAGCGGCCGGTGTCGATGCCCATCGACTCGGCCATCACCCGGCCGCTCTTGAGCGAGCGGATGGCGCGGCCCTCACGGCTGTCCAGCAGGTTGGACAGCGCCCACAGCGCCAGCAGCACCACGGCCCAGATGAGCACGCCCAGCGGGCGGGGCGTGACCAGCGACAGCGAGCCCAGCTCGATCGGCGGGATGCCGCCCATGCCGGTGTGGCCGCCCAGGAACTCGAGGTTGCCGAACAGGAAGTACAGGCTCAGGCCCCAGGCGATGGTGCCCAGCGGCAGGTAGTGGCCCGACAGGCGCAGCGTGACCGCGCCCAGCACCCAGGCCACGCCGCCGGCCACGGCCAGGCCCAGCAGCAGGCCCAGCCAGGGCAGCAGCGGCGAGCCGGCCAGGCCCAGCAGCTGCGCGCCGGCCGTGCCCAGCCAGCCGGTGGCATAAGCCGCCAGGCCCACGAAGGCAGCCTGGCCAAAGGAGGTCATGCCGGCCACACCGGTCATCATCACCAGGCCGATGGCCACCAGTGCATAGAGGCCGATGTTGTTGACCAGGGTGACCTGGAACTCGGGCAGCAGTGCCAGCCCCAGCGCCAGCAGCCCCACGAACACGAGCGGCAACAGGCGACGCATCACTCGTCCTCCTCGACATGGCGCGTGCGCAGCGAACGCCACCACAGCACCGGAATGATCAGCGTGAAGACGATGACCTCCTTGAAAGCACTCGCCCAGAACGACGAGAAGGCCTCCAGCAAGCCCACCAGCAGTGCCCCCACCACCGCCAGCGGATAGCTGGCCAGCGCGCCGATGATGGCGGCCACGAAGCCCTTGAGGCCGATCAAGAAGCCGGTGTCGTAGTACACGGTGGTGATCGGCGCGATGAGCAGGCCCGAGATGGCGCCGATGAGCGCCGCCAGCGCGAAGCTGAAGTCGCCCGCCAGCTCGGTGGGAATGCCCATCAGCCGCGCGCCGGTGCGATTGATGGCGGTGGCACGCAGCGCCTTGCCGACGATGCTGCGCTCGAAGAACAGGTACATGCCCAGCATCAGCAGCGCGGCCACGCCCACCACCACCAGCGACTGGCCGGTGAGCGGAATGCCGCCGAGGTCCAAGCGCAGCTCGGAGAAGGCCGGCGTGCGTGAACCTTCAGCGCCGAAGAACAGCAGGCCCAGGCCCACCAGCACACCGTGCAGCGCCACCGAGACGATGAGCAGCATCAGCACCGTGGCATTGGCCAGCGGCCGGTAGGCGGTGCGGTACAGCAAGGGGCCCAGCGGCGTGACGATGAGCAGCGTGAGCACGGTTTGCGCAGCCAGGCCCGTGGGCCGGGCCAGCAGCGACCACACCGCGGCGATGCCGGGCAGCACCACCGCCCACAGCAGCGTGCTGCCCCACTCCACCGGCCGGCCGCGGGCGGCGCGCCAGCCTTCCATGGCCAGCATCGCCAGCCCCAGGCCGACGCCCAGCCACAGCGTGGGCGGTGTCTTGCCCAGCTGCAGCGCGGCCATCGACAGCGCACCAAAGGCCACCAGCTCGCCCTGAGGGATGAAGATCACGCGGGTGACCGAAAACACGAGCACCAGCGTCAAGGCCAACAACCCGTAGATGGCACCGTTGACGATGCCGTCCTGGCCCAGCATCAGGGCAATCTGGAAGTCCATGGGTCAGATCACTCGCTCAAGAACTTCCACGTGCCGTTGCTGATCGTGACCATCACACGGCCACGCTGGTCCAGGCCCGCATGGTCGGTGGGCGACATGTTGAACACGCCGTGGGCGCCGGGCAGGTCCTTCACCTGTTCCAGCGCGTCGCGCAGCGCGGCGCGGAAGGCCGGCGTGCCGGGTTGGGCCTTCTTCAGCGCCTCGGTGGCGGCGGCCTGCATCAGCAGGCCGGCGTCCCAGGCGTGGCCGCCGAAGGTGGACACCGAGCCCTTGCCGAACTTGGCCTCGTAGGCGGTGACGTAGTCGGTGGCGCTCTTCTTGACCGGGTGGCCGGCCGGCAGCTGCGAAGCCACCAGCATCGGGCCGGCGGGCAGCAGCGTGCCTTCCACGTCCTTGCCGCCCACGCGCAGGAAGTCGTTGTTGGCCACGCCATGGGTCTGGTAGATCTTGCCGGCGAAGCCGCGCTCCTTCAGTGCCTTCTGCGGCAGCGCGGCGGGCGTGCCCGAGCCGGCGATCAGGATGGCGTCAGGACGCGCCGACACCAGCTTGAGCACCTGGCCGGTGACCGAGGTGTCGCTGCGGTTGTAGCGCTCGGTGGCCACCAGGTTCAGCTGCTTGATGCCCGCGGCCTTCTGGAACTCCTGCAACCAGCCTTCGCCGTAGGCATCGGCAAAGCCGATGAAGCCGACCGACTTCACGCCGTTGGCCGCCATGTGCTGGGCGATGGCCACGGCCATCATGATGTCGTTCTGCGGGGTCTTGAACACCCACTTGCGCTTGGGGTCGCTCAGCGGCTCGACGATGCGGGCCGAGGCCGCCATCGAGATCATCGGCGTGCTGCTCTCGGCGGCCACGTCGATCATCGCCAGCGAGTTGGGCGTGACGGTGGAGCCCAGCAGCACGTCCACCTTGTGCTCGGTGATCAGCTTGCGCGCATTGGTCACGGCGGTGGTGGTGTCCGAGGCATCGTCCAGCACGATGTAGGTCACCTTCTGGTTGCCGATCTGCTTGGGCATCAGCTCGATGGTGTTCTTCTCGGGGATGCCCAGCGAAGCGGCCGGCCCGGTGGCCGAGACGGTGACGCCGACGGTGATGTCGGCCTGCGCGGCCAGGCCGGCCAGGGCCAGCGCGCCGGCCACGAGCGTGTGCTTGAAATACTTCATCGTGCTGTCTCCTTGGGATGGATGGTGGAACGCGGAACACGTGGCGCTGGCTGCGGTGCATGGACCGCATGCAGGCCACCGAAGAACAGGTCGGCCACCAGCGGGGCCATGGCCTCGTGGTTGAGCACGCCGTCGGGCTTGAGCCAGGTGAACATCCAGTTGATCATGCCGAACAGCAGCATGGTCAGCGGCTTGTCCAGCTGCTGTTGGGCCAGGGCCGGCCGCACCTCCACCAGCGTGCGGGCAAAGGCCTGCACCACGCGGCGCTGGCCGTCCAGCACCTGCTGGTGCGCCTCGGGGTCGAGGAACTTCACGTCCTCGGTCAGCACCCGGTGCTGGTTCTGGGCGCTGGCGTACTCCTGCACGAAGCGGCTGATCAGCAGGCGCAGCCGCTGCTCGGCCGGCAGCGCCATCGCGCCCACCTCGGCCACCAGCGCCTCCAGCCGGCCGACGTGGCCCTGCGCGATCTGCGCCAGCAGCTCGGACTTGTCGCGCATGTAGTGGTACAGCGTGGCCTTGGACACGCCGCAGGCCGCAGCCACCTGGTTCATGCTGGTGCCCGGGTAGCCCTGGTGCGCGAACAAGGCCGCCGCCTGCGCCAGGATGTGCTCGCGCTGGTCGTCGTAGGTGGCGGCTCGGGTGCGGGCCATCGGTCAGCGCGCGCGGCGGTCGATCACGCGGCGGGCCTTGCCCACCAGCGTGCGTTCGATGCTGCCCGGCAGCCCGACGTTGACACGGGTGCTGACGCCGATCAGCGTCTTGATGCGCTGCTGCAGCTGGCGGGCCACGGTCTGGCAGTTGGCCTCCGAGGCATCGGCCTCGGGCAGCATCTCGCAGCGCACTTCCACTTCGTCGAGCGTGCCTTCGCGGGTGATCACCAGCTGGTACTGGCCGCCCAGCTGGCCATGGGCCAGCACCAGTTCTTCCACCTGGGTGGGGAACAGGTTGACGCCGCGGATGATCAGCATGTCGTCGCTGCGGCCGACGATCTTGCCCATGCGGCGCATGCTGCGCGCGGTAGGCGGCAGCAGCCGCGTCAGGTCGCGGGTGCGGTAGCGGATGACGGGCAGCGCTTCCTTGCTGAGGGTAGTGAACACCAGCTCGCCCTCGCTGCCGTCGGGCAGCACTTCGCCGGTCTCCGGGTCGATGATCTCGGGGTAGAAGTGGTCTTCCCAGATCACCGGGCCGTCCTGCGTTTCCACGCATTCGCTGGCCACGCCGGGGCCCATGACTTCGGACAGGCCGTAGATGTCCACCGCCGCCAGGCCGGCGCTGGTCTCGATGTCGCGGCGCATCGCTTCGGTCCAGGGCTCGGCACCGAAGATGCCCACCTTCAGCGAGCTGGCCGCCGGGTCCAGGCCCTGGCGCTTCATCTCTTCCACGATCACCTGCATGTAGCTGGGCGTGACCATGATGATGTCGGGTTGGAAGTCGGTGATCAGCTGCACCTGCTTCTCGGTCTGGCCACCGCTCATCGGCACCACGGTGCAACCGAGCCGCTCGGCACCGTAATGCGCGCCCAGCCCGCCGGTGAACAGGCCGTAGCCATAGGCGATGTGCACCATGTCGCCAGCCCGGCCACCGGCCGCGCGGATGCTGCGGGCCACCAGGTCGGCCCAGGTGTCGATGTCGCGCTGGGTGTAGCCCACCACGGTGGGTTTGCCCGTGGTGCCGGACGAGGCATGCACCCGCACCACCTGCTCACGCGGCACCGCGAACATGCCGAAGGGGTAGTGGTCGCGCAGGTCCTTCTTGGTGGTGAAGGGGAACTTGGCCAGGTCGGCCAGCGTGCGGCAGTCGGACGGGTGCACACCCTTGGCATCGAAAGCCGCCTTGTAGTGCGGCACATGGTCGTAGGCATGCTGCAGCGTGGCCTTCAGCCGCTGCACTTGCAGCGACTGCAGTTCGTCGGCGCTGGCGGTTTCGATCGGCTCCAGGTCACCGGGGGCGGGCTTCATCACGGGCATGCTTGAACTCCTGGGCCGCGCCGCGGCGGCCGACTGTGCGCAAAGAAACGGGAAGACGGGCCTCAGCCGGCCACGGCCGGCTTGCCGCGCACGGTGTACGAGCGGCCACGGAACAGGGCCAGACGCTCGCCGCGCTGGTTGCTCAACTCCACGTCGTACACGCCGGTGCGGCCGGCCTTGGCCTGTTCGGTGCAGCGGGCGGTGAGCACGTCGCCCAGGCGCGCCGGTGCCACGATGTCGATGGCAAAGCCCGAGGCCACCGTGAGTTCGTTGTAGGCGTTGCAGGCGAAAGCAAAGGCTGAATCGCACAGCGTGGTCATCAGCCCGCCATGGCAGATGTCGTGGCCGTTCAACATGTCGTCGCGCACCGTCATCGTGACCGTGGCGGTGCCCGGGCCGATCGCGGTAACCTCCATGCCCAGCGCACGAGAGGCCCGGTCGTTGCGCAGCATCCCGTCACGCACGAATTCGGCCGTCTGTTGCGCGTTGCGCTCGGCGGCCGACGATGAAGGGAACGTAGTTGCTGGGGCCATGGGCTTGAATTGATATACCGACCGGTCGGTGAATTTTAGGGAGGGGTGGTGCCGCACGGAAGCCCGATTCCCTGCGGACAAACCCGAGGCGGCGGGCCACGGTCCGTCATATGCATGACGCAATCTCGCCCCCCTGCCGCGACACTGCGGCGCTGCGACGCCTGTGAGGAGAACCTGCTTGAAGACGCATGCCATGGATGCAAGCACGCTGGCCGACGTGGCCGAGGCGCTGCCCCCGCCCGCCATTGCCGATGTCGATGCCGATGAAGACCACCCCGAGCTGCCCTGGCGCGCGCGCGGCCGCCT
>CAKZXL010000111.1 GCA_937883885.1 uncultured Aquincola sp. | reverse complement strand
CGACGAGTCAACCTTCGATTGGCTGAACAGATTGCCGTATGCCGGCGCCTTCCGCGCGGCCGTCGCGTGGGTCGACAGGTATGTGCGGCAGCCTGCGTCGCTTTCCGACGAGGAGGTCGCTCGCAAGGCTGCACTTGAGAGACGCGTGGGAGCGACTCCCAAGAGGCTGCTCCCGGGAGCACCCGAGCTCCTGGTTAGCCAGGAGGCGACTCTGGTGCGCACCGGGTCGGTTCAGCCACTCATTGCCGTGGACGGAGTCGTTGTGAGCACTTCAACACCGGTAATGTCGCCAGAGGGACGGGAGGGGTTGATGGGCGTCGATCAGGCTAGTCGCATCGAACTCATCGACTTTCGAGCGGAGGCCGGCACGGTCGAAGTCACCAAGGGCTACTACTTCGATCGCCTTGGAGCACTGCTGCGCGCCAACCACTCACGTGTCGTCGGGGCGCCGCTTCGCCATCAGGCGGTAGAGCTGGTTCGGCTCAATGGACCCGTGACCCTTGTCGTTCGCCAAGAGAAGGCCATCCCGATGGTCGAAGGGAACCAGCTTCCGAACGCCAAAGCGGTCTTCGAAGCGATGCTCGCGGCGTCCAAGCCGCTCGCTCCGGCGACCAGGAGCCTCGACCAAGCGCTGACCGCGCCGGCGCTTGGCGGCGGCCTCACCGCCGCACGTGAGGTGAACACGAAGCATGACGCTTCTTTTGGAATTGCCCGCAGTGAAGCGCGCTCTGCTCGCGGGCCTCGCCCAAGGTAGCCTGATGACTGCTTCTGAGCCGGAAGCTCCTTCAATCGATCGAGCGCAGCGTGCTTCATCTGAGCGACGCGACGCTCAATTGAGGGCGCTTGGGGTCTTGCTCGGGCGACCATTCAGCGCGCGCCGCGTGCTCTGCCAGGCCCACGGCTTCCTTCCTCAGCTTGCTGGCCGCGGCTACGGTCTGCTCCCCCCGCGCGGCGTTCTGCTGCGTTGGCTGATCCACTGACTTGACGCAACGGGCCTCCGCGCACCCGGGTGGTGCAGAGGTACTTGGGTCTCTTGGCTCATGGATGTGCGGATACGCGGGTCCTCGATTTCTCGGCGCATGCTTGGGGCGTTGTGGCCCATGGCCAGAAAAACAGGCGCAAAAGCCTGTCTTCCCGGAGGAATGGCCTGAATCCGCTCGCACCATGATCGATTAGCGGCGTCTCGTGCCGCGACGCCGTCGTATGCCCATGCAGCTGATTCCACCCACCCCAGCCGATGAGCCGGCCCGGCTCGAGCAACTGCGCGCACTGCGGGTGCTCGACACCGATCCGGAGCCGGCTTTCGACAGCCTCGCCCGCTTGGCGGCGGAGATCTGCGGCGTTCCGCTGGGATTGGTCAGCCTCGTCGACGGCGATCGCCAATGGTTCAAAGCTGTCGTCGGCCCAATCGCGGCCCGACAAACGCCGAGGCGGGACGCCTTCTGTGCCCACGCCATCGCACAAAACGACGTTCTCGAGGTGGGCGACGCCACGCTTGATCCCCGCTTTCGCGACAACCCGCTTGTCCAAGCGGACCCGGCGATTCGCTTTTATGCCGGAGCGCCCCTGCGAGTCGGCACCGGCAGTGCCGTGGGCACTTTGTGTGTGATTGACTTCAAGCCGCACCGCCTGAGCGATGCACAGCGACGCAAGCTGGTGATGCTCGCTGGACTGGCGAGCGAAGTGCTGCGGATGCGCCAGCGTTCCATCGAGCAGGCGCTGGAGGCCGCCGAGCGCCTCACGCACGAGCTCGCCGCCGAAAAGGCTCGCTACGAGGCTTTGGTCGAGCGCCAGGGGGAGCTGGTGTCGCTTGCGAAGCCGAACGGCGAGTTGGTGTACCTGAACGCCGCGTACGCGCGTCACCATGGGTGCACCGTCGGCGACCTTGTTGGCACCAACCTGTTTGACAAGATTCCGCCTGACGAACGGCAAGCCGTCCGCCGCCGCATCGATCGCGTGCTGAACACCGGCCGCCGTGAGCAGGCCGAGAACCGGGTCATCGGGATCGATGGACGCGAACGCTGGATCGAGTGGACGAACAGCGTTCAACCTGACGATCACGGTCGGCCGCTGCTGCATTCCGTTGGCCGAGATGTCACCGACCGGGTTCACGCCGAACACGCTCTGCGCGAACGCGAGTCGCTCCTTGATCGCACGGGGCGTGCCGCCGGCGTCGGTGGATGGCAACTCGACGTTGAGACCGGCACGCTGGTCTGGTCAGCGCAGACCCGTCGCATCCACGAGGTGCCGGACGACTACCGCCCCACGCTCGAAGCAGCCATCGCGTTTTACGCGCCGGAGGCCCGAGCGAAGCTCGAGTCCGCAGTCGCTGTAGGCATGCGCGACGGCAAACCCTGGGATCTTGAACTGCCGTTTACCACCGCCCTCGGCAGGCACCTCTGGGTTCGGGCTGTCGGCGAAGTGGAATTCGAGGATGGGACACCAGTGCGGTTGGTCGGCGCGTTGCAGGACATCACCGAGCGGCATCTCCTGCAAGAGAGGCTGCTTGCGAGCGAGCAATTCGTCCGCCGTCTGACCGACTCCCTCCCGGTGCGCATCGGTTACGTCGATGCCAACGGCCACTTCCGCTTCATGAATGACGCGCTGTGCCGCCGCTTCGGCCGGCCGCGCGACGAATTGCTGAACCGCACAACGGCCGAGATCACCGGGGCAGCAGATCCGGCCATCGAAGGCCCTATGGCAGCGGCGCTGCGAGGACTGCCTCAGCGGTTCGAGTTCGACGATGACGTGGCCGGCGCGCGCCGCCGGATTGATAAGCAACTGATCCCAGATGTCGACGCGGCCGGCGTCCTGCGTGGCGTGTTCACGATCGGCGTGGACATCACCGAGCGCGATGCCGCACAGCAGTCGCTGCGCGAACTCACGGCTATCGTTGAGAGCACCGAGGACCTGGTCGTTCAGACCGACCGCACTGGCGCCATCACCTACCTCAACGGCGCTGCCCGGCGTGCGCTGGACATGGTCGGCGACTCCTCGCTGAACGGCCTGAATTTTGCGCAGTTCCATACCGACGAGACCAACCGCCTGTTCGCCGACACAGTACTGCCCGCGGTGCGCAAACGCGGATGGTGGATCGGCGACACGACGGTGCTCGTGGCCGGCAGGCGTGTCGTGCCGGTCAGCCACCTAGTGATCGCGCACCGCGATGGCTCGGGCAGGGTAGCTCGTTTCTCGGCTGTGATGCGCGACGAGTCGTCCAAGGTCGAGGCGCGCCGCGACGCACAGAGACAAGCGGCGACGTTGCGTTCCATTGCGGAGTCGATCCCGGCCTGCGTAGCAGTGGTTGGCGCCGATCAGAAGTACCGTTTCGTCAACACCGCCTACGAGCGTTGGCTTGGTGCACGTCGCGAGGCGATCGTTGGACGGTCGGTAGCGGAGGTGCTCGGCCCGTGGGACTATCTCCGGGTGCAGCCGTCAATCGATCGCGTCCTGCTAGGGGAATCGGTCAGCTTTGAGCGGGACTACCACGTCGACGGGCGACTCCAGCACTTTGCCGTGACCTATGTGCCGACGTACCTCGAGGGCGCGGAGGTGGACGGGTTTGTCGGCGTGCTGCACGACATCAGCGTCCATCGGGACAATGAGATGCGGCTGACAGACCTGAGCGAGCGGGACGCATTGACCGGTCTGCACAACCGGGCGGGCTTCGAGCGCCACATCTCCAAGGCCCACAGCTCGGGCTCAGGGACCGGTCTGGCGCTGCTGTACCTTGACCTGGACAATTTTAAGCCGGTCAACGACACATTCGGCCACCCGGTCGGCGACAAACTGCTGCGGCAGTTTGCCGAGCGCCTGCGCGGCCTGGTCCGGCCGTCGGACTTTGTGGCGCGAATCGGCGGCGATGAGTTCGTGGTTCTGCTGCACAGTGTGCGAGTCGCGTCGCACGCCCAGGCCGTCGCGGCCAAGATCGTTGAGGCGGCTCAGCGGCCGTTCACGATCGATGGCCACATTCTGCAGATTGGCGCCAGCATAGGCGTTGCGGCGGGGGCCAAGGACAATGAGACAGTCGCCCGCCTGATCGAACGCGCCGACGGCGCCCTCTATTCAGCCAAGCGGGCTGGCCGAGGCGTTCAGCAGTTGGCCGCCTGAATCGTCGAGTCGTCGGGCATAGTCACGGGACGCCGGCCGTTTCACGATGGCACGAACCGCCGGCCCCCGCCGGCACAACTCCGGGCGTACGGTTTTGGCTTCGCTGAGTGGTTGCGTCACCTAAGTTGGCCTGAGCGTGGAATCTTCTTGCGGCGAGTCACACCGCTGCAGGTCCATGCCTCGGCTCCGG
>CAKZXL010000110.1 GCA_937883885.1 uncultured Aquincola sp. | reverse complement strand
GCCGGCCGCTTACACCAGCGCGTGGATGGATGAAGCGGGCCGGCTGTTCATCGACACCGACCTGGGCTTGGGGCTGCTGCACAGCCTGGACGTGGAGGCCGCCGCCAGCCTGGTGGACAACGGCACGTGGTCGGTGAACGAGCTGCCGTATGCGCAGATGCCGGCGCGGTTCGGCTTTGTGCCGAACCCGCGACCGGCGGTGGCCTGATCAGGCGGCCAGGCGCTTTTCCAGGCGCTGCTTGGTCTCGGTCAGCTCGGCCGGCAGGTGGTAGGCCAGCTTGTCGAACAGCTCGGTGTGCAGCGCCAGCTCCTGCTGCCAGGCGGTGGCGTCGATGCCGATCACGCTCTGGAACTGCGCCTGCGAGAAGGCCAGGCCGTTCCAGCTCAGGTCTTCGTAGCGCGGGCTGATGCCGAACACATGCTCTTCGCCCTGGGCCTGGCCGTCCACGCGCTCCAGGATCCACTTCAGCACGCGCATGTTCTCGCCGTAGCCGGGCCAGACGAACTTGCCGTCGGCGCCCTTGCGGAACCAGTTGACGCAGAAGATGCCCGGCAGCTTGGCGCCGGAGCCCTGCAGCTTGGCGCCCAGGTCCAGCCAGTGGCGGAAGTAGTCGCTCATGTTGTAGCCCATGAACGGCAGCATCGCGAACGGGTCGCGGCGCACCACGCCCTGCTGGCCGGCGGCCGCAGCGGTGGTTTCCGAGCCCATGGTGGCGGCCATGTACACGCCGTCGACCCAGTTGCGTGCTTCGGTCACCAGCGGCACGGTGGTGGAGCGGCGGCCACCGAAGATGAAGGCGTCGATCGCCACGCCGGCCGGGTTGTCCCACTCGGGGTCGAGCACCGGGTTGTTGGTGGCGGCCACGGTGAAGCGGGCGTTGGGGTGCGCGGCCGGCCGCAGCTTGCCGTCGGCCTGCTTGGCGCTCTGCGGCGTCCAGTCCTTGCCTTGCCAATCCACCAGGTGCGCGGGCGGCGTGTCGGTCATGCCTTCCCACCACACGTCGCCGTCGTCGGTCAGCGCCACGTTCGTGAAGATGACGTCGCGCCGGAGCGAAGCCATGCAGTTCGGGTTGGTCAGGTCGTTGGTGCCCGGTGCCACGCCGAAGTAGCCGGCCTCCGGGTTGATGGCGTACAGGCGGCCGTCGGCACCCGGCTTGATCCAGGCGATGTCGTCGCCAATGGTGGTGACCTTCCAGCCTTCGAAGCCGGCCGGCGGAATCAGCATCGCGAAGTTGGTCTTGCCGCAGGCGCTGGGGAAGGCAGCGGCCACATGGCGCTTGACGCCTTGCGGATTGGTGACGCCCAGCACCAGCATGTGCTCGGCCAGCCAGCCTTCGTCGCGGCCCATGGTGCTGGCGATGCGCAGCGCAAAGCACTTCTTGCCCAGCAGCGCATTGCCGCCGTAGCCCGAGCCGTAGCTCCAGATCTCGCGCGTCTCGGGGTAGTGCACGATGTACTTGGTGGCGTTGCAGGGCCAGGACACGTCCTTCTGGCCCGGCTCCAGCGGGGCGCCCACGGTGTGCACGCAGGGCACGTATTCGCCGTCGCTGCCCAGCACGTCCAGCACCGCGCGGCCCATGCGGGTCATCAGGCGCATGTTCACGGCCACGTAGGGGCTGTCGCTCAGCTCGACGCCGATGTGGGCGATGGGCGAGCCCAGCGGGCCCATCGAGAACGGCACCACGTACAGCGTGCGCCCCTTCATCGCGCCCTTGAACAGCGCGTTGTCGCCGGTTTGCAGCAGCGCGCGCATCTCGGCCGGGTCGGTCCAGTTGTTGGTGGGGCCGGCGTCTTCCTTCTTCTGGCTGCAGATGAAGGTGCGGTCTTCCACGCGGGCCACGTCGCCCGGGTCGCTCCAGGCCAGGTAGCTGTTGGGGCGCAGCTCGGGGTTGAGCTTGCGGAAGGTGCCGGCAGCCACGAGCTGCGCGCACAGGCGGTCATACTCTTCTTCCGAGCCGTCGCACCAATAGACGTCGGCGGCCTGCGTGAGGGCGGCAATGTCGGCCACCCAACTGACCAGGCGGTCGTGCTTGACCCAGGCGGGTACGTTGAGGCGCAGGCCTCCCATCACGGGACTGTTCATGGCTACTCCAATCGTCGATTGCAAAAACGGGATGTGGCCAGCCTCGGGGCAACCGGTGGGACGCTCGGGGCTCGCCGCATGCCGCGGCGTGAAAGTGGACGCCAGATGAAAAGAGCCGCGCTGGCGGCCCGAAGTTTCATCGAGGTACAGCGGATCGCGCTGCTGCCTCCCTAGGCATTTCAATTCGAGTGTAATCCCGCCGTAACCACCCACCTGCGGGAGGTTATGCACAACTGTCATAGAGATATGCAACCGTCTGGAACCGTCGAAGCCGTCAATGTCGGGCGTGCGCAGCCCCTGCTGGTGGGCGGCCGACCCGTGGCCAGCGGCTTCCTCAAAACGCCGCAAACGGGCCCGGTGCAAGTGCGCAGCGCCGGCCTGGAAGGCGACGAGCAGGCCGACATGACGGTGCACGGCGGCATCGCCAAGGCGGTGTATGCGTACCCGGCCGAGCACTATCCGTTCTGGCAGACGGTGCAGGCGCAGGCCCGCGTGGGCCTCTGGAACGAGGCGCCGCCGCCGGGCCTGTTGGGCGAAAACCTGACGCTGCGTGGCCTGCTGGAGTCGCAGGCATGGATCGGCGACCGGCTGGAACTGCCGGGCTGCGCCCTGGTGGTGAGCGAGCCGCGCTTTCCGTGCTCCAAGCTGAATGCGGCGCTGGGTTTCAGCCAGGCCGGCAAGATGATGTGGCAGTCGGGCTTTTGCGGCTTTTACCTGGCGGTGCACCGGCCGGGGCAGATTGCCGCGGGCGATGCCTTCAGCGTGCTGCCCGGCCCGCGCGAGGTGTCGATCAGCGAGCTGTTCCGCGCCCGCCGTCCGGCCCAACCGCGTTAGGCCACCGCGTCAGGCCCCCACACCGGCCAGCCGCTGCTGCCGCCGCCGGAACATCGGCCCGGTGAGCAGCAGCACCGCCACGTAGCGCACCACGTGGAAGGCGGTGACCACCGGCACGCCCAGCTGCAGCACCTTGGCGGTGATGCACATCTCGGCGATGCCGCCGGGCGAGGTGCCCAGCAGCACGGTGGCCCAGTGCAGCTCGATCAGCCGCGCCAGCAGCCAGGCGAAGGCGCCTGAGGCGGCAATCATCGCCAGGGTGCCGGTGGCCACTGCGGCCAGCCAGCGCGGCGCGGTGTGGATGAAGCTGCGGTTGAAACGCGTGCCCAGCGCCACGCCGATGGACAGCTGGCCGGCATGGCTGAGCCAGCCGGGCAGCGCCGACAGCTCCACGCCCGCACCGCTGAGCGCCGCCGCGACCGCCAGCGAACCCAGCACCCACGGATTGGGCACGCCCAGCCGCCATACCAGCAGGCTGCCGGCGGCGGTGGCAGCCGCCAGCAGCGCCAGGCCCGCCGGGTCGACCGCGCGCACCGCCAGCGGTGTCGCGTCCAGCCCATGCAGCCCGGCGGCCTGGTAGCCGAAGGGGATGACCAGCACCACCAGCAGCACGCGCAGCGAATGGGCGGCGGCCACCAGATCCACCCGGCCGCCGTGCCGCTCTGCCAGCACCGCCATTTCCGAGGCACCGCCGATGGCCGCCGCAAAGTGCGCGGTGGCCGCGTCCACGCCCGGCAGCGCGCGGCGCAGCCAGGCGGCGAACAGACCGCCGATCAACAGCGCCCAGG
>CAKZXL010000109.1 GCA_937883885.1 uncultured Aquincola sp. | reverse complement strand
GGGATCTCCTAGTGCAATGACACTTTGGGTGGGCTCACGGGCCGTGGCGGCAGGCGCCCCCAACCCGTCTGTCGGTCTCTTTTGGAGTGTTAGCACTCAAGCGTGTCGAGTGCTAGCAAGCGGATTATAGGGACGGCTGACGCCGATTCAAGGGGTGGGCCTGCGCCTACATGCTGTTGCTTGCCAACCCGCGCAGCCGCTCGGCGGTCGCTTCGTCCGCCGGGTAGAAGGCTTCCAGCGCCAGTTCCGCCAGCGTCACGTCGCGCGGCGTGCCGAACACGGTGGTGGTGGACAGCAGCGACATCGGCCCCACCGACGTGGCCAAGCGCAGCGGCACCGCGATGCCGCCCCAGGCGCCGGTGTCGGCTTCGTCGGCCTGCGGCGCCGGGGCGGGGTAGTCCTGCAATTCCTTCAGAAGTTCCACCAGCACCGCATCGCCGGTGGCCAGGATCTGCAGCCGCAGCCGCTCCAGCAGGTGGGCGCGCCACTGGGCCAGGTTGAGGATGCGCGGCGCCAGCCCTTGCGGGTGCAGGCTGAGCCGCAGCACGTTGACCGGCGGTGCCAGCAGCCCTGGCTTAGCGCCGGCCAGCAGCGCCGGCAGCACGCGGTTGGCGGCCACCAGCTGCCAGTGGCGGTCCACCGCCAGCGCCGGCCAGGGTTCATGGGCCTGCAGCACGGCTTGCACGGCGCGGCGCGCCGGCGCCATCGCCGGGTGGTCCAGCGGGCGCTCGGCGTACAGCGGGGCAAAGCCGGCCGTCACCAGCATCGCATTGCGCTCGCGCAGCGGCAGGTCCAGCCGGCCTGCCAGGCGCAGCACCATCTCGCGGCTGGGGGCGGCCTTGCCGCTTTCGATGCAGCTGAGGTGGCGCTGCGAAATGTCGGCCTCCGTCGCCAGCGCCAGCTGGCTCAGGTGCCGGCGAGCGCGCCACTCGCGCAGCAGGTCGCCGATGGTGGCGCCGCTCACGCTTCGGGCAGCGCGTCGATGAAGCCGCTGACCGTCTGCAGCCGGCCGCCGTTGAGCGTGGCGAAATCGGTGCCCTTGATCGGTGCTTCCACGCCCGCGGGCCCCAGGTGCCACGAGAAGCGCAGCTGGTCGCCATGGCCGTCGGCGCTGCCCTCGGCCAGCCGGAAGCGGAAATCCGGAAAGCGCTGCTGCACCGCGGCGATCAGGCCGTCGATCTGGCCATGGCCCCGGGCCTGCATCATCGGGTCGACGTAGCTGCCGTCCTCTGTCCACAGCGCCTGCAGCAGCTGCCGGCGGCGCGTGGGGTCAGTCTCGTTCCACAGGGCGATGTAGCGCTCGGCCAGCTGGCGGGCGCGGGCGCTGGTGTCGGGCGGGGTGCTGGCAAGGACGGTCATGGTCTGCTCCTGGTGGGTGCCGCCTCGTTGACGGCGCCGCCAGCTTCGCGCGCCTGGCGCAGGCGTTCAACGACCTCGCAGGTCATCGAACGTCGTCCGCCGGCCGGTCAACCGGCGGTGTCGCCGATGGTCACCATGCCGGGCTTCACGTCGTCGGCCACGCGTTCGCAGTAGGTCAGCGCGCCGTATTCCATCCAGATCGCGCCCGGCAGCAGCGGATCGACAGGATCACTCGAGACTGCCCGCCGGCCCGAAAAACTCGTAACGCATCTGCTCGGCGGGCACGCCCAGCGCGCGCAGCGACCGCTTGACCTCGCGCATGAAGGGCTGCGGGCCCAGGAAGTACGCCTCCACCTCGGCCGGCACGGCGGGCAGCCAGGCTTGCAGGCGTTGCTGGTCCAGCCGGCCGGTGGCGTGGTCGCCGGGCGCGGCTTCGTCGTACAGGTAAAAGCGCCGCAGCCGCGGGTGTTGCTCGGCCAGCGCATCCACCTGGGCGCCGAAGGCCTGCACGCCGGGCCGGCGCGCGCAGTGGATGAAATGGATCGGCCGCGTGTCGGCCTCGTCGGCCAGCGCCGCCTGCAGCATGGCCAGCGTGGGCGTGATGCCCACGCCGCCGCTGATCAGCACCAGCGGCCGCTGGCTGCCTGCGGCCAGCGTGAACTCGCCGGCCGGCGGAAACAGCGCCAGCGTGTCGCCGGCCGGCACCTGGTCGTGCAGGTGGTTGGACACCACGCCGCCCACCTCGCGCTTGACGCTGATGCGGTAGCTGCGGCCATTCGGCGCCGCCGACAGCGAGTAGTTGCGCCGCACCTCCTGCCCGGCTATCACCAGCTGCAGGCCGATGTACTGACCGGGGCGGAAATCGACCACCGGCCCGCCGTCCACCGGCAGCAGGTGGAAGCTGGTGATCTCGTCGCTCTCGCGCACCTTGTCGATCACGCGGAAGTCCCGGGCGCCGCGCCAGCCGCCGGGCGCTGCGGCCAGCGTGTCGTACTGCTGCGCCTCGGCGCCGATCAGCAGGTCGGCCAGCTGCTGGTAGGCGGCGGCCCAGGCGGCGATCACCCCGTCGGTGGCCACGTCGGCACCCAGCACCTCGCGGATGGCGCGCAGCAGGCAGCCGCCCACGATGGGGTAGTGCTCGGGCAGCACCTGCAACGCCACATGTTTGTTGACGATCTGCGCCGCCAGCGGGCCCAGCGCCTCCAGCCGGTCGATGTTCTTCGCATAGGCCAGCACACCGTTGGCCAGTGCGCGCGGCTGGGCACCGCTGGCCTGGTGGGCAGCGTTGAACAGGGGGCGGACCTCGGGGTGCTCGGCCAGCATCAGCCGGTAGAAGTGGGTGGTCAAGGCTTGGCCGCCGGTTTCAAGCAGCGGCACGGTGGCGCGGACGATCGCGCGTTGGGCTTCGGTGAGCATGGGGTTCTCCGTGAGGGACGAATCCCCCATCGCAATCGCCGAGCCAGGGGCCAGCGCATGATGAATCAAGCACTTGCAGCGGGATGCAGTCGAACTGACCGCGCGACAATCGCGTCAATCGGACAAGAAGAGGTCGAAATGACGCCTTCCCAGTGGCTGGATGCCATCGTGCCCCTGGTGGCCGACCTGTCGCGTGACCTGCCCGAGTCCGAGCGCTTTCGCCGGCTGCTGCAGGGCCTGCGCAGCGTGCTGCCCTGCGACGCCGCGGCCCTGCTGCGGCTGGAAGGCGAGGTGCTGCGGCCCATGGCCACCGATGGACTGAGCGCTGACACGCTGGGCCGGCGCTTTCGCGTGGCCGACCACCCGCGCCTTCGCG
Source organism: uncultured Aquincola sp. (assembly GCA_937883885.1). The sequence goes on along the minus strand of CAKZXL010000109.1, from coordinate 913 downwards.
AGCTGCTGGAAGCGCCCGGCCCGCTGCGCTTTGCGGCCGAGTGCGACCTGCCCGACCCCTACGATGGCCTGGTGGACGGCGTGCAGGGCCACCTGCCGGTGCACGACTGTCTGGGCTGTGCGCTGCACCTGGCCGACGGCAACGGCCGGCCCTGGGGCCTGTTGACGCTGGATGCGCTGCAGCCGCAGCGCTTCGATCAGGTGGACCTGAAGCTGCTGGACACGCTGGCGGCCCTGGCCGCCGCCACCGTGGCCGCGGCCGAGCGCATCGGCCAGCTCACCACCAGCGTGGAGCGCTACCGGCTGGCCGCCCAGCCGGCCGGCCAGCGCCTGATCGGCCAGAGCGCTGCCCACCGTGCGCTGCTCAAGGAAATCGCGCTGGTGGGCGCCAGCGACCTGTGCGTGCTGATCCAGGGCGAAACCGGCGTGGGCAAGGAACTGGTGGCCCAGGCGCTGCATGCCGCCTCGCCGCGCGCGGCGCAGCCCATGGTCAGCATCAACTGCGCGGCGCTGCCTGACACGCTGGTGGAAAGCGAGCTCTTCGGCCACGTGAAGGGTGCCTTCACCGGCGCCACCACCGACCGCGCCGGCAAGTTCGAGCTCGCCCATGGCGGCACGCTGTTCCTGGATGAAGTGGGCGAACTGGCCAAGCCGGTGCAGGCCAAGCTGCTGCGGGTGCTGCAAAGCGGCCAGCTGCAACGCCTGGGCTCCGACCGCGAGCGCCATGTGGACGTGCGCGTGATCGCGGCCAGCAACCGCCACCTGGCGCAGGAAGTGAAGGCCGGCCGCATGCGTGCCGACTTCTACCACCGGCTCAGCGTGTACCCGTTGCAGGTGCCGCCGCTGCGTGAGCGGGGCCGCGACGTGCTGCTGATCTGCGGCCACTTCCTGGAACAGAACCGCGCCCGCCTGGG
>CAKZXL010000108.1 GCA_937883885.1 uncultured Aquincola sp. | reverse complement strand
AGCATCGATCCGTGCGTTGCGCAGCGCCGCCAGCATCGACCGCTTGGGGCCGTCGACGTTGGGCGCGGTCATGTGGAACGCGTCCGCTCCCATGCCGTAGCCGATCAGTTCGGCGTAGATCTTGGCGCCGCGGGCCCTGGCATGCTCATACTCCTCGAGCACCAGTGCGCCACCGCCCTCGCCCAGCACGAAGCCGTCGCGGCCCTTGTCCCAGGGGCGGGACGCGGCAGCGGGATTATCGTTGCGGGTGGACAGCGCACGTGCGGCCGCAAAGCCACCAATGCCCAGTGGCGACACCGTGGATTCGGCACCGCCGGCCACCATCACGTCGACGTCGCCGTACTCGATCAGGCGCGCAGCCTCGCCGATGCAGTGCAGGCCGGTGGTGCAGGCGGTGACGATCGCCAGGTTCGGGCCGGTGAAGCCGTACCTGATGGACACATGCCCCGAGATCATGTTGATGATCGATGCGGGCACGAAGAACGGGGAAATCCGGCGCGGGCCGCGTTCGGTGTAGTCCTTGTGGGTCTGCTCGATCATCGGCAGGCCGCCGATGCCTGAACCCACGAGCACACCAATGCGCTCGGCCGTCTGCTCGTCGAGCGCTTCCCCGGTGGGGATCCCCGAGTCCTGCACGGCCTGGATGGAAGCGGCCATCCCGTAATGGATGAACGTGTCCATGTGCCGGGCTTCCTTGCCGGGGATGTAATCCTCGATGTTGAAGCCCTTGACCTCACCCGCGAAGCGGCAGGCCATGGCCGACGCATCGAACTTGGTGATGTTGGCGATGCCCGAACGGCCGGCCACCAGGTTGGCCCACCCTTCGGCCACGCTGTTGCCCACCGGGCTGACCAGCCCCAGGCCCGTGACGACGACGCGACGACGAGTCATGGAAACCGACTCAGGCCTTCTGGTGGTTGACCGCGTAGTCGATCGCCAGCTGCACGGTGGTGATCTTCTCGGCTTCTTCGTCGGGGATCTCGATGCCGAACTCGTCTTCGAGGGCCATCACCAGTTCGACCGTGTCGAGGGAGTCGGCGCCCAGGTCGGCCACGAAAGCCTTTTCGTTGGTGACGTCGGACTCAGGCACGCCGAGTTGTTCGGCAATGATCTTCTTGACACGGGCTTCGATATCGCTCATTCGCTCCTCCTGGAACATACAAAACGGCCCGGAGTTTACGCGCCCTGCAGGCGGGGCCTGCGGGGGCGTCCGGTCGGGCCGACCCGGTCCATCAGTTCATGTACATGCCGCCGTTGACATGCAGCTCGCTGCCGGTGATGTAGCCGGACGCGGGCGATGCCAGGAAAACGACCGCATCGGCCACTTCCTGCACCGCACCCAGCCGGCCCAGCGGAATCTGGGACAGCAGTGCGGTTTTCTGCGCTTCGGGCAGCACTTCGGTCATGTCGGTGGCGATGAATCCCGGCGCCACGCAGTTCACGGTGATGCCGCGGCTGCCCAGCTCACGGGCCAGGGCACGCGTCATGCCAGCCACGCCGGCCTTGGCGGCCGCATAGTTGGCCTGGCCGGCATTGCCGGAAGCGCCCACCACCGAAGTGATGTTGACGATGCGGCCATAGCGCTGCTTCATCATCGTGCGCATCACCGCGCGGCTGGTGCGGAACACGGCCTTGAGGTTGGTGTCCAGCACCGCATCCCAGTCCTCGTCCTTCATGCGCATGGCCAGCGTGTCGCGCGTGATGCCCGCGTTGTTGACGAGGATGTGCAGGCCGCCGAATTCCTTGGTCAGCGCGTCGACGGCGGCTTCCACCGCCGCTGCGTCGTTGACGTTGAGGGCCATGCCCCGGCCGCCGTGCGGCGCCAGTGCTTCAGTGATCGCGGCAGCGCCGGACTCGGTGGTGGCGGTGCCGATCACCTTGACGCCATGGGCAGCCAGCGCGCTGGCGATGCCGCGGCCGATGCCGCGCGAGGCGCCGGTGACCAGCGCCACTTGTTCGTTGAAGGTCTTCATGCCACCAGCCTCTTGGCTTCTTCCAGCGATGCGGGGTCGAACACGGTGGTGGCCTGCACCTCGGGCTCGATGCGCTTGACCATGCCGGCCAGCACCTTGCCTGGGCCGCATTCGATGATGACCTGGGCGCCCTGGGCGCGCAGCGCCTGCACCACCTCCACCCAGCGCACGGGGCCGAAGGCCTGCTCGTACAGCGCCTGGCGGATGGCCTGGGGGTCGGTCTCGATCGTCACACGGATGTTGTTGACCACCGGCATCTGCGGCGAAAGCAGCGTGGTGGCGGCCAGGCGCTCCTTCAGCCGCTCGGCCGCCGGCTTCATCAGGCTGGAGTGGAAAGGCGCGGACACCGGCAGCGGCAGCGCGCGCTTGGCGCCCTTGGCCTTGAGCACTTCACAGCCCTTTTCCACGCCGGCCTTGGTGCCGGCGATCACGGTCTGCTTGGGGTCGTTGAAGTTGACGGCTTCCACCACCTCACCGCTGGCCTGCGCGGCCTCGGCGCAGCCTTCGCGCACGGCTGCGGCGTGCACGCCCAGGATGGCGGCCATGGCGCCGGTGCCCACCGGCACGGCCTCCTGCATGGCCTGCGCGCGGAAACGCACCAGGGGCAGCGCATCGGCCAGCGTCAACGCACCGGCAGCCACCAGCGCGCTGTACTCGCCCAGCGAATGGCCGGCCACCCAGGCCGGCTTCAGGCCGGTTTCAGCGAGCCAGGCGCGGTAGCAGGCGATGCCTGCGGCCAGCATCACCGGCTGGGTGTTGGTGGTCAGGTCGAGCTGTTCCTTGGGGCCGGCCTGGATCAGGCGGCCGATGTCCTCGCCCAGCGCGGTGGAGGCTTCTTCCAGCGTCTGGCGCACGGCGGGGTGGTCGCCCCAGGCGTCGAGCATGCCGACGGCCTGCGAGCCCTGGCCAGGAAAGACGAACGCAAACGATGTCATCGCGTGACTCACGAAAGATGGAGGGGCGGCGCTCAGAAGTCGAGCAGCACGGCGCCCCAGGTGAAACCACCGCCGACGCCTTCCAGCATCAGGGTGTCGCCGCGGCGGATGCGGCCGGAACGCACGGCACTGTCCAGCGCCAGCGGAATGGACGCGGCGGAGGTGTTGCCATGCTCGTCGACGGTGACGATGACCTTGTCGGCGGCCAGCTTGAGCTTGCGCGCCGTGCTTTGCATGATGCGGATGTTGGCCTGGTGCGGAATCAGGAAGTCGATGTCCGACGCCTCGCGGCCGGCCTTGGCCAGCACCGCGCGCGCCACGTCTTCCAGCACGCCCACGGCCAGCTTGAACACGGCCGGGCCGTCCATCTTCAGCAGCGGGTCGCCCAGGATGGCGCCGCCCGACACATGGCCCGGGGTGCACAGGATGTTCAGGTGGCGGCCATCGGCATGCAGCTCGCTGGCCACGATGCCGGGCTCGTGGCTGGCTTCCAGCACCACGGCGCCGGCGCCGTCACCGAACAGCACGCAGGTGGTGCGGTCGTTGAAATCGAGGATGCGCGAGAACACCTCGGAACCCACCACCAGCGCCTTGCTCGCGGCACCGGTGCGGATCATCGCGTCGGCCACCGTCAACGCATAGACGAAGCCCGAGCACACCGCCTGCACGTCAAAAGCGGGGCAGCCATGCACACCCAGCTTGTTCTGCAAGATGGTAGCGGTGGATGGGAACACCATGTCCGGCGTGGACGTGGCGACGATGATCAGGTCGACGTCGGCCGCGGTGATGCCCGCGGCCTGCAAGGCGGCGACAGAGGCATGCAGTGCCAGATCGCTGGCGCCCACCTCGGGCTCGGCGAAGTGGCGCGCGCGGATGCCGGTGCGCTCGACGATCCAGGCGTCGGAGGTTTCCAGGCCGCGCTGCGCGAGCTGGGCCGCCAGGTCGTCGTTGGTGACGCGGCGCGGCGGCAGGTAGCTGCCCGTGCCGGCAATGCGGGAATACCGGGGTGTGGATGAAGTCATGCGGCTTGGACGGTGTCGTCGGCACCGCCGGCGACCGGCTGGGCATTCAGCGCCTGCAGCGTGTCGAGGATGCGGTCGTGGACCCGGTCCAGCAGTCGGTTGCGGGCGGCATCATACGCCCGGGTGAGCGCCTGTTCGAAACCGAAGGCATCGGCCGAACCATGGCTCTTGAACACCAGCCCGCGCAGACCCAGCAGTGCGGCACCGTTCATGCGGCGCGGGTCGACACGCGTCTTGAAGTGACGCAGCACGGGCAAGGCGATCAGCGCAGCGAACTTGGCGAACGGCGTGCGGGTGAATTCCTGGCGGATCATGTCGCTCAGCATCGAGGCCAGCCCCTCGGCCGTCTTCAGGGCCACGTTGCCCACGAAGCCGTCGCACACGACGATGTCGGTGGTGCCCTTGAAGATGTCGTCGCCTTCCACGTTGCCATGGAAGTTGAGGTGACCCCGGGCCGCCGCCTCGCGCAGCAGCTCGCCGGCGCGCTTGATGGTGTCGCTGCCCTTGATGACTTCTTCGCCGATGTTGAGCAAGCCCACACTGGGGTCGGCCTTGCCGCTGGCGGCACCCACCAGCGCACTGCCCATCACCGCGAACTGCAGCAGGTGTTCGGCCGAGCAATCGACGTTGGCACCCAGGTCGAGCACGGTGGTGAAACCGTCGAGCCGGTTGGGCATGACGGTGGCGATCGCCGGGCGGTCGATGCCGTCCAGCGTCTTCAGCACGTAGCGGGCCACGGCCATCAAGGCGCCGGTGTTGCCGGCCGACACGCAGACGTGCGCCAGCGGCTCGGCACCGGCCTCGGCCGCCTTCAGCTGGTTGATGGCCACGCGCATGGAAGAGTCGCGCTTGCGGCGCAACGCCACCTCAACCGGGTCGTCCATCAACACGGTTTCGCTGGCGTGCACGCAGGTGACGCGGGGCCATGCAGCCGCCGGGGCCAGGGCCTCGGGCGTGCCGACGAGCACCAGCTCAGCCTGCGGGTGTGCCGCCAGGAAGGCCTGGCACGCCGGCAAGGTGACGCTGGGGCCATGGTCGCCGCCCATGCAATCGACGGCGACACGCACGCGTGGCAGCGGCGTCAAGGCAGATGAGGACAAGGACATCGCCGGCTGGGCAGTGGAACCGGGTGGCAGCGCGCGCGGCAGTACGCACACAAGGCGGCGCTACGACCACACTGCCGACGCCGCCATGCGCGCGCCGGCCACCGAAGCCAAAACGCCGGACATGCAAGGCACGCCCGGCAGCGCCATCATCAGGTGTCCGACTTGGTGCGAAGCACCTTGCGGCCACGGTAGAAGCCGGTGGGGCTGATGTGGTGACGCATGTGCGTCTCGCCGGTGGTCGGCTCGATCGCGATGCCCGGCACGGGCAGCGCGTTGTGCGAACGGTGCATGCCCCGCTTGGAGGGCGACTTCTTGTTTTGCTGGACGGCCATGAGGTTCTCCTGGTGGCGCCAGACAAGTTACGGGCGGCGCCTTCGCGAAAAGCCGATGATCATAACATGACCTGCGAAGGTCGTCAGCTGCCTTTGTTGTCGCGCTTGAGTTGGGCCAGTGCCGCGAAGGGGTTCACCTTCTCTTCGGGCGGCAGTTCGTCCTCGGAAGGCTCCACGGCCATGGGCAGCGGATCGGGGCACTGCTCATGCCGCGGCACCAGGGGCAGCGCCAGCAACAGCTCATCTTCCACCAGCTCCTGCAGGTCGAGCCAGCGCGGCAGCGCCAGCACGTCGTCGTCGCTGTCGGCATCCAGCTGCGCGGCCAGCTGCTCGTCGCCCACAAAGCGCAGCCAGTTGTCGAGCTCCACCGGGATGACCACGGGCGCCAGGCAGCGCTGGCATTCACGGGGCACCTGCGCATGGGCCTGCAGATGCAGCCACACCTGCGGCTCGCCACCCTTGACGGGCCGGCGCTCGCCATGGGCCGACCACTGCACCGCGGGCAGGGCAACGCCCTCTGCGGTGGCGGGCGCGTCTTCGGCCACGCGGGCCAGGTCGCTCAACGGCCATTGGCCGGACAGTTCGCCACCCTGGGTGGCAAAGGCCGCCACGTCCAGGCGGCGGGGGTCGTGTTCTCCAGGCTTCATGCGGGCAGTGTAGACGGGGGCCGATGGACAATGGCCGCATGGACGAACCCCGCCCCGCCCTCATCCTGGGCTCCACTTCCCCCTACCGCCGCGAGCTGCTGGAACGTCTGCGGCTGCCCTTCTCCGTCATTCGGCCCGAGGTGGATGAAACGCCCTTGCCCGGCGAAGCCCCGGCCGACCTGGCCCTGCGTCTGGCCCTGGCCAAGGCCCGCGCGGCGGCCCGCATCGCGGGTGGCCAGCATGCCGACCCGGTGGTCATCGGCTCCGACCAGGTGGCCGACCTCAACGGCCAACCACTGGGCAAGCCCGGCAACCATCAGTGCGCCACCGAGCAGCTGCGGCAGATGCGCGGTCGCACGGTGCTGTTCCATACCGCGGTGACGCTGCTGCGGCCCGCCACCCGCTACGAGCAAACGGTGATGGCCACGGTGACCGTGCGCTTTCGCCCGCTGCAGGACGAAGAGATCGAGCGCTACCTGGCCGCCGAGCAACCCTACGACTGCGCCGGCAGTGCCAAGGCAGAAGCCCTGGGCATCACGCTGCTGGAAGGCATCGAGTCGGACGACCCCACCGCGCTGATCGGCCTGCCGCTGATCCGCACCTGCGCGCTGCTGCGCGAAGCCGGGCTGCAACTGCCATGACGGGCACCTTGTACCTGGTACCCAACACGCTGGACTTCGGCACCGGCGATGCGCAGCAACCGCCCGACATCGAGGACACGCTGCCGATGGGCGCGCTGAAGGTGGCCGCCGCCCTGCCCCACTGGGTGGCCGAAAACGCCAAGACCACGCGCAGCTTCCTCAAGCGCGTGGGTCAGCGGGTGCCGCTGAGCCGGCCGCTGCAGGAGATCGGCATCGTGGAACTGCCGCGCCCGCCCAAGGGTGGCGCCGCGGTGGCCGCACCCAACCTGGCCCCGCTGCTGGCGCCGGCGCTGGCCGGGCATGACCTGGGCCTGATTTCGGAAGCCGGCCTGCCGGCCGTGGCCGACCCCGGCGCCTTGCTGGTGGCAGCGGCCCACGCCGCCGGCGTGCCGGTGCGGCCGCTGTCGGGGCCCACCTCATTGCTGCTGGCTCTGTCGGCCAGCGGGCTCAATGGGCAGAGCTTTGCGTTCGTCGGCTACCTGCCGGTGGAGGCGGGCGCGCGCATCGCGCGGCTGCGTGAGCTGGAGGTGCTGTCGCGCAAGCAGCAGCAGACGCAGCTGATGATCGAGACACCCTACCGCAACGGCGCGCTGCTGTCGGCGATGCTGCAGGCGCTGGCGGGGGGCACGCGGGTGTCGATCAGCGTCGGGCTGACGCTGGAAGGCGGCTGGACACGCACGCTGACGGTGGCCGACTGGAAGCGGCAGGGGGTGAGCCTGCCGGATCGCGTTCCGGCGGTGTTCTGCCTGCTGGGCTGAGGTGAGCCCCCAAGCTCGCGTTGCTCGCTGCCCCCCAAGGGGGCGCAGGTTCCTTGGGGCGGCCCGGCGGAACCTGACGCCGGCCCCCAAGCTCGCGTTGCTCGCTGCCCCCCAAGGGGGCGCAGGTTCCTTGGGGCGGCCCGGCGGAACCTGACCTTCGGCCGCCAGGGCGACCGCCGTGGGCGTCAGGCCTTCTGGCCGCCGCCCAACAGCGCCGCCACCTTGCGCTTGCTGCGGATGTTGGGGCTGAGGCCCCGCGCCGCGGGCACCGTGGCGGCGGCGCCCTTTTCCCAGGCGGGCGGCGAATCGGAGGTGCTGGGCTCGTAGGGCTTGTCGAAAAACGGGTCAGCCGGCGGCGCCGCCGAACCGTAGCGGCGCCCCGAAGGCGCTGCACGCTCGTAATTGCGCTCGGCCGGGCGCTCGGCGCGCTCAGAACGCTCACGCGGCGCCGCATCGTCGAACTCACGCGGGCGGAAGCGGCGCGGACGGTCGTCTTCCAGCTCGAAGGGTTCGAGGTCGATCTTCTTCTTGATGAGCTTTTCGATGTCGCCCACCAGGCGCGCGTCGTCGCGCGTGACCAGCGTGACCGCGATGCCCGATGCGCCGGCACGGCCGGTGCGGCCGATGCGGTGCACGTAGTCTTCGGCGTTGAAGGGCACGTCGAAGTTGAAGACGGCCGGCAGGTCGGCGATGTCCAGGCCGCGGGCGGCCACGTCGGTGGCCACCAGCACGTCCACTTCGCCGCGCTTGAAGGCTTCGAGGGACTTCAGGCGCTCATCCTGCGACTTGTCGCCGTGCAGGGCCGCGGTCTTGAGGTCGTCGCGCTCGAACGAACGCGCCAGCCGGGCCGCGCCCAGCTTGGAATTGACGAACACGATGGCCTGCGAAAGCTTGCGGTCGCGCAGGATCTGGCACACGACCCGGCGCTTGTCGTCGTCGGACACGCTGAAAAAGCGCTGCTCCACATTGGTGGCGGTGGCATTGGGGCGGGCCACTTCCACCAGCTCCGGGTCCTGCAGGTAGCTTTGCGAGAGCTTCTTGATCTCGGGCGAGAAGGTGGCCGAGAACAGCAGCGTCT
>CAKZXL010000107.1 GCA_937883885.1 uncultured Aquincola sp. | reverse complement strand
CTGCAGCGCGACTGGGCCCGCACCGACACCTACGAGATGACCACCGGCATTGCCAAGCAGTACGGAGGCGCCTACGGCCTGGGCATCATCTACGCCAAGACCATGTTCGGCGCCCACGAAGGCTGAGCACGCCCATGAAGCCCTACCTGCTCTCGGTGGCGCTGGGCCTGCTGGTCGGCGTGATCTATGCGCTCTTCCAGGTGCGCTCCCCCGCACCACCGGTGATCGCGCTGGTGGGGCTGCTGGGCATCCTGGTGGGCGAGCAGATTCCGCCGCTGGTCAAGCAATGGGTGGCCAAGCCTTCGGTGGCCACCTCGTGGCTGCACCACCAGGTCAAGCCGCACATGTTCGGCGAACTGCCCCAATGCGCCAGCGCCAAGGAACGCCACCGTGCCTGATACCGCCAACCGCCCGGGCGCCGCGCCCGACCTGATCCTGCACCGGGGCCTGTTCACCACGCTGGACAAGGCCAACCCCACGGCCAGCGCCGTGGCCATCAGCGGCGGCGTGTTCACCCACGTGGGCCGTGAGCAGGAGGTGATGCCGCTGGCCGGGCCGAACACCAAGGTGATCGACCTGCAGGGCCGGCGCGTGCTGCCGGGGTTGATCGACAACCACCTGCACATCATCCGCGGCGGCCTCAACTTCAACCTGGAGCTGCGCTGGGACGGCGTGCGCAGCCTGGCCGATGCGATGGCCATGCTCAAGCGCCAGGTGGACATCACGCCGGCGCCGCAGTGGGTGCGGGTGGTGGGCGGCTTCACCGAACACCAGTTCGCGGAAAAGCGCCTGCCGACCATCGCCGAACTCAACGCGGTGGCGCCGGACACGCCCGTCTTCATCCTGCACCTGTACGACCGCGCGCTGCTCAACGGCGCGGCGCTGCGGGCGGTAGGCTACGGCCCCGACACCCCGGCCCCGCCGGGCGGCGAGATCGTGCGCGACAGCGCCGGCCACCCCACCGGGCTGCTGCTGGCCAAGCCCAATGCGTCCATCCTGTATGCCACGCTGGCCAAGGGCCCCAAGCTGCCGCCGGAATACCAACTCAATTCCACGCGCCACTTCATGCGCGAGCTGAACCGCCTGGGCGTCACCGGCGCCATCGACGCGGGCGGCGGCTTCCAGAACTACCCGGAGGACTACCAGGTCATCCAGCAGCTGGCCGATGCGGGCCAGCTGACCATCCGCCTGGCCTACAACCTGTTCACGCAAAAGCCCAAGCAGGAGAAGCAGGACTTTCTGAACTGGACCGCCAGCTCGCAGTACAAGCAGGGCGACCACTACTTCCGCCACAACGGTGCCGGCGAGATGCTGGTGTTCAGCGCGGCCGACTTCGAGGACTTCCGCCAGCCGCGGCCCGACATGGGCCCCGAGATGGAAGGCGACCTGGAAGAGGTGGTGCGCATCCTGGCGCAGAACCGCTGGCCCTGGCGCATGCATGCCACCTACGACGAGACCATCAGCCGCGCGCTGGACGTGTTCGAGCGGGTGAACCAGGACGTGCCGCTGGCCGGCCTGAACTGGTTCTTCGACCATGCCGAGACCATCTCGGAAGCGTCGATCGACCGCGTGGCCGCGCTGGGCGGCGGCATCGCGGTGCAGCACCGCATGGCCTACCAGGGCGAGTACTTCGTCGAGCGTTATGGCCATGGCGCGGCCGAGGCCACGCCGCCGGTGGCCCGCATGCTGGAAAAGGGTGTGAAGGTGTCGGCCGGCACCGATGCCACGCGGGTGGCCTCCTACAACCCCTGGGTGTCGCTGAGCTGGCTGATCACCGGCAAGACGGTGGGCGGCATGCAGCTCACGCCCCAGCGCAACTGCCTGGACCGCGAGACCGCGCTGCGCATGTGGACCGAGAAGGTCACCTGGTTTTCGAACGAAGAAGGCCTGAAGGGCCGCATCCAGCCGGGCCAGCTGGCCGACCTGGTGGTGCCCGACCGCGACTTCTTCGCCTGCGCCGAATCGGAGATTGCCGACACCACGGCACTCTTGACGGTGGTGGGCGGCAAGGTGGTATGGGGCACCGGGCCGTTTGCCCAGCACGACGACGCCCCGCTGCCGCCCGCCATGCCCGACTGGTCGCCGGTGCGCAGCTACGGCGGCTACGGCGCCTGGGGCGAGCGTGAGGGCGCGCCCTTGCAGAACCGCTTGCATAGACAAGCGGCCGCCGCCTGCGGCTGCGCCAACCAGTGCCAGATGCACGGCCATGCCCATGCCACCGCCTGGAGCCGAAAGCTGCCGGTGGCCGACCTCAAGGGCTTCTGGGGCGCGCTGGGCTGCGCCTGCTGGGCGGTGTGATGGCGGTGTTTCCTCCGCGCGCGCTGCGCTGGCTGGCGCTGCTGCTGCTGTGCGCCGCCTACCTGCAAGGCGGGCTGCAAAAGGCCTGGGACTTTCCCGGCGCCATCGCCGAGATGAACCACTTCGGCCTGGCGCCGGCCGGCCCGATGGCGCTGGCCGTCATCGTGCTGGAGCTGGGCGCCTCGGCGCTCATCCTCAGCGGCCGGCTGCGCTGGCTGGGCGCGCTGGCCCTGGCCGCCTTCACGCTGGCGGCCACCTTCGTGGCGCTGCGCTTTTGGACCCTGAGCGGCCAAGAGCGCTTCATGGCCACCAACGCGTTTTTCGAGCACCTGGGCCTGGCCGGCGGCTTCTTGCTGGTGGCCTGGCACGACCTGCATGACCGACCCCTGAAGGCCCCGCCTTGACCCCTGCCAACGCCACCCCCGCCAGCAGCTTTGCACCGCTGCGCCATGTCAGCTTTGCGGTGCTGTGGGTGGCCACGGTGCTGGGCAACGTGGGCAGCTTCATGCGCGACGTGGCCAGCTCCTGGCTGGTCACCGACCTGTCTGCCAGCCCCACCGCGGTGGCGCTGATCCAGACGGCGGCCACGCTGCCGGTGTTCCTGCTGGCCATCCCGGCGGGCGTGCTGTCCGACATCCTGGACCGGCGGCGTTTCCTCATCTTCGTGCAGCTGGTGCTGGCGGGCGTCAGTGCCTCGTTGATGGTGCTGTCGCAGACCGGCGCGCTGACGGTGGAATGGCTGATCGCCCTCACCTTCGTCGGCGGCATCGGCGGCGCGCTGATGGCGCCCACCTGGCAGGCCATCGTGCCCGAGCTGGTGCCGCGGGGCGACCTGAAGGGCGCGGTGGCGCTCAACTCCCTGGGCATCAACATCGCGCGCAGCATCGGCCCTGCCTTGGGCGGGCTGCTGCTGGCCAGCTTCGGCGCCGGCCTGACCTATGGCGCCGACGTGGCCAGCTACGTGCTGGTGATCGGCGCGCTGCTGTGGTGGAAGCGCCCGGCCACGCCCGACACCGGGCTGTCGGAAGATTTTCTCGGCGCCTTCCGCGCTGGGCTGCGCTATGCCCGTGCCAGCACCGAGCTGCACCGGGTGATGCTGCGCTCGGCCGTTTTCTTCCTCTTTGCCAGCGCGGTGTGGGCGCTGCTGCCGCTGGTGGCGCGCCAGCTGCTGGGCGGCACCGCCGGCTACTACGGCGTGCTGCTGGGCGCGGTGGGTGCGGGGGCCATCGGCGGTGCACTGCTGCTGCCGCGGCTGCGACTGCGCCTGGGGCCTGACGGGCTGGTGCTGCTGGCCTCCTTGCTGGCCGCCACGGTGATGCTGGCCCTGGCGCTGCTGCGCCACCAGGGGCTGGCCGTGGCGCTGATGGCGCTGCTGGGCCTGGGCTGGATCGTGGCACTGACCACGCTCAACGGCGTCGCCCAGTCCATCCTGCCCAACTGGGTGCGGGGGCGCGGGCTGGCGGTGTACCTCACGGTGTTCAACGGCGCCATGGCGGCCGGCAGCCTGGGCTGGGGCCTGGTGGCGCAAGTGCTGGGCGTGCCGGCCACGCTGCTGGTGGGCGCTGCGGGCCTGGTGATCGTGGCTCTGCTGTTCCACCGCGTGCGCCTGCCCAGCGGCGAGGCGGACCTGCAGCCCAGCAACCACTGGCCCGAGCCGCTGCTGGCCGAGCCGGTGGCCCACGACCGCGGGCCGGTGATGATCCAGGTGGAGTACCGCATCCGCAAGGCCGACCGCCCGGCCTTCCTGGCCGCGCTGCGGCGGCTGTCCATCGAACGGCGGCGCGACGGGGCCTATGCCTGGGGCATCACCGAACACAGCGCCGACCCCGAGCGGGTGATGGAGTGGTTCCTGGTGGAAAGCTGGGCCGAGCACCTGCGCCAGCACCAGCGCGTGTCCCAGGCCGACGCCGACCTGCAGGCCGAGGCGGTGCGCTACCACGTCGGGCCAGGGCGGCCCGAGGTGCATCACTTCCTGGCGCTGTAGCGGCGGGTGCTGCGCAAGATCTCAGCCCGCGTCCGGCTGCACCGCCGGCGCCGCGCGCTGAAAGGCTTGCAGCCGGCCGCAGGCCTGGTCCACCGCATGCAGCCGGGGCCAGCGCGTCACGTCCACCTTGAAGCGGCGGGCGCTTTCCAGCTGCGGCACCAGGTACACGTCGGCCAGCGTCGGTGCATCGCCGAAGCTGAAGTCGCCCCGCGCCGGGTCGGCCGCCAGCAAAGCCTCGTAGGCGTCGAAGCCGGCTTCGATCCAGCGGGCGCACCAGCGCTGCACGGCCGCTTCATCGGCCGCGAAGTCGTGACGCAGCGCCTCCAGCACCCGCCGGTTGTTCAGCGGGTGGATGTCGCAGCCCACCAGCGCGGCCAGCGCGCGCACCCGTGCGCGTGCGGCCGGGTCGGCCGGCAGCAGCGGTGGCGTGGGATGGGTTTCTTCCAGCCATTCGATGATGGCCGGCGACTGGATCAGCACCTGACCATCCACCTCCAGCGCGGGCACCAGGCCCTGCGGATTCAGCGCCTTGAAGGCGGCGCCCTGGTGCTGCTCGGTGCGCAGGTCCACCGGCACGTAGTCGTAGGCCAGGCCCTTGAGCTGCAGCGCGATGCGCAGCCGGTGCGAGGTGCCGCTGCGGAAAAAGTTGTGGAGCTTCATGCGGTGGTTTCCTGTCGGTGGGCATGCAAGGCTTCGAAGATGGGCGAGTCGCTGAAGCGGAAGAGGTCCAGCCCGGCCTGGTCGCTGGCCGTGGCGCTGAAGCTCACCCACGACGGCACCACGAACAGGTCGCCACGCGACACGGTCCAGGTGCGCTCACCCACCGTCACCGTGCCGGCGCCTTCGAACACCTGGAACACCGAAGAGCCCACCTCACGCCGCGGCAGGCTGCGGGCGCCGGCGCGCAGCCGGTGCATCTCGGCGCGGATGGTGGGCAGCACGTCGCGCCCGTTGGCCGGGTTGGCGAAGCGCACCGCCGCATGGCCGGGGCTCACGGTGGCCGCATGGCCTTCGGCCTCCAGCGCCAGCTGGTCGGCCAGCGCACGGTCGGTGTCCACCCAGCGGTAGGCGAGCAGCGGCGTGGCGGTGGGCGCATCGGCCTGCGACACCGGCCGCAGACCGGGGTGGCCCCACAGCCGCTCGGCGCGTGAGCGCTCGGGCGTGGTCTTCTCGGCGGCGCTGATGCGTTCGCGCCCCACCTCGAAGAACTGGCTCTCGGTGTAGTACGAGAACGGGATGTCCAGCCCGTCGATCCAGGCCATGGGCTGGCTGGCGGCGTTGTGGTGGGCGTGCCAGTGCCAGCCGGCCTGCGGCAGAAAGTCCCCGCGCGACATGCGCACCGCATCGCCGTTGACCACCGTCCACACGCCCTCGCCTTCCACCACGAAGCGGAAGGCATGCTGGGTGTGGCGGTGCTCGGGCGCGTCTTCACCCGGCATCAGGTACTGGATGGCGGCCCACAGCGTGGGCGTGGCAAAGGGCCGGCCGCCCAGCGCCGGGTTGGCCAGCGCGATGGCCCGCCGCTCACCGCCCCGCCCCACCGGCACGATGCGGCCGGCTTCGGCCGCCAGGGCCTTGAGCCGGTCCCAGCGCCACAGGTGCGGCAGCGCCTGCGAGCGCGGCTGGCGCGGCATCAGGCCGCCGATCTCGGTCCACAGCGGCACCAGCAGTTCCTGCTCGAAGCCGCGGTACAGCGCGTCCAGCGCGGGCGTGGGCTCGGGCTGGCCGGGGCCGGCCACGGCCTTCAGCTGCACCGGTGACGGCGGGCTGTCGTCGGGTGTGAGGGGCTGCAGCATGGCCGCCTCACTCGGCCGCGCCGACGTGCAGCACGATGCTGCCGACGCCTTCGATCTCGCCGTCGATGCGGTCACCCGGCTGCACCGGGCCCACGCCTTCGGGCGTGCCGGTGAAGATGAGGTCGCCCGGCTGCAGGTGGTAGTACTGCGACAGGTCGGCGATCAGCTCGGGGATGTGCCAGATCAGCTTGCCCAGGTCGGACTGCTGGCGTACCTGCCCGTTGACGCTCAACGACAGCGCGCCGCTGGCCAGCACGCGGCCGGGCATGGGCACGATCTCGGACACCACGGAGGAGCCTTCGACGTCCTTGCCCAGGTCCCAGGGGCGGCCCTTGTCGCGCGCGACCAGCTGCAGGTCGCGGCGCGTCATGTCCAGGCCGCAGGCATAGCCGTACACCAGCGCCGCGGCATCGGCCTGGGTAACGCGGAAGCCCGGCGCGCCGATGGCCAGCACCAGCTCCATCTCATGATGGAAGTTGCGGGTGCCCGGCGGATAGGCCACGGTGGCGCCCGATTCCACCAGCGTGGAAGGGCTCTTGGTGAAGTAGAACGGCACCTCGACAGACTTGTCGACCGGCCGGCCCATTTCCACCGCATGCGCGTGGTAGTTGCGGCCGACGAAAAAAAGGCGCTGCACGGGCAGGCGCTCGCTGCGGCCACGAACGGGCAGCGAAGGAACGGCGGGCGGGTTGAAGAGGTAGGCGATGGCGCTCATTGGGGGGCCTTTTGAAGGGTGCGGGAAAAGGGATGCACGGCCGACCGGCGGTGGTCGATCAGCAGCACGGCCACCATGCCGATGACGGCCGGGATGGCGATGGCGACGAAGTTCTGCTGCAGCGGCAGGTTCATGCCCACCAGCACGCCGATGACGATGGGCGCCAGGATGGCGCCGCTGCGGCCGATGCCCAGCGCCCAGCCCAGGCCGGTGGCACGCACCGCCATCGGGTAGAACTGGCCGGCATAGGCATTGGCGACGATCTGCGTGCCGATGGTCGAGGCGCCGGCCAGGCCGACGACCAGGAACAGCGCCTCGGTGGGCATGCGGTAGCCCAGCAGGGTGATGGACACGGCGGCCAGCGCATACATGCTGGCCAGCACCTTCTTGATGTGGAAGCGGTCGGCCAGCCAGCCGCCGCCCACCGCACCGATGATGGCGCCCACGTTGAGCACGAGCACGAAGGTGAGCGCCGAGCCCAGGCTGTAGCCGGCGCCAGCCATCAGCTTGGTGAGCCAGGCGCTGAGCGCATACACCATGAACAGGCACATGAAGAAGGCCACCCAGAACATCACGGTGGAAAAGCCGCGGCCGTCCTGGAACAGCTGGCGGATGGGCGCGCCCACGGCCTTGTCCTGCGCGGGCAGCGTGAACACGTCGCCCTCGGCCGGCCGATGGGCCGGGTCCAACGCGACGGCGATGCGCTGCAGCTCGGCTTGGCGCCCCTGCGCGATGACGAAGGCCATGGACTCGGGCATCTGGCGCAGGATGAACGGGATGAGCAGCACCGGCAGGCCCGCGGCCAGGAACACCGACGGCCAGCCGTGGCTCTCGATCAGGCCCTTGCCCAGCAACGCGGCGATGACGCCGCCCACCGCATAGCCGCTGAACATCAGCGTGACCAGCGTGGCGCGCATCTTCTTGGGCGCGTATTCGGTCATCTGCGCCACCACGTTGGGCATCACGCCGCCGATGCCCAGGCCGGCCAGAAAGCGCATCAGCGCGAAGCCGAGCGGGTCGTGCGTGAAGCCCGCCGCCGCGGTGAACACGCTGAACAAGGCCACGCAGATGGCGATGGCCCGGCGGCGGCCGATGCGGTCGGCGATGGTGCCCATGAAGATGGCGCCGAACACCATGCCGAAGAGCGCCGAGCTGACCATCAGGCCGGCCTGCGCCGGGTCCACGCCCAGGTCCTTCATGATGGCGGGCAGGGCGATGCCTACCACGGCCAGGTCGTAGCCGTCGAAGATGATGATGAGGGCGCACCAGCACAGCACGCCGAGGTGGAAGCGGTTGAAGCGGGCCTCGTCGGCCAGCCGTTGAACGTCGATGCGACGCATGGGTTTGTCTCCTGGGTTGTGTGTTTGTGTTGTCGTGCCGCGGATCAAAGCCGCGACATCGGGATGGCGGGGTCGGCCAGCCGCGCCGGGTCGATGGACTTGCGCTGCTCGATCAGCCGGCGCGCGAAGCGCAGGTCTTTCGCGGCATTGGGGCCGAGGGCGGCTTCCATCACCGCGCCGTTGAAGTAGCCCACGAGGAAGCTGCCGCTGCCGGGTGTGCCCCGCAGCACCGCCTGGTGCGTGGGCAGCGGCATGCCATAGATCTGCAGGTTCATGCCGTACTGGTCGGACCAGAACCACGGCAGCGGCTGGTAGCTCACCAACCGGCCCAGGGCCGACCGCGCTGCCGCCATGCCCTGCTCCTGCGCGTTCTGCCACGACTCCAGCCGCAGCCGCCGGCCGGCCCAGGGGTTGAAGCTCACCGCCACGTCGCCCGCCGCCAGGATGTGCGGGTCGCTGGTGCGGCAGGCGTCGTCCACCAGCACGCCGCCGTCGCAGTCCAGGCCCGCTTCGCGCGCCAGTTCGTCGTTGGGCAGCAGCCCGATGCCGGCCACCACGGTGTCGGCCGCCAACGTGCGCCCATCGGCCAGATGCACGGTGGCAGCGCCTGCCTCGCCCGCCGCCGTGCAAGCCTCCACCCGTGCCTCCACCCGCGCCACCACCGCGCCCAACAGCACCTGCGTGCCCTGCGCCTGGTGCAGCGCCAGCAGGTGCTCCGAGACATCGCGCGGCACCGTGCGCTCGCACAGCCGGCCCTGCGCCTCCACCACCGTGACGGCCATGCCGCGGCTGCGGGCGGTGGCGGCCACTTCCAGTCCCACCCAGCCGCCGCCGATGACCACCAGCTGCCGGCCGGGCTGCAGCCGCGGCGCCAGCGCCAGCGCATCGGCGATGGTGCGCAGCAGGTGCACCTGCACCGCGGCGTCCACCGGCACCGGCAGCGGCCGGGCGCGACCGCCGGTGCACAGTATCAGGCGGTGGTAGCCGATGGCGCTGCCGCCCTGCAACAGCACCTGGCGCGCCGCGCGGTCGATGCGCTGCACCCGCACCCCGGGGCGCCAATCCAGGTTCAGGGCGGCGAAGGCCTCGGGCTTGAACAGCGCGGTGCTGTCGGGCGCCGCGGTGCCGGCCAGCACCGCCTTGGACAGCGGCGGCCGTTCATGCGGCGGGTGCGGCTCGTCGCCCAGCAGCACGATGCGGCCGGCCCAGCCCTCCTGCCGCAAGGTGTGGGCGGCCCAGCCGCCGGCCTGGCCGGCGCCGATGATGACGATGGTGTCGGCCGCGCAGGCCGGGGCGGCGCATGCGGCGGCCGCGACCGGGGGTCGCTGGGCATGCATGAAGCTCTCCTGGAAAGGTGGCGGTCAGTCGAGCGCCAGCCACACGCGGCCGGCTTCGATCTTCACGGGGTAGCAGCGCACCGGCTCGGTGATGGGGGCGCAGGTGGGCTGGCCGGAGCGCACGTCGAAGCGCCCCTGGTGCAGCGGGCATTCGATCTCATGGCCTTCGAGGAAGCCGTCGCACAGCCGCGCATGGCCGTGGGTGCACAGGTTGTCGGTGGCAAACACCTGGCCCTCCACGCCGTACAGCGCGATGTCGCGACCGGCCACCGCCACGCCGATCACATCGTCGGGCGGCACCTCGCCTTCGGCGGCGGCGTCGATCCAGTTCGTCGTCATCGCCGTCTCCTCAGATCGGGTAGATCAGCGAGTTGGGGATCATCTCGCTGTCGTAGATCACCAGCCGTGAAGCGAACTTCAGGCCCTCGGGCGTGCGCACCACCTCGTCGATGGTGCGGCCCACGTTGAACACCGTGCTTTCCTTCGACAGCCGGGTGCGGAACACCGCATAGTTGGCCTCGGCATGCAGCCGGCCGTCTTCGTCCACCCGGCGCACCACCGGCGCGCCCACCACGTGGCGCTGGTAGTAGGGGTCGTGGAACAGCGTCTCCTGGATGCCGTAGATGCGGTCCTTGAGCATGCCCTGGCTGTCGAAGGCCAGCGTGGCCAGCGGAAAGCCGCGTTCATGGTTCTCGCGCGGCTGCAGCTTGTATACGCAGGGGTCGGTGAAGAAGCCGGGCCAGGCGTCCCACTGCCCGCTGTCCAGCGCCGCGGCATAGTCGGCGTACAGCTGCAGCAGCTCGGCGTAGTCTTGAAAGTCGATGCGAAGACGGGTCATCGCTCAGGCCTCCATCACGTCACGCCAGTAGGCGTACATGCCGCGGATCAGCGTCTCGGTCACCATGTGGTCGGTGTTCTCCACGCCGTGCCCGCCCAGCTCGGCCAGCGTGCGGTGGAAGGGCTTGCTCTCGAAGCCGGCCTGCGACCATTCGATGGCCTCGCCGTCGTCGGCCGACACGAAGCCCGCGGGACCGAACAGGTTGGCCTGGCGCAGCCGGCGCTGAGTCATCTCCTCGCTGTCGTCCTCGAAGCCGAAGTGCGTCCAGACGAAGTCGAAGGCGCCATGCCCGTCGGGCTGGATGTGGCGGGTGGACACGCTGTTGACCTGCTGCTGGAAGATGACGCTGGGAAACACCGTGGTCATCACCGCGGTGGGGCCGCCCCACCAGGGCTCGGGCACGATGTCCAGGAAGCGTGCGTCGTGCAGCTGCATGCTGTCCTTGAAGCTGGACACCTGCGTCACCTGCCCGGCCTGACCGGCGTTGCCGCGGGTGGACACCATGGCCGCATGGCGGTGGCGCTCGTCCATCACCAGTTGCGACTTGTTGTCGGCCCGCCAGAGGCCGAAGGTGACGAACCAGGTGTGCAGCAGGCCCGGGTGGTAGGGGTCCTTGATGTTCTCCTGCATCAGCTTCCAGTTGCCCGGGATGCGCTGGCGGTTGTAGCCCAGGATCTTCAACGGCCGGTCGTTGAACAGGCGGTCGAAGTAGCCCAGGATCTGCGGGCCGAGGAAGTCTTCCAACGGCTGCACCTCAGGGTCGAAGGAGGCGAACACCACGCCGCCGCGCCGCGCCACCTTGAGCTTGGTCAGGCCATGGTCGGCGGGCTTGAAGTCGGCCGGCATGCCGCCGTTGACCTTGCCGTCCTGCTTGACGCCGCGGCGGAACGGCACGCCCTGCAGGTCGCCCGACAGGCTGTAGTTCCACTGGTGGTAGGGGCAGGTCAGGCTCTCACGGTTGCCATGGCGCTCACGGCAGAAGGCCATGCCGCGGTGGGCGCAGACGTTCTCCACCACGTGGATGCTGCCGTCCTTGTCGCGCACCATCAGCACCGAGCGTTCGCCCACCACGGTGCGCTTGAAGTCGCCGGCATTCGGTATCTCGGCTTCCAGGCCCACGTAGCACCAGTGGCCGCGGTAGAAGAAGCGGTCCAGTTCCTGGCGGTACACCTGCTCGTCGGTGTACGCCTGGAAGGGGATGCGGCTGGTGCCGTCGGTTTCCCAGCGCAGCTGCTGCGGAAACACCGTGACCGGGCACTCCTGCATGCTTGTCTCCTGTGATGTGTTCGTTGGCCGGCATCATTGGCGGGCCTGGCCCATCACGCAATGCAATCGCGTGAATAGGCCCCATCACGGGCATGAATGTCAGGCGTCGCCGAACAGCTCGAACACCACGCCGCGCAGCCACTGGTGCGCGGGTGAGCGGTGCACCTTGGCATGCCAGAACACGTTGATGGCAATGGGCGGCAGCTTGACCGGGTGGCGCCGGTGCGTCAGCTGGAAGGGGCCGCTCAGGCTGTGGGCCAGCCGCTCGGTCACCGTGGCCACCAGGTCGGTCTGCCGCAGGATGTGGCCCACGCCCACGAAGTGCGGCACGCTCAGCCGCACGTTGCGCTGGATGCCCGACTTGCGCAGCAGTTCGTCCACGGCGCCATGGCCCGTGCCGGCGGACACCACCGTCAGGTGCTCGGCGGCCTGGAAGTCGGCCAGGCTCAGGCGCGGCTTGTCCAGCGGATGGCCCTGGCGGAACAGGC
This sequence comes from uncultured Aquincola sp., assembly GCA_937883885.1. The sequence goes on along the minus strand of CAKZXL010000107.1, from coordinate 2,299 downwards.
ACACATAGCGCTGGCTGAACAGCCGGCGCTGGAAAAAGCCGGCCTTGAGCTGCGGCAGCGGGCCGATGGCCAGGTCCACCTGGCCCGACTCCATCTCCTCACGCAGGTGGGTGGCCGCATTGCGCACGGTGTTGAGCGTGATGCCGGGCGCAATCTGCCGCAGCCGCTCCATCAGCACGGGCAGGAACACGATCTCGCCGATGTCGGTCATGCCGATGGTCATCGAGCGCTTGACACTGGCCGGATCGAAGCCCTGCTGCTGGTTGAGGCCGCCATGGATCAGGGCCAGCGCCTCGCCCACCGGGCCGGCCAGCTGCTCGGCAAACGGCGTGGGCACCATGCCGGCCGGCGTGCGCAGGAACAGCTCGTCACCCAGCAACCGGCGCAGCTTGGCCAACGAGTTGCTGACGGCCGGCTGCGTCAGGCCCAGCTGCTCGGCCACCTTGGACACGCGCCGCTCGCGCATCAGCTGCTGGAACAGCACCAGCTGGTTGAGGTCGATGTCGGTCAGCTCCATGTGCCCTCCTGCAGGCCGCCCCAGGCCGCCGTGGCCATGGCGCCGCGCATCACCTCAATGAACCGCCGCAGCCGCGCCGGTTGCCAGCGGCCCGGTGGATACACCAGCCACACCGGCAGCGGGTCGGCATGCCATTGGGGCGTGAGCTGCAGCAGCCGGCCTTGGGCCAGGTCTTCGGCCATCAGCCAGGCCGAGCCCACGGCCACGCCCAGGCCCTGCAGCGCGGCACTGCGCAGCGCGTACAGGCTGTCGGTGGCCATGCGCGGGCGCAGCGCCAGCGTGGCCTGCTCGCCGGTGGCCTCGTGCGTCAGCGTGATGCTGTCGCGGTAGTAGGTGCGCAGCGCCAGCCAGGGCAGCTCGGCCAGTGCCTGCGCCTGCGCGGGCGGCGGCCGGCCGGCCAGCACCGAGGGCGCCGCCACCACGATGCGGGGCACCTCCGACAGCCGGATGGCCACCACCGACGGGTCGGTGACCGCGCCCACGTGGATGGCGCAGTCGATGCCGTCGGCCACGAAGTCGGGCGTGCCGTCGTGCAGCAGCCATTCCACCGACACCCGCGGCCAGCGGCGCAGGTAGTCGGCCAGCGGCGCCACCAGCCGCTGTTGGCCGAAGGCATGCGGCACCACCACGCGCAGCGTGCCTTCGGGCTCGTCCACCGCGCCGCGCAGATCGGCTTCCAGCGCCTGCCAGTCGTCCAGCAGCGCACGGGCGCGGTGGTAGGCGCGCTCGCCGTCTTCGGTGAGCTTCATCGTGTGAGTGGACCGCTTGAGCAGCGGCAGGCCCAGCGCCCGTTCCAGCGCCTGCAGCCGGCGGCTGATGGTGGGCTGGGTGGTGCCCATCTGCGCCGCCGCGGCCGAGAGGCTGCCGGCCTCGACGATGCGCACGAAGGTCTGCATCAGCGCGATGCGGTCCAGCGACAACGGGGCGGGTGATTCGGCATTGGTCATACGCGCACTGTATGAGCCATCTGCGCCGGGCGCTACTACACGCGCCGTGCCTGGCTGGCCACACTGCGGCCATCGCATCACAACCCAGGCTTTTCACCATGTCAGCCATTCACGCAACGCATGTCACACCCGCCGCACCGGCAGCTGCCCTGTCCACCGGCCTGGTGGCCCTGCTGGCCGGCGCGGCCGGGCTGTCGGTCGCCTCGCTGTACTACAGCCAGCCGATGCTGGGCGTGCTGGGGCCCGACATCGGCGCCAGCGAGCGCACGGTGGGCGGCATTCCCATGCTCACGCAGCTGGGCTATGCGCTGGGCATCGGCCTGCTGGCGCCGCTGGGCGACCGTTACGACCGCCGCCGCATCATCCTCGTCAAGGCCGGGCTGCTGGCGCTGGCGCTGCTGGTGGCCGGTGCGGCGCCTTCGGTGGCCTGGCTGCTGGCGGCCAGCCTGGCCATCGGCCTGACGGCCACGCTGGCGCAGGACGTGGTGCCCGCCGCCGCCACGCTGGCGCCCGAGGCGCACCGCGGCAAGGTGGTGGGCACGGTGATGACGGGGCTGCTGGGCGGCATCCTGCTGTCGCGGGTGGTCAGTGGCTTCGTGGCCGAGCATTTCGGCTGGCGCGTGGTGTTCATCGCAGCGGCGCTCAGCATCGTGGCGGTGGGGGCGGCGGTGTGGCGCGGCTTGCCGCGCTTCCGGCCCACCACGCAGGTGGGCTACGGGGCGCTGCTGGGCTCGCTGGTCAAGCTGTGGCGGCGTCACCCCGCGCTGCGGCATGCGGCCTGGGCGCAGGGGCTGCTGTCGGTGGGCTTCAGCGCCTTCTGGTCGACGCTGGCGGT
>CAKZXL010000106.1 GCA_937883885.1 uncultured Aquincola sp. | reverse complement strand
TTCTGGTTGCGGGCCACCAGGTAGAACTCCATCTCGGGCGCCACGATGGGCTGCCAGCCGCGTTCGGCATACAGCGCCAGCACCCGGCGCAGCACCGCGCGCGGCGAGATCTGCACCGGCTGCCCGCCCCATTCTTCGCAGTCGTGGATCACCACGGCCACCGGCTCGGCCGCCCACGGGACGATGCGCACCGTGGCCGCATCGGGCTTGCACACCATGTCGGGGTCGGTGTCGCCCACATAGGGGGCGTTGTCGGGCTGCTGGCCGTTGACGGTGTTGAGCAGCACGCTCTTGGGAATGCGCATCTCGCCCGAGGCCATGAACAGGTCGCGCGGCAGGATCTTGCCGCGCGCGATGCCGGTCATGTCGGGGATGACGCACTCCACCTCGTGGATGCGGTGCTGGGTGAGGAAGGTGTGAAGCGGGTCGGACATGGGCGCTGCTGTCGTTTTTGTGATCACAAATATACACCTGGCGTGATGAACGTAGAAAATCGCTCGGTACAGATGTGATCTCAAAACCAGGGGTCTTCACCCCAAAGAGCGCCGGTAGACCGCCGGCGACACCCCGTGCCAGCGCTTGAAGGCCTGCGAAAACGTGGACAGGTCGGCATAACCCAGCCGTTCGGCGATGGCGGTGACGGTGAGCGACCGGTCGGCCAGCAGCTCCAGCGCGTCGCTCGATTGCGTGGCCGCCAGGATGGACCGGTAGGACAGGCCTTCGCGGCGCAGCCGGCGCCGCAGCGTGCGCTCGCTGGTGCCGGTCATCTCGGCCAGCTTGCCGGCGCCCTGGCGCGCTTCGGGCGCGGTGGCGCCCAGCACCTGCTGCACCAGCATGCCGGTGCCACCGCGCAGGCGTCGGCGTTCCACCAGCCTGGCGCACAGGTCGTCGCACATCGCTGCGGACGTCGGGTTGGCATGCGGCAGAGGGTGGTTCAGCCACTTCGCATCGAAGCACAGGCCATAGCCGTCCGCGTCGTAGGCCGGCAGCACGCCCGCCACCCGGCCGACCTCCGGCGATGGCCGGAAGGCACGGCCGCGGCCACGTTGCAGTTCGAAGCGCTGCAGCTGGAAGCCCGGCCCGCCCAGTTCGGCCAGCAGCGCGGCTGCCGCCGCCAGGTCGCGCTCGACCAGGAAGCGGCTGATGCCGGTGGCCATGTCGGGCGGTGTCAGCCGCAGCCAGGCGCTGTGCTGCTCCAGGCTGTGCTCGATCACCGAGTAGGCGTAGGTGAGCTGGATGAAGCGCAAGGCCCGCGCCATCGCCGCGCCCAGGGTGGCGCTGCACACCAGCCCGTAGCCCCAGAGCCCGAAAGTGGAAAAGCGGTACTGCAGCCCCACCGCCAGGCCCAGGCCGGGCGGGTTGCCCAGCAGCCGCATCAGGTTCTCCACCACGCGCAGTTCCTGCAGCGCATGCACCTCCGCATTCGGGTCTTCGAGCTGCGCCTGGGTGAGGCGGCTGCGGGCCAGCAGGGCCGATGCGGCCAGGCCGCGCTGTGCGCCCACATCCAGCAGCAGGCACACGCTGGCGGGGCCCCGCGTGAAGTTCCAGAAGCTCATCGGTTGTTTCCCCTAGCCGGGCTGCAGTGTCCGAAATACTAAAGCTTCAGGCCGTTGTGGACATGGGTGATGACCCCGGTGCGGCTGAACATGGGCAGGTCTTAGCAACCGCATCTGCCGCCATGTCCGAGTGCTCATCTCCCGTGACTTCCATGCAGCAGCGGCCGCTCACCGTGGCTTCGCTGCTCACCCATGCCGAGCGGCACCATGGCGATGCCGAGATCGTCAGCCGGCGCGTCGAAGGCGACCTGCACCGCACCGACTGGCGAAACCCGCGGCTGGCGCCCACGCAGCTCGCCTGGATCATCAACGACGCCGACGACCGCATCGTCTGCTGTGACGCCACCTTGGCGCCGCTGGTGCAGGCACTGCGGCCGCAGTGCCCGGGCGTGCTGTACACGCACCAGGTCACGGTGCTGCATGCCTGTGCGGGGGCGCTGCCCGACGCGCTGAACCCGTCGGCGCGCACCCCTGTGCTGCCGTGTGCCACGGCCCTGGCCGGCGCCAAGCCGGTGTTGCCCGGCCCGGCGCTGGACGGCGCCTCGCTGTACGCGCTGATGGAAGCCGAAGGCGTGGATCTGGCGGCCGACCACGACCACGATGCACTGGAGGACGGCTGGTTCCGCACCGGCGACGTGGCCACCATCGATGCCGACGGCGACCTCACCATCACCGACCGCGCCAAGGACCTGATCAAGTCGGGCGGTGAATGGATCAGCTCGGTGGAGGTGGAAAACCTGGCCACCGGCAAGGTGCTCAAGCAGGTGCTGCGCGAGCGCTTCGGTGCCGCTGCCCGGGCCCTGGCCCAGCCGGCGGTGGAAGGGGCGCAGGCATGAGCGACGTCTTCGACTACCTGGTGGTGGGTGGCGGCTCGGGCGGCGCGGTGGTGGCCGGCAGGCTGAGCGAAGACCCCGCCACCCGGGTGTGCCTGCTGGAAGCGGGGGGCGACGGCAACGACACGGTCATCCGCGTGCCGACGGGCGCGGTGGCCATGCTGCCCACCCGGCTCAACAACTGGGCCTTCGAGACGGTGCCGCAGCCGGGCCTGAACGGGCGCCGCGGCTACCAGCCGCGCGGCAAGGCGCTGAGCGGCTCGTCGGCCATCAATGCCATGGTCTACACCCGTGGCCACCGCAGCGACTACGACGGCTGGGCCGCCCAGGGCGCCGATGGCTGGTCGTGGCGCGAGGTACTGCCGTACTTCCGGCTCAGCGAGCACAACGAACGCCTGGCCGATGCCTGGCATGGTCGCGGCGGTCCGCTGTGGGTCAGCGACCCGCGCACCGACAACCCGCTGCACCAGCGCTTCATCGCGGCCGCGCGGGAGGCGGGCTTTGCGGTCAACGACGACTTCAATGGCGCCGAGATGGAGGGCCTGGGCCGCTTCCAGCTCACCCAGAAGCACGGCGAGCGCTGCAGCGCTGCGCGGGCCTTTCTGCTGCCGCACCTGGGTCGGCGGCACCACCTGCGGGTCGAGACGCATGCCCATGTGCAGCGGGTGCTGTTCGAGGGCGGGCGGTGGGCGTGGAATACCGGCAGGGCGGGCAGCTGCGGCAGCTGCGCGCGCGGCGCGAGGTGGTGCTGTGTGCCGGTGCGCTGCAGACGCCGCAATTGCTGATGCTCTCGGGCATCGGGCCGATGCATCTGCTGGGCCGCCTGGGCCTGCCCACGCGGCTGCACCTGCCGGGCGTGGGCCGCAACCTGCAGGACCATCCCGATGTCATCTTCGGCTACCGCATGCGCGGCACCGACGCGCTGGGCGTGTCGCTGCGCGGTGGCCTTCGCCTGCTGCGTGAAGGCTGGCGATTCATGCGCCAGCGGCGCGGCATGCTGACCAGCAACTTCGCCGAGTGCGGCGGCTTCCTGCGCACCCGGCCGTCGCTGGTGGCGCCCGACGTGCAGCTGCACTTCGTGGTGTCGCTGGTCGAGGACCATGCTCGCAAGCTGCGCCTGTCGCACGGGGTGTCGTGCCATGTGTGCCTGTTGCGGCCGCGCAGCCGCGGCACGCTGTCTCTGGCCAGCGCCGATCCGCAGGCCGCGCCCTTGATCGACCCGGGCTTCCTCACCGACCCGCAGGACCTGGAAGACCTGGTGCAGGGTTTCAAGCTGACGCGCCGCCTGATGCAGGCGCCGGCGCTGGCCTCGCGCATCACCCACGACCTGTTCACCGAAGGCGTGCACACCGACGAGCAGATCCGCGCCGTGCTGCGCGCCCGCACCGACACCGTCCACCACCCGGTGGGTACCTGCCGCATGGGCAACGACGCGCAGGCGGTGGTCGATCCGCAGCTGCGGGTGCGCGGTGTGCAGGGCCTGCGCATCGCCGAAGCTTCGGTGATGCCCACGCTGGTCAGCGGCAACACCAATGCACCCACGATCATGATCGCCGAGAAGGCGGTCGACCTGATGCGGGGTCGGGCGCGTGTGCGGCCCGACCCCGACGAGACCGATCTGCCTGTCCGGGAGGCCCGCCATGCACACGCTTGACCCTTCCGCGGGGCAGTCCGACGCCACGCCGCTGTCGGTGCTGATCATCGGCGCCGGCTTTGCCGGCCTGGGCATGGCCGTGGCCTTGCGCAAGGCCGGCATCCATGACTTCGTGCTGCTGGAAAAGGGCCAGGACGTGGGCGGCGTGTGGCGCGACAACGCGTATCCCGGCGCGGCCTGCGACGTACCGTCGCACCTGTACTCGTTCTCGTTCGAGCCCAACCCGCGGTGGTCCCGCGTGTTCGCGCCGCAGGCCGAGATCCTGGCCTACCTGCAGCATTGCGCGCGCAAGTACGGGCTGCTGCCGCACATCCGCCTGGGCTGCACCGTGGCCGCGGCCCACCATGAAGAAGGCCGGGCGCTGTGGCGTGTCACGCTGGCCGACGGCCAGGTACTCTGGTGCCGGGTGCTGGTGAGCGGCACCGGCCAGCTGAGCCGGCCCGCCTGGCCGAAGCTGCCGGGCATCGAGACCTTCCGCGGCCCCAGCTTCCATTCGGCGCAATGGGACGCCCGTGTGCCGCTGGCCGGCCGGCGGGTGGCGGTGGTGGGCACCGGGGCTTCGGCCATCCAGTTCGTGCCGGCCATCGCGCCGCAGGTGGGCACGCTGCATGTGTTCCAGCGCTCGCCTGCGTACCTGATGCCGCGGCCCGACCGGCCCTACAGCCGGCTGGAGCAGGCCGTCTTCCGCCACGTGCCGGCTGCGGCGGCCTTGCACCGCGCCTGGATCTACCTGGCCTACGAATCGCGCGCACTGGCGTTCACCCGCTTCAAGGGCCTGATGCACCGCGCGGTGGGCAGGCCCTTTGCGCGCATGCTGCACCAGCAGGTGCCCGACGCCGCCTTGCGCGCCCAGCTGACGCCCGACTACCCGATCGGCTGCAAGCGCATCCTGCTCAGCAGCGACTACCTGGCCACCATCGCCCGGCCCAACGTGCAGCTGCACACCACCGGCATCCGCTGCGTGCGGCCCGATGGCATCGAGACCACGGACGGGCAGGTGCATGCAGCCGACGTCATCGTCTATGGCACCGGCTTTGCGGCCACCGAGTTCCTGTCGCCGATGCGCATCACCGGCCGCGGCGGCCTGGACCTGAACGACGCCTGGCGCGACGGTGCCTCGGCCTACCTCGGCATCAGCGTCGCCGGCTTCCCGAGCTTTTTCATGCTCTACGGGCCCAATACCAACCTGGGCCACAACTCGATCTTCTACATGATCGAAAGCCAGATCGCGCATGTGATGCGCTGCATCCGCGCATCGCGGCGCGCGGGCGGGGCCACCGTCGAGATCGGCGAGCAACCGCAGCGCGCCCAGGTGGGCGTGGTGCGGGAGGCGCTGCGCCGCACGGTGTGGAACGGCTGCAGCTCCTGGTACACCGACGCGCTGGGCAACAACACCACCAACTGGCCCGGTTTCACCTTCACCTACCGCTGGCTCACGCGCTTGGCTCCCTTGGGCCACTACCGCCTGCAGCGCCCCAGGGTGGCCGAGTCGCCCGGGGCGGTGACGGTGGCACCCCCGCCAGGCATCGGGGAGCGCATCGCGGCCAGCCTGCTGCGCGGCTTGCTGCGTGTGGCTTTCCGCAGCCTGGTCGGGCCGCCCTTCGGTCCGGGGGGCGCAGCGCGCGGTGGTGGGCCTGCTCTCCTCGCTGATGCCGGGCGTGCGGGGCGTGCTGCGCTACCGTGCGTCGCTGGGGGCGGTGCCCGCCGAGGTGGTGGCACCGCATCGTGGCGACAACGGGGTGGGGATGCTTTACCTGCACGGTGGTGCCTTCTGCCTGGGCAGCCCGCGCACGCATCGCAGCATCACCACCCGCCTGGCCCGGGACGGCGGCATGACGGTGCATGTGCCGCAGTACCGGCTGGCGCCCGAGCATCCACACCCCGCGCCCTTGCTTGACGCGCTGGCCTGCTACGAAGCCTTGCTGCGGCAAGGCCTGCCGGCCGGGCGCATCGTGCTGGCGGGCGATTCGGCCGGTGGCGCACTGGCGCTGCAGCTGGCGCAGGCCTTGAAGCGGCAGGGCCGCCCTCTGCCGGCGGCCCTGCTGCTGATATCGCCGGTGGTCGATGGCAGCCTGGCCACGGCCCGCGCCAGTGCGCAGCGCGTGCGCGACCCGATGCTGCGCCTGGGCTGGCTGCAGCAGGGGCTGCGCTGGCACGGCGCCATGCCGTGCGCGCCTTCGCCCGCTGACCTGGCGGGCCTGCCGCCGATGCTGGTGCAGGTGGGCGACCAGGAATTGCTGCTGGCCGATGCCGAACTGCTGGCCGCACGGGCCCGCGCAGCCGGCGTGCACTGCGAGCTGCAGGTGCATGCGGCCCGCTGGCATGTGTTCCATCTGCAGGGGGCCTTCCTGGCGTCGGCCCGCAACGCGCTGCGCGACATGGCCGGCTTCGCATGCACCCACGCGGGTGGCGCGGACGTCAGCGCACAAAAAACCGAAAAAGCTTGCGCACCTGAAAAACCGTCTGCTATAGTCGTGGGCTCAACAGGCGCGTAGCTCAGCTGGTTAGAGCACCACCTTGACATGGTGGGGGTCGTTGGTTCGAATCCAATCGTGCCTACCAAATTAGAAACCCGGTCCCTGTGGCCGGGTTTTTTTCTTTCTGCACCGCTTCAGGTGCTTCTGCAGTAGCCCGCAAGGGCTGCCGGCAATCGTGATGCCGGTCTGACTGCGGCGAGTCGCTGGGGCGGTTCATCCATCACGTGGCCTTGCGTAGGGGTCACCACTGAGAAGGAGAGGCACATGCCCGTAATTACTCTTCCTGACGGCAGTCAGCGCGTTTTTGAAAATCCCGTTTCCGTTGCAGACGTTGCGCAGTCCATTGGTGCCGGCCTTGCCAAGGCAACCATTGCCGGCAAAGTCGATGGGCGTCTGGTCGATGCCTGTGATCTGATCGAGCAGGACGCGACCCTGCAGATCATTACCGCCAAGGACGAGGAAGGGGTCGAAATCATTCGTCACTCCTGTGCTCACCTGGTGGGTCATGCAGTCAAGCAGCTGTATCCGAGCGCCAAGATGGTTATTGGTCCGGTTATTGATGATGGCTTCTATTACGACATCTCCTTTGAGCGCCCCTTTACGCCGGAAGACATGGCCGCCATCGAAAAGCGTATGGCCGAGCTGATCGACACCAATTACGACGTGATTAAAAAGGTGACCCCGCGTGATGAGGTCATCAAGGTGTTCGAGTCCCGTGGTGAGGAGTACAAGCTGCGTCTGGTTGAGGATATGCCGGACGAAAAGGCCATGGGCCTCTACTACCACGAAGAATATGTCGACATGTGCCGCGGCCCGCACGTGCCGAACACGCGCTTTCTGAAAGCGTTCAAGCTGACCCGTATCTCCGGTGCCTACTGGCGCGGCGATGCCAAGAATGAGCAGCTGCAGCGTATCTATGGCACTGCCTGGGCGGACAAGAAGCAGCTGGCAGCCTACATCCAGCGTAT
>CAKZXL010000105.1 GCA_937883885.1 uncultured Aquincola sp. | reverse complement strand
GGCCGCCGTGCAGGCCGCCGGCCTGCAGGCCGACACCGGCGCCTGAGGACGGGCAACTCGCCGCCAAGTGCTGCCGCAACGTCTACGACAGCGCCTCGCGCACCACCTCGGGATGCTTGCGCGCAATGCGGATCAGGGCCTGCGCCGCACCCGACGGTGAGCGACGCCCCTGTTCCCACTCTTGCAGCGTGCGCTTGGAGATGCTCAGTGCAGAAGCAAACTCCGACTGGGACAAGCCGGTGCTCTGACGTCGCGGCAGCATTGGTGAAAGACCTCTGCCGCAAGCGCTGCTGCTCGATGCCTACCTGGGCCCCACCAGCCACCCCACCCACCGCGGCCGCCAGGCCAGCAGCAGGGCCAGGCTGATCGCGGCGACGGCCAGGGACATGACCCACACCAGCGCGGCCATCGACGGGTGGTCGGCAGCCAGGCACAGGGCCAGCGAGGCGGCCAGGGCCAGTGCGCCCAGCGTGCGCAGCAGGCGGGCGGTGGCGGGCGCAGGGGCCTGGGTGGGGCGCACCTGCTGCCAGTGCACCTCCATCGCCAGCGCCAGCCAGCCCAGGCCGATGAAGCTGCACAGCAGCGCGCCGGCCAGCAGTGCGGACTCAGGCATGGCCGGCCTCCGGCATCGGGGTGGCGCCGGTGCTCACCGGCACCGACTCGGCACCGGCCGGGGCCGCCGCCCGCGCGCGCCGGCGCAGGTGGCGCGCGGCGCCGGCCGCCACCGCGGCGGTGGCCAGCAGCACCAGGTCCACGCCGGCCACCGGCCAGTAGCCTTCGGCCAGCGTCTTGATCAGGTGGTCGCCGGTGGTCACGGCATTGAGCACCACGGCGGCCACGGCCAGCACGGCGATAGCCACGCATTGCTCGGCCCAGGCGGGGGCGATGCGGGCCTGGCGCACCGGCGCCGTGCGCCACCAGGCATGGCAGAAGGCCAGCACCCAGGCGGCCCAGAAGAGGCCTTCTTCCCAGTCGCCGCGGGCGGGCAGCGCCTCGGGCAGCAGGCGGTTGGCCACCAGCACGCCAGCGGTGGCCGCCACCATGCCGGTGACGGTGGTCACGGCCAGTGCGTCCACCACGCGGCTGCCGGCCTGGCCCTTGGCGGCATGCTGCTTCTTGCGCTTTTCCACGAAGAAGACGAAGCCGGTGGCAATGCACACACAACCCGCCAGCCCGCCCGCGAAGTACAGCACCCGCAGCAGCCAGTGGCGGAAGTGCTGCAGGTGCAGGCCGGTGATGAAGTTGTTGATGCCGTCCACCATCGAGGGCGGTTCGTCCTCGCGGATCACCTCGCCGGTGGGGCCCTTGAAGTGGATGCCTTCGCCGGTCAGCGTCACACGGTCGGTGCCGGCGCGGTACACGCTGACGGTGGCGTTGGCATCGCCCACGTGGTGCACGGTGAGCATGCCCACCTCGCCGGCCATGCCGCGGGCGGCCCAGCGGCGCTGAGCCTCGGCCACCATCGCATCCACCGAAGCCAGCGAAGCCGGAATGCCGGCGGCCTCGTCGGGCAGGCCGGTGCGGGCGGCCTCGGCCTTGGCATGGGCGTCGTGCAGCGGCTGCAGCAGCGTGCTGCCGATCGGGAAGTACATCGCCGCGAAGATGATCAGCCCCGACAGCGCGAACATGAAGTGAAAGGGCAGGGCCACCACGCCGGTGAGGTTGTGCAGGTCGAGCGCACTGCGCTGCGTGTGCTTGCGCGGCCGGAAAGTGAACAGCTCGCGCAAGAGGCGCCGGTGCATCACCACGCCGCTGACCAGCGCGGCCAGCATCACCAGCGCCGCCAGGCCGACGATCCACATGCCCAGGTCTTTCCAGTGCAGGTGCAGGCTGTAGTGCATCGGGTAGAAGAACTGGCTGCCCAGCTTCAGCCGGTCGTCAGGCAGGGCCTGGCCGGTGCGCGGGTCGACGGTGCCCACCACGTACACATGGTCGTCATGCGGGTTCTTCGGGTTCGGCACCTCGAAGCCCGACCACACCGTGAGCACCGGGTCGCGATGCGTGGTGTAGGCGCCCCATTCATGCAGCGGCAGCGTGGCCGGCAGCGCGCCGGTGCTGCGGCTGCGGGCTTCTTCCATCGTCAGCGCCGTGGGCTGCAGGCGGCGGAAGGCCGGCTCCAGCAGCCGGTCGAAGGACGGCATCGGCTGCGGCTCGAAGCGGGTGGCCGGGATGGCCCAGCGGTCGATCTCGCGGTCGTACACCGACAGCGAGCCGAAGAAGAACACGGCCATCAGCACGAAGCCCAGCACCAGGCCGAACCAGGTGTGCATCCAGGCCATCGATTGGCGGAAGGTGGAGAACATGGCGGCGGCTCCGTGAGATCAGGCCAGGGGCTGGGCCAGCCACCAGGCGGCCGCCATGCTGCATGCTGCGCCGCCCAGCAGCACGGCCCACAGGCCCAGCAGCCGCCGGGCCGCGAAGGCCCAGCAGAACAGGCCCAGGAACAGCAGAAAGGCGAGCAGGAAGACGAGCTTCTCCGCTTCTTCAAAGCCCATGCCGCCGCGCACCAGCAGCACGATGCCCAGCGCGCAGGCGCCGTAGGTGAAGGCATAGCTGCCGCCCAGGGCGGCCAGCAGGCGTGAAGCGATGTGGAGCGGCCCGGGCGGGCGTGCGTGTGCCATCTGGTGGGGCTGCTGGAAAGCGATGGCACAGCAGCGGAGTGAGAACGATTCGCAACTATAAGCTGCCCGTGGCTCCCTCGCTACCATGGCCTTACACCACCCCACGACACACCGTGAACTACCTGATCTTTGACCTGAGCGACAGCACCGACGGCATCCACACGCTGGAGGCCATGGCCTCCACCCGGGCCGACCAGCGGGCCGCCGTGCAGGCCGAGGTGGAGCAGGTGCTGGACTGGGCCTGGCAGGCGTTTGCCCACAGCCACGGCCCGGTGGACGAAGGCGGCGACTGGGACCACGACCTGCAGCAGCAGGACGAGGGCGGCTGGCACACGGTGACGCTGACGCTCAGCGCGTCACAGGCCTTTCTCGAAGCCTTCCAGGCGCGCTTCGGCGTGCCGGGCGAAGAGGACTGAAAAACCCAAGGCGGCCGCTCAGGCCGCCTGAAGCGCTTGCGCCATCTGCTGCAGGTCGATCAGCGGCAGCATGCGTTCGGTCTCGGCTTCGCCCACCAGCACCATGGAGCGGCGCGGCTGGCCCGGCTGCCAGCGGGCGCGTTCGATGGCGGCCAGCGCCGGCACCGCAAAGCCCACCGGCGCGCCGCCCACTTCCACCACCAGCACGCTGGCGGCGGGCGTCACCTCGGGCGGCGGGCCGCCCAGCAGCCGGCTCAGGCACATCACCGGGATGGCGCGGCCGCGGTGCAGCGTCACGCCCAGCATCGGGCCGCTGCCGGCAAAGCGCGCCAGGTCGGGCGTGTAGCACAGGATCTCGCGCACCTGGTCCAGCGGTGTGGCGGTTTCGCTGCCCAGCACGAAGGTGACCAGCAGCCGGCCGCGGGTGTCGGCCGCGTGGGCCGAGGCCGGGCCGGCCACCTGGCGCGCGGCCGGCGGTCGGCCGGCCGAGGCGATGCGCAGCAGCTCGTCGTGCGCGCACAGCGCCTCGATGGACAGCAGCATCACCGGCGTGCCGGGCAGCTCGCCCGGCGCCTGCATCACGCCATGGAACAGCGTGTGCTGCGGCATGGCCAGCGCCGGCAGCGGCACCACACCGCCCGGCGCGCGGTCGACCATGTCCACCACCTCGTCCACCATCAAGGCCAGCGGGCCGGTGGGCAGCTGCACCACCACCGCCTGCGGCGGCGTGCGCCGGGCGCCGGCGGCCAGGCCGACCACGGCCAGCAGGTCCACCGCCGGCACCGGCCCCAGGGTGCTGGCCGCCACGCCGCGGCACACGCCCTGCGCCAGTGCGGTGTGGGTGTCCAGCTGCGGGTCGGCCAGGGTGGATTGCACCGCCACCGCGTCGATGGCCATCAGCACCTTGTCGCAACGCAGCAGCAGCGTGGGCACCGGGCGGCCGGTGGTGCCGATGCCGGCCGGGGCGCCGGTGGCGGCATGCTCGGGCACCATCGGCGCGCCGCACAGCGCGCCCAGCGCCTGCGGCAGCAGCACGCTGCAGCGCTGGCCATCGTCGGCGGTGATGCAGTGGCTGAAAATCAGCGGCGCATCGCAGGCCGGCAGCATCTGCGAGCCTTCTTCGGGCCGGGCGGAGAACACGCTGTCCACCCCATCGGCCAGCAGCCCCAGCAGGCCGCGGTGGCCGCAGGGCTGCTCATGCGCCATCACCACCACGCAGGCCCCTTGCCCGGCGGGGGCGGTGGCCTGGCCCAGCATGCTGCGCAAGTCGATCACCGGCACCGTGCGGCCACGCAGGTCGATGCCGCCCAGCAGCCCCGGCACCTGGCAGGGCAGGGCGGTGAGCGGCGCCAGCGGCAGCACTTCGCGCAGCGCCGTCATCGGCAGCGCCAGCCGCAGCGCCCCGAGCGAGAAGCTGCCGTAACGCCCGGGCGCTGCCACCGGGGCCTGCACCGCTTCGGTCATGACGCCTGCGCCGGGCCCGACAGGGCCTGGATGATGCGGGTGACTTCCTGCGCCGTGTGACGCTGCTGCTCGGCCGCGCCGGCGATGGCCTGCACGCTGGTGCCGGTGCGTTGCACGCTGCTCAGAATGCCTTCGAAGCTCTGCGCCGCATGGGCGCTGACGCCCGCGCCGCGTTCGACTTCCACCGCCGATTGCGCGATCAGCGCCGCGATCTCGCGCGCGGCGTGCGAGCTGCGCTCGGCCAGCTTGCGCACCTCGCCGGCCACCACCGAGAAGCCCACGCCATGCTCGCCGGCGCGCGCCGCCTCGATGGCCGCATTGAAGGCCAGCAGGTTGGTCTGGCCGGCGATGTCGCCGATGGTGCGCACGATCTCCGACACCCGGTTGGAGCCCGACTGGATGGCCGCGATCGCCGCCTGCGCCTGCTGCAGCGCCTCGGCGCCGGTCCTGGCGGCGCCCGAAGACTGCTGCGCCAGCTCGGCCGCCACGCCCGAGTGGCTGGCGATCTGGCCGATGGTGTCCAGCAGCTGCAGCACGCGCTGGCGCATCTCTTCGCTCTGGGCGGCGATGCGGTGCTCCAGCATCACTTCGTTGGTGACGTCGAAGGCGTACTTCACCACCTTGGTGATCTGGCCGTTGAGGTCGCGGATGGGGCTGTAGGTGGCCTGGATCCACACGTCGCGGTCGAACTTGCCGACGCGGTGGAAGCGGTTGCTGATGAATTCGCCCTCGCCCAGCCGCAACCAGAAGTCGCGGTAGTCGGTCGAGCGCACATAGTCGGGCGGGCAGAAGATGCTGTGGTGCTGGCCCTGGATCTCGCGCAGCGTGTAGCCCATGGCCGCCAGGAAATTGCGGTTGGCATGCAGCACGTTGCCGCCGAGGTCGAACTCCACCACCGCCTGGCCCAGGTCGATGGCCTGCACCTTGGCCTCGAACTCGGCCGCGCGCAGCTTGGTGGCCGTCACGTCGTTGGCGAACTTCACCACCTTCACCGGCCGGCCCAGCGGGTCGAAGATCGGGTTGTAGGTGGCGCGGATCCACACCTCGCGGCCGCCCTTGCCCACGCGCTTGTATTCGCCGGCCTCGAACTCGCCGCGGCCCAGCCGCTCCCAGAAGGCCTCGTAGGCGGCGCAGGCCGCATCGGCCGGCGGCACGAACATGCGGTGGTGGCGGCCGCGGATCTCGTCCAGCGTGTAGCCCGTCAGGCTGGTGAAGTTCTCGTTGGCATGCAGCACATGGCCGTGCAGGTCGAATTCGATCACCGCCTGCGCCCGGTCGATGGCGCTGAGCTTGCCTGCCGCATCCAGCCGCGCAAGCTTGGCCGCGGTGATGTCCTGCGCGATCAGCAGCACCTTGGCCAGCTGGCCGTCCAGGCCCATCACCGGCGTCATCGCGGCGCTGAACCACACCTCGCGGTCGCCGGCGCCGCGGCGGCGGATCTCGTCGGCCACGGTGCGGCCTTCGCGCAGCAGCCGCCAGCGCTCGATGTAGCCGGGGTCGCGCCGGGTCTCGTCGAACAGGATCAGGCTTTCGCTCTGGCCGACCAGGCTGGCCTGGTCGTAGCCCAGCGACTTGAGCATCAGGTCGTTGGCCAGCAGGATGCGGCCGCTGGCGTCGAACTCCATCAGGCCGCTGCTGGCCGACACGGCCGCCAGGCGCGCCTGGGTTTCCAGCGCGGCCATGCGCGCGGCCGAGATGTCGGTGCAGTACTTCACCACCTTGGTGGGGTGGCCGTCGAGGTCGAGGATGGGGTTGTAGCTGGCCTGCAGCCACACCCGCTTGCCGTGCTTGCCCACGCGCAGGTACTGGCCGCTGTCGAACTCGCCATTGCCCAGCTTCTGCCAGAAGGCGCGGTAGGCGCCGCCCTGCGATTCTTCGGGCTCCACGAACAGGCGGTGGTGCTGGCCCACCACTTCATCGCGGCTGTAGCCGGTCAGCGCCAGGAAGTTGTCGTTGACCGCCAGCACCTGGCCGGCCAGGTCGAACTCGATCACCCCCTGCGAGCGTGAGATGGCCGCCACCCGGCCGTCGTCTTCCATCGCCTTGAGCTTGGCGGCGGTGATGTCGGTGGCCAGCATCACCACGTGGGCAGCGCAGCCCTGGTCGTTGGGCACCGGCAGGTAGCTGGCCTGCAGCCACAGGATGCGGCCGTTGCGGTGCAGGCGCATGAATTCGCCCTGCTGCGGCCGGCCGGCGGCCAGCGCCTGCCAGAACTCGTCGCTGCCGGCTTCGTTTGGCAGTTCTGCCGGGCACAGCAGGCGATGGTGCTGTCCGATCAGTTCGTCGGGCCCGTAACCCGTCAGCGCCAGAAAGCGCTCGTTGGCTTCCATGATGCGGCCCTGCAGGTCGAACTGCACCAGGGCCTGATGGCGCATCAGCGTGTGCAGCAGCCCGGCTGCGCGCTGTGCCAGGGGGTCTTGGGCCTGCTGCAGGGCCTGGTTTTCAGCGGAGGTGTGGACCGACATCGTGGGGACTCAAAGCTGGTGAACTGACATGCCGGCGCTGGGTGCCCAGATGGCGCCAAGGCGCAGGTGTGAGTGAAATCGGCCCACCGCGGCGAAACTTGAGTCATAGATGATCGACGTAGCGTGAACTGCGTGGATACATCAGCAGCCGCGGGTTTGGCCTTCGCCACAATGGGCCATGACCCGCATGACCTCTTTGCCCGGGCCGCTGGCCCTTGGCCTGGCCGGCGCGCTGCTGCTGGCCGGCTGCGCCACGC
The DNA here is from genome assembly GCA_937883885.1 of uncultured Aquincola sp. The sequence continues at coordinate 3,088 of CAKZXL010000105.1, read as the reverse complement.
CGCCGCCTTCCACCCCCTCCGCCGCGGCTGCTGACACCACCACCCCGGCTTCAGGCGCCCGGCCGCCGGTGGCGCCGGCCCCTTCGCAGGCGGCCGCCGACCTGGCCCAACAACGTGAGGGCTTTGCCCGCTGGGTGGCGGGCTTCCGCACCAGCGCGCTGGCGGCCGGCATCAGCGAAGCCACGCTGCGCGCGGCGCTGGACACCGCCGAGTTCCAGCCGCGCGTGGTGCAGCTGGATGGCGCACAGCCCGAGTTCACCCGCCCCGTGTGGGACTACCTGGACAACACGGTGACGCCCCAGCGCGTGGCCCTGGGCCGCGAGAAGCTGGCCCAGCTGCGGGCCGAGGCCGATGCCGCCGCCGCCCGCTACGGCGTGCCGCCGGCCATCGTCACGGCCATCTGGGGCATGGAAAGCAACTACGGCAGCAACTACGGCAGCACGCCCACGGTGGACGCATTGGCCACGCTGGGCTTCGAGGGCCGGCGCGAAGCCTGGGCCCGCGGCCAGCTATTGGCGGCGCTCAAGATCATCCAGGCCGGCGACATCGACCATGCGCACATGGTGGGCAGCTGGGCCGGCGCCATGGGGCAGACGCAGTTCCTGCCGTCCAACTTCCTGGCCTATGCGGTGGATGCGGATGGCGACGGCCGCCGCGACATCTGGGGCAGCATGGCCGACGTGATGGCCAGCACCGCCAACTTCCTGGCGCAGTCGGGCTGGCGCGCCGGCCAGCCCTGGGGTGTGGAAGTGGTGCTGCCGCCGGGCTTCGACCTGGCCCGCGCCGACGGCCAGCAGCGGCAGGCTGCCAGCGCCTGGGCCGCCGAAGGCGTGCGCGGCATGGCCGACGCACCGCTGCCCGAGCTGCCGGATGCCGCGCTGCTGCTGCCGGCCGGCGCACGCGGCCCGGCCTTTCTGGTGGGGCCCAACTTCCGCGCCATCCTGCGCTACAACAACGCCACCAGCTATGCACTGGCGGTGGGCCTGCTGGCGCAGCAGATCGACGGCGGGCCGGGCGTGCAGGCCGCCTGGCCGCGCGACCTGCAGCCTTTGTCTCGCACGCAGCTGCGGGCGCTGCAGACGGCGTTGTCGGCCAGGGGCTTCGATGCCGGCGCGGCCGATGGCGTGATGGGCCCCGCCACCCGCGAGGCGCTGCGCCGCTGGCAGCGCAGCGTGGGCCTGCCGGCCGATGGTTACCCCGACGCGGCGCAGCTGCAGCGGCTGCAGCAGCCTTAGCCGCTGCCGGCACGGCCGGGCGCTGTGCGCCCGCCAGGCGGGATAACCCCGTCTGCGGCCCGCGCCGCCCCGGCCTATGCTGCGCCGCGCCGGCCGGCCGGCGGCGCAGGTGGGCAGCAGATCGGGGGCCGCAGATGCAGATCATCGCGACGGAAACAAGGGCGCCACGCGCCGCGGCGCAACAGGTGGCCGCGATGCCCGAAGCCATGGCTGGCGTGGTGGCGTCCATCGGCGACGCCGGCTTTTCGCAGCAGGCGCTGGCGCAGCTCAACCGCTGGATGCCCTTGTGCTGGTGGTCCATCTACCGGCTGTTCCACGATGCGCCGCCCACCATCCATGCCAATGGCAGCTTTGGCGTGGACGACGGCACCGCGCATTGCTGGCAGGTGTACCGCCAGCAGCTGTATCGGCAGGACCAGACCTTCCAGGCCGCGCGCGAACGCCTGGGCGGCGGCCAGGCGCCGCTGCTGGTGCACTGGGACGCGCGCGAGATCCCGGCCGAGCACCGCGCCCAGATCTACGACCGCCATGGCCTGCGTGAGCGCTTGTCCATCGTCTCGGCCGACGGTGGTGATGCGCTGCTGGCCATCAACCTGTACCGGCACCGCAGCCAGGCGGCGTTTGCCGACGACGAGATCGATGCCGTGGCCGCCACCGCGCGCCTGCTGCTGGCCTGCGTGCAGCGCCACCTGGCCACCGCCCGGCCCGACGTGATGCAGGCCCTGACCCCGCGCGAGCGCGAGGTGTGCGAACGCATGCTCAAGGGCTGGACCTACGACGGCATTGCCGCCGACCTGGGCCTGTCGGCCGCCACCGTCAAGACCTACCGCGACCGCGCCTTCGACCGGCTGGGCATCCACCACCGCAACGAGCTGTTCGCGCTGGTGGCGGGCGGGCTGGCCGCGTAGGCCGCGTCCCCGCCGGGGCGGACAGACGGCAGCGCCGCGGCGCTGATAGGCTGCTCTTTTTGGCACTGGGCACAAGGAGCGGGGCATGCGGTTGCAAGGCAGGGTGTACGTGGTCACGGGCGCGGGGCAGGGCATCGGCCTGGCCACCGCGCAGCGGCTGGCGGCCGAAGGCGCGGCGGTGGCGCTGTGCGACCTGTCGGCCGACGCGGTGCAGGCCGCCGCAGCCGAGCTGCGCCAGGGCGGCGCGCAGGCCGAGGCCCATGTGCTGAACGTGGCCGAGCGGACGGCGGTGGAGGCGATGGTGGCCGCGGTGCTGGCACGCTTCGGCCGCGTCGACGGCCTGGTGAACAACGCCGGCATCACCCGCGACGCGCGGCTGGTGAACATGAGCGAAGCGCAATGGGACGCGGTGATCGACGTCAACCTGAAGAGCGTGTTCCATTGCACCCAGGCGCTGCTGCCGGCGCTGCTGGCGCCGCGGGAGGGCGCGCAGGGCCGGGCCATCGTCAACACCGCTAGCATCACCGGCGTGTACGGCAACTTCGGCCAGGGCAACTATGCGGCGGCCAAGGCCGGTGTCATCGGCCTGACCAAGACCTGGGCGCGTGAGCTGGGGCCCAAGGGCATCCGCGTCAACGCGCTGGTGCCGGGCTCGGTGGCCACGCCGATGCTGATGGCCATTCCGCAGGCGGCGCTGGCCAACATCGAGCAGGCCTGCTGGTTGCGCCGCGTGGGCCAGCCGTCGGAGGTGGCGTCGGTGACCGCCTTTTTGCTGAGCGATGACGCGAGCTACGTGAACGGCACCAGCATCGAGGTGAGTGGCGGAGTTTCCATCTGACGTGTCCCCACCGGGGATGACAGCCGCGCCGGCCGCGGCGCACCACACTGCTTGCAGCACAACACGGAGACAAGCGCATGCAAGCGAACAAGCGACAACTGCTGGCC
>CAKZXL010000104.1 GCA_937883885.1 uncultured Aquincola sp. | reverse complement strand
GCGGCCTGTTCGCTGGAGGCCTGGCTCAGCGATTGCGCGGTGGCGCTCACCTCTTCCGAGGCGCTGGCCAGGGCCTCGGCCACCGAGTTGACGTCGGCCACCACGCGGCCCAGTTGTTCGCAGCTCTGGTTGACGTAGGTCTTGAGCTCCACGTACACGCCTTCGTAGTCCTTCTCGATGCGCTGGTGCAGGTCGCCTTCGGCCATCGCGCGGGTCACCCGCACCACGTCGGCGATGCTGCTGCCGGTGGCCTGCATCATGCGCTGCATGGCCTGCAGCAGCTGGGCCGTTTCATCGTGGCCGCTGGTCTCCAGTCGCACCGACAGGTCGCCCTTGGCAATCTGGCCGGCGGCCTCCACCGCGCGGCTCAGCGGCCGGGTGACGCTGCGGCTGATGAGCACGCCCAGCAGCACGCCCAGCAACACGCCGGCACCCACAACGGCCAGCATGGCGTTGCGGCTGCTGTCGTAAAGGGCTTCCACCTCGTCGATGGCGGCCTGGGCGCGCTTTTCCTTCTGGTCGGTCAGCTCGCTGAGCACGCTGTCCAGCGCATCGGCCTTTTCGCGCACGTTGGCCAGCGAAGCCACCAACTCGTCGCTGCGTTCGGCCAGCCTGGTGCGTGCGGCCAGGTCCATCGCATGCTTCATGTCGGCCTGGTAGGCGTCCCAGGTCTTGTAGGCGCCCGCGAACAATTCCTTGGCCCGGTCGGTGACGAACAGCGGGCGCGCCAGGTCCAGGCGCTCCTTGGCTTCGGCGCTGTACTTGGCGATGGCGGCCTGGTGGCGCTGCCGTTCTTCCTGCGTGGTGGCCAACAAAAAGTTGGATCGCGCGCGGCCGATGGCGATGAGCTGGATGTTGGCTTCCTTGATGTGCGACAGCCCCATCAGCTCATGGCTGTACATGGTTTCGGCCAGGTCGTTCATGCGCGCCGCGTTGTGCAGCGCCACACCCCCCACCACACCGCTGATGCCGGCCACCACGAGAAAGCCGGTGATCAGCCGGGTGCCGATCCTGAATCTGGACAACATATGGTTCCTTGCAAGAACAACAAAGGTGCCGAGCCGGTCTGACGCCGGTCTGGCGTGTCACATATGTCGGCCCCGTGGGGCGGGCCTTGAGACCAATGGCCACCTTTGGCGCGGCCCGCGCCGCAGATGACGCACTTGTCATCGCGCCGTCAGCCCGCCGTGCCGGTGGCGTTTCTAGAGTGGGCGCATGGACCCGATCGATCTTTCGCTGCCTGCCCCCTGGACCCAGCGCCGGCGCCTGGTGACCGAACGCACCGAAGACCCGCGCCTGCCCTTCAAGGTGCGGCTCAAGGGCCACCGCCAGGTGGCGGGCCTGGGCGCGACCGAGGCCGAAGCGATGCGCAATGCACGGCTGTCGTGGGAGCTGGGGCGCCTGGCGCGGCAGCGGTAGCGGCGGGGGCGCAATTTGCGCTCAAGTGCGTCGCACGGCTGCCGATATGGCTGAAGCCGAGCTGTACGGTGACCACAAGGTGCGAACGCCATGTCCCAACCCCTTCCTCATCGTCCGGCTCTGTGGCCGGGCGTTGCCGCCTGCAGTTTGCTGCCCCTGATCACTGCCGCGGCCGGGCTGGCCGGCTGGCTGGCCCCGGGACCCGCGCTGGCGCTGGCCGCAGTCACCGCACTGCTGGCCGCTGCTTTCACGGCCTGGCGCCTGCATGGCCTGCAGGCGCAGGCATCGGCCCGCCAGCAACAGGCCGATCAGGTGCTGTCCTCGCTGCTGTCCGAAGCCGGGCGCATGGCCCGCGAACATGAGGCCGGCGACATCGACGCGGTGATGCGCACCGACGCCTTCGATGGCCCCGCCCGCGCGCTGGCACACACCGTCAACGAACTGGTGGGTAGCCACATCGCGGTCAAGAAGCAGGCCCTGGCCGTGGTGCTCAAGTTCGGGCAGGGCGACTTCAGCGCGCCGCTGGCGCCGCTGCCGGGCAAGAAGGCCTTCATCAACGACACCATCGAGCAGGTGCGTGGCAACCTCACCGGCCTGGTGGCGGAGCTGAACCACATGTCGCGCGAGCACGACCTGGGCGACATCGACGTGGTGATCGACACGCGGCGCTTTGCCGGCGACTTCCGCACCATGGCCGAAGGCATCAACCAGATGGTGGCCGGCCACATCGCCGTGAAGAAGAAGGCCATGGCCTGCGTGGCCGAGTTCGGCCGCGGCAACTTCAGCGCGCCGCTGGACAGCTTCCCGGGCAAGAAGGCCTTCATCAACCAGACCATCGAGCAGGTGCGCGCCAACCTGCAGGCGCTGATCCAGGCCACGCAGCACCTGGCCGCCAGTGCCGCGGCCGGTCGCCTGGAAGTGCGGGCCGATGCCACGCAGCACCATGGCGATTTCCGCCGCATCATCGAAGGCATGAACCAGACGCTGGACACCGTGGTGGTGCCGGTGCAGGAAGTGGCCCGCGTGCTCAAGGCGATGGAAGGCGGCGACCTGACCCAATCGGCCCATGCCGACAGCGGTGGCCAGTTGAAGGACTTGTGCGACAGCCTCAATGCCACGGTGGCCAAGCTGTCCGAAGTGGTGGCCGGCGTGAGCATGAGCGCCGAGACCCTGATGCATGCGGCCGGCGAGGTCAATGCCACCGCCCAGTCGCTGAGCCAGGCCGCCACCGAGCAGGCCGCGGGCGTTGAAGAAACCAGCGCCTCGGTCGAGCAGATGACGGCTTCCATCGGCCAGAACACCGACAACGCCAAGATCACCGACGGCATGGCCAGCAAGGCCGCCAGCGAAGCCGCCGAAGGCGGCGAAGCGGTCAAGGCCACGGTGAGCGCGATGAAGCAGATCGCCCACAAGATCGGCATCATCGACGACATCGCCTACCAGACCAACCTGCTGGCACTGAACGCCGCCATCGAAGCGGCGCGTGC
>CAKZXL010000103.1 GCA_937883885.1 uncultured Aquincola sp. | reverse complement strand
GCCTTCGGCCTGCCCGACGACCGGTTGGCCGCGCTGCAGCGCGACGGCGCGCCGCTGCTGCAGTTCAGCGTGAAAAGTGGCGGCGGCCTGCTCAAGCCGCTGCTGATCTTTGCGCTGCTGGTGCTGCTGATCCTGCTGGTCACCCGCTGCGGCGGCGATGATTGCGACGATCTGCGCCGCACCTTCGGCGCCGGCAGCAACGAATACCGCGAATGCCAGCGCTCGGGCGGCGTAGCCACCGGCCGCATCGGCGGCGGATCGTTCGGCGGCTTCAGCACCGGCGGTGGCGGCCACAAGTAGGCAAGAGGAGAACACGATGATGGGTTTTGAATGGCTGCGGCCGGCGGCGGTGTTCGGCTCGCTGCTGTATGCGCTGATCGGCGTGGGGGTGTTCTGGGTGTGCTTCGTCGTCATCGACAAGCTCACGCCCTACGACCTGTGGGCCGAGATCGTGGAAAAGCGCAACACCGCGCTGGCCATCGTGGTGGGCGCGATGTGCATCGCCATCGGGCTCATCGTCTCGGCCGCGGTGCACGGCTAGCGGCGTGAGCGCTTCCGCGCAGCCGGCGGCTGCGGCCCGCATCGCGCCGGCCGAGGTGGCCTTGCTGGCCTCGGTGTTCGTGGTGGCCGCCTGCGGTCTGGTGTATGAGCTGGCCGCTGGCGCGCTGGCCAGCTACCTGCTGGGCGACTCGGTGCTGCAGTTCTCCACCATCATCGGCAGCTACCTGTTCGCGATGGGCATCGGCTCGTGGCTGTCGCGCTTCGTCGAGCGGCAGCTGATTGCGCAGTTCCTGCGCATCGAGCTGCTGGTGGGCCTGGTCGGCGGCCTGATGCCGGCGGCCCTCTTCATCGCGCACAGCCTGCTGCCGGCCTCGGCGCTGCTGCCCTTCCGGGTGTTGCTGTACGGCCTGGTGCTGCTGGTGGGCACGCTGGTGGGGCTGGAGATTCCGCTGGTCATGCGCATCCTCAAGCGGCACTTCAGCCAGCGCTATGCGCTGCGCGACCTGGTGTCGCAGGTGCTCACCTTCGACTACCTGGGCGCGCTGGTGGTGGCGCTGGCCTTTCCGCTGCTGTTCGTGCCGCAGCTGGGGCTGGTGCGCACGGGCCTGTTCTTCGGGCTGCTCAACACCGCGGTGGCGGTGTGGGCGCTGTGGCTGTTCCGCGGCGAGCTGCGGCGTCTGCGCGCCCATGCGGCCGCCTGCGTGGCGGTGGCCGGCGTGCTGCTGCTGGCCTGGGCGCAGGCCGACCGCATCAGCACCTGGGCCGAGGACCGGTTCTACGGCGACAGCGTGGTGCTGCGGTCCAGCAGCGCGTACCAGCGCATCGTGGTCACCTCCAGCGCGGCCGGCGTGCGCCTTTTCCTCAACGGCAACCTGCAGTTCCACTCGCGCGACGAGTACCGCTACCACGAGGCGCTGGTGCACCCCGCGATGGCCGCGCACGGCGCGCCGCGGCGGGTGCTGGTGCTGGGCGGCGGCGACGGACTGGCGGTGCGCGAGGTGCTCAAGTACCCCACGGTGCAGCAGGTCACGCTGGTGGAGCTGGACCCGCAGGTCACGCGCCTGTTTGCCCAGCAGCCGCTGCTGCGCGCGCTCAATGCCGACGCGCTGCACTCACCGCGGCTGCGCATCGTCAACACCGATGCCTTCGGCTGGCTGGACCAGAGCCGCGAGGTGTTCGACGTCATCGTGGTCGACTTTCCCGACCCCACCAACTTCTCGCTGGGCAAGCTCTACACCACCAGCTTCTACCAATTGGTGGACCAGCACCTGGCCGCCGACGGTTATGCGGTGGTGCAGACCACCTCGCCGCTGGTGGCGCGCCGCAGCTTCTGGACGGTGGCCGCCACCATCGAGGTCACCGGCCTGGCCACCACGCCGTACCACGCGCATGTGCCCAGCTTCGGTGAATGGGGCTTCATCATCGCCAGCCACCGGCCCTGGCGCCAGCCGCAGGCGCTGCCGGCGGGGCTGCGCTTCTTGACGCTGGAAGGCCTGCCCGCGCTGATGCAGTTTCCGCCCGACATGGCGCGGCTGCCGGCCGAGCCCAACCGGCTGTCCAACCAGTTGCTGGTGCACACCTTCGAGGAAGAATGGGGCCGCGTGCACCAGCCCTGACTCGCCGCCGGCTGTTGCGTGGCATGGCTTCGGCCATTGCGCTGCCGGGCCTGGGCGCCTGCAACCCGGCCGACCCTGGCGGAACGGGCTGGTCTGGCGGCTGGGTGGGCGCGAGCGCCGAACGCGGCCACCGGCTGCGGCAGATGTCTGCCATCACCCAGGCCGACGGCCCGCTGCGCCGCGCCCAGGTGCTGGTGCTGGGCGGCGGCATCGCCGGCCTGGCCACCGCCCGCGCGCTGCTGCAGCAGGGCGTGGCCGACGTGCACCTGCTGGAGCTGGAAGACGAAGCCGGCGGCAACAGCCGCGGCCATGCGATGGGCGGCATGGCCTGCCCGCTGGGGGCGCACTACCTGCCGCTGCCCGGTCCGGCCGCGCCCGAGCTGCAGCAATGGCTCGACGAATTGGGCCTGGCCCGCCAGCAGGCCGGCCGCACGGTGTACGACGAGCGCCACCTGTGCCACAGCCCGCAGGAACGGCTCTTCATCGACGGCGCCTGGGTGGAAGGCCTGCTGCCACCGGCCGAGGCGGGCTCGGCCACGCTGGCGCAGTACCGCCAGTTCGCGCAGGCGGTGCGGCAGGCGCAGCGCGAGCTGGGCTTTGCGATGCCCACGCTGGGCAGTACCTGGACCGCAGCGCATGCGGCGCTGGATGCACAGACCTTCGCCGCCTGGCTGGCTGCGCAAGGCCTGCGCGACGAGCGCCTGCGCAGCTACCTCGACTACTGCTGCCGCGACGACTACGGCGCCGGCATCGGCAGCGTCTCGGCCTGGGCCGGGCTGCACTACTTCGCCAGCCGCCACGGCTTTCATGCGCCAGGGGAAGAAGCGGACCCCGAGCCGGTGCTCACCTGGCCCGAAGGCAATGCCTGGCTGGCGCGCCGGCTGGCGCAGCCGCTGGGCGCCGACCGGCTGCACACCGGCTGCCTGGCGCTGCAGGTGCAGGCCGGCCGCCACGAGGTGACGGTGCAGGCCTGGAACGCCCGCACCGACCGGCCCGAGCGCTGGGTGGCGCCCCACGTGGTGATGGCGATGCCGCTGTTCATCGCGCAGCGGCTGCTGGCCGCACCGCCGCCTGCGCTGGCACCGGCGGTGGCTACGCTGCGCCATGCGCCCTGGCTGGTGGCCAACCTGCAGCTGCGCGCGCCGCTGCTGCAGCGCATCGGCGCCGCGCCGGCCTGGGACAACGTGCTGCACGGCAGCCGCATGCTGGGTTATGTGGATGCGATGCACCAGGCGCTGCGGCCCGAGCCCGGGCCCACCGTGCTCACCGCCTACTGGGCGCTGCCCGAGGCCGAACGCGGCGCGCTGCTGTCACGCCCCTGGCAGCACTGGGCGCAGCCGGTGGTGGACGAACTGGCCGCCGTGCACCCCGACCTGCCGGCCCAGCTGCTGCGGGTGGACCTGATGCGCCACGGCCATGCGATGGCCATTCCCGCCCCCGGCGTGCGCGGCCATCCGGCGCTGCAGGCGCTGGGCCCCCCCGGCGCCGGCGTGCCCGGCGGCCGCGTGCACTTCGTGCATGCCGACCTGTCGGGCTACTCGGTGTTCGAAGAGGCCTTCACCCGCGGCACGCGGATGGGGCGGGCACTGGGTCAGTCGAGGCTGGAAAACCCGCTGCGCCGGTCGCGCTCGCGCTTGGCGTAGAAGCTGCGCTTGGATTCGTACATCGCCTGGTCGGCCTCGTGGATCACCGCTTCCAGCCGCGCGCCATGCTGGCCGGTGGCCGCGCCCAGCGACAGGTGCAGCGGCGCGCTGGCATGGAACTGGTTGTTCAGCGCCAGCAGGTCGCGCAGTTGCTCCATGATGCGCTGGCCGCCGCGCTCGTCCACGCCGGGCAGCAGCAGCGCGAACTCGTCGCCGCCGATGCGCGAGGCGCTCATCGAGCCTTCCACCACCTTGCCCAGCACTTCGCCGGTGCGCCGCAGCAGCGAGTCGCCGGCCGCATGGCCGCCGCGGTCGTTGGCCGACTTCAGCCCGTTCAGGTCCACCATCACCACCGTCACCGGCCAGGGGCCGCGGCGTTCCAGCCGCTGCAGCTCTTCGATGAAGTAGGCGCGGTTGGCCAGGCCGGTGAGCACGTCGTGGCGGCCCAGGTATTCCAGGTAGGCCTCGGCCTTGCGGCGCGCGGTGATGTCGGTCAACGAGATCAGCACCTGGTCCCAGCGCGCCTCATGCCCCGGCAGCACCGAGAACTGCAGGTACACATGCAGCTTGTCGCCGTTGAGCGCGTAGTTCACCACCTCGCGCTGGTGGCTGGTGCGGCCCTCCCACAGGTCCACCAGCTGCTCGGTGAAGTTGGCGCGCATCTCGCCGCGGAACACCGCGTCGAGCTGGTTGAGCAGCGTGCGCTTGTCGGGTGCCTGGAACATGGCCAGCGTCTGGCGGTTGACGTCCAGCACGCGGATCTCGCGCATGCAGCGGTCCACGAACTCGGGGTGCACGTCCAGAAACACGCGGAAGTCTTCGATGCCCTTGGCGCGCACCTCGTCCAGCAGGCGGCGGATGCTGCTGAAGTCTTCCACCCACAGCGACACCGGCGAATGCTCGAACAGCCCGCGCGCATAGACCTCGCTGGCCCGCAGCGCGCGCTCGGTGCGGGCCTGCTCGGTCACGTCGTCGATGGCGATCAGCACGCGGCTCCAGTCGTGCTCATGGCCGGGCAGCACCGTGGCCTGCAGCGTGATGGCCAGCCGCCGGCCGTCCAGGCTGTAGTTCACGGTGCGGCTGCTGAAGTGCAGCTGCCCGTCCCACAGCTGGCCCAGCTCTTCGACGTGCTGGTCCAGCATGTCGTCGCGGAACACCTCGTGCAGGTTGGCCTTCAGGTGCTCGAAGCTGCTGGCGCCGAACAGGCTCAGCGTGCGGCGGTTCATCTGCAGCAGCTGGATGCACTGGGCGCACTCGGCCACCCGCGTGGGCTCGGCGCGCAACCAGCTGCGCAGGTCGGTCACGCCTTCGGCGCGCCAGCGGGCGAACAGCGGCTTCAGGCCCGAGTAGTCCTCCAGCCACAGCGACACCGGGGCCAGTTCGAACATTTCCGCGTAGACATCGGCCAAGACTCAGGACTCCAGCAAGCTCGGAGAGCAGAAGCGGCCCATTCTGCTATGGCCGCGCAGAGGGTTTGTTCAGCCCAACGCAGCCAGCCGCTCGGGCGTGCCGACGTCGGTCCAGGGGCCGTGGTACAGCTGGGCCTGCAACCGGCCTTCGGCGATGGCGGCGTCCAGCAGCGGCCGCAGCGCCATGCGCTGGCCCACCGGCACGCCGCTGAACATCGCGGCCCGGTACAGGCCGATGGACGACCAGGTGTAGCGCGGCTCGCCGACGGCGGTGGCCAGCCCCTGCGCCGAGATGCCGAAGTCGCCGCGCGGATGGTGCGGCGCATTGGGCACCAGCCACAGGTGGGCCAGTGCGGGGCCGGCCGCAAAGCGCTGCGCCGCCGCGGCGTCGAACACGAAGCCGGGCGTGAACACGTCGCCCGACACCACCCAGAACACGTCGTCCGGCCGCTCGGCCAGCCAGGGCAGGGCCTTGGCGATGCCGCCGGCGGTTTCCAGCGCGCCGCCGTGGTCGCGGCCCTCGCAGCTGTAGCGGATGCGCAGGCCCCAGCGGCTGCCGTCGCCCAGCGCGGCCGGAAACTGGTCTTCCAGCCAGGCGGTGTTGATCACCACCTCGCGCACGCCGTCGCGGGCCAGGGCCTCCAGGTGCCATTCGATCAGCGGTTGGCCGCGCACCGGCAGCAGCGGCTTGGGGGTGTGGTCGGTCAGCGGGCGCATGCGTTCGCCGCGGCCGGCGGCCAGGATCAGGGCCTTGAGGGTCATGTTGGCAGGGGCGGGGCCCGCAGGTCGCCGCGCTGCAGCTGCTGGCGCAGCACCTGCGCGGGCTGGAAAAGATCGATCAGCGCCGCCAGCAGCCGGCGCGCGCCGGCGGTGTGGTCGGCGCCCACGTTGCACACGTACACGTCCAGCGTCACCGCACCCAGCTCGGGCCAGGTGTGCACCGCCAGGTGCGATTCGGCCAGCAGCACCACGCCGGTCAGGCCTTGCGGCGCAAAGCCGTGGAACACCTCGCCCACCGCCCGCAGGCCGGTTTCGGCCACCAGAGCCAGGCAGCGGGCCCGCAGGGCCTCGCGGTCCGTCATCGCCGCTGCGTGCGCGGGGCAGCCTTGCAAGTCGGCGGTGAGGTGCAGTCCGTGCATGGCCGGCGATTATCGCGGGGGCCCTGGCCTAAACTCCGGGGCTCAGCCCTTCCCGCGCCGCGCCCCGGCACACAGCATGAGTTCGACCCCCAACCACACCCCCCAGACCGCCGACGCCACCCTGATGGCCAACGCCGTACGTGCCCTGGCGATGGACGCCGTGCAGCAGGCCAATTCCGGCCACCCGGGCGCGCCCATGGGCATGGCCGACATCGCGGTGGCGCTGTGGGGCCGCCACCTCAAGCACAACCCGGCCGACCCGCTGTGGGCCGACCGCGACCGCTTCGTGCTGAGCAACGGCCACGGCTCGATGCTCATCTACGCGCTGCTGCACCTGACCGGCTATGCGCTGCCGGTCGAGGAGCTGCGCAACTTCCGCCAGCTGCACAGCAAGACCCCGGGCCACCCCGAGGTGGACGTCACCCCCGGCGTGGAAACCACCACCGGCCCGCTGGGCCAGGGCATCACCAACGCCGTGGGCATGGCCCTGGCCGAGAAGCTGCTGGCGCATGAGTTCAACCGCCCCGGCCACACCGTGGTGGACCACCACACCTACGTGTTCCTGGGCGACGGCTGCCTGATGGAAGGCATCAGCCACGAAGCCTGCGCGCTGGCCGGTGCCTGGAAGCTGGACAAGCTGATCGCGATCTACGACGACAACGGCATCAGCATCGACGGCCAAGTCACGCCCTGGTTCATCGACGACACCGCCAAGCGCTTCGAGGCCTATGGCTGGACCGTCATCGGCCCGGTCGACGGCCATGACGTGGACGCGGTGGACGCGGCCATCGCCAAGGCCCGCAAGGGCAGCGGCAAGCCGGTGCTCATCGTCGCCAAGACCACCATCGGCAAGGGCTCGCCCAACCGCGCCGGCACCGCCAAGGCCCACGGCGAAGCGCTGGGCGGCGAAGAAATCGCGCTGACGCGCGCCGCGCTGGGCTGGTCGCACGAGCCTTTCGTGCTGCCCGAAGAGGTGTACACCGCCTGGGACCGCAAGCAGGCCGGCGCGGATGCGCAGGCCGAGTGGACGAAGCGCTTCGACGCCTACCGCGCCGAGTTTCCCGAGCAGGCCGCCGAGCTGCTGCGCCGCATGCGCGGCGAGTTGCCCGCCAGCTTCGCCCAGCATGCGGTGGACGCGATGGTGGCCGCGCACGAGAAAGCCGAGACCGTGGCCTCGCGCAAGGCCAGCCAGCTGGCGCTGGAAGCCTTCACCCGCGCGCTGCCCGAGCTGCTGGGCGGCTCGGCCGACCTGACCGGCTCCAACCTCACCAACACCAGCAGCACGCCCGCGCTGCGCTTCGACGAGGCCGGCACGCCCAACGGCGGCCGCCACATCAACTACGGCGTGCGTGAGTTCGGCATGGCCGCCATCATGAACGGCGTGGCGCTGCATGGCGGCTTCATTCCTTACGGCGGCACCTTCCTCACCTTCAGCGACTACAGCCGCAATGCCATCCGCATGGCCGCGCTGATGAAGCGCCGGGTGATCCACGTCTTCACCCACGACTCCATCGGCCTGGGCGAAGACGGCCCCACCCACCAGAGCGTGGAGCATGCGGCTTCGCTGCGGTTGATCCCGGGCCTGGACGTCTGGCGCCCGGCCGACACCACCGAGACCATCGCCGCCTGGACCATGGCCATCGGCAATGCCTCGCGCCCCAGCGCGCTGCTGCTCAGCCGCCAGAACCTGCCCTACCTGCCCAAGGCCCAGCTCGACGAGATCAGCAAGGGCGCCTACGTGCTGGCCGAACCCAGCGAGGTGGGCCTGAAGAAGAAGGCGCAGGCCGTGATCATGGCCACCGGCAGCGAAGTGGGCCTGGCCCTGCACGCCCAGCAGCAGCTGGCGGTGCAAGGCATCGCGGTGCGCGTGGTGTCGGTGCCCAGCACCAGCGTGTTCGACCGCCAGAGCGTGGCCTACAAGACCCAGGTGCTGCCCAAGAACCTGCCGCGCATCGCGGTGGAAGCCGGCGTCACCGACTTCTGGTGGAAGTACGGCTGCGCCGCCGTGATCGGCCTGGACCGCTACGGCGAGAGCGCCCCGGCCAACGTGCTGTTCAAGGAGTTCGGGTTCACCGCGGAAAACGTGGCCGCCACCGTTCGCAAGGTGCTGCGCGGCTGAGGCCGCCGGCACGCAAGCTTTTGTTCTTCACCTACCGAGGAGAGTGATCTCATGGCTATCAAGATCGGCATCAACGGCTTCGGCCGCATCGGTCGCATGGTGTTCCGCGCGGCGGTTCAAAACTTCGCGAACGACATCGAAGTGGTCGGCATCAACGACCTGCTGGAGCCCGACTACCTGGCCTACATGCTGAAGTACGACAGCGTGCACGGCCGCTTCAAGGGCGACGTGGCGGTTGACGGCAACACGCTGATCGTCAACGGCAAGAAGATCCGCCTGACCGCGGTGAAGAACCCGGCCGAGCTGAAGTGGGACGAAGTCGGCGCCGACGTGGTGGTCGAGTCCACGGGCCTCTTCCTGACCAAGGAAACCGCCGAAGCCCACCTGAAGGCCGGCGCCAAGAAGGTCATCCTGTCGGCCCCGTCGAAGGACGACACGCCGATGTTCGTCTACGGCGTGAACGACAGCACCTACGCCGGCCAGGCCATCATCAGCAACGCCAGCTGCACCACCAACTGCCTGGCGCCCGTGGCCAAGGTGCTGAACGACACCTTCGGCATCAAGCGCGGCCTGATGACCACCGTGCACGCCGCCACCGCCACGCAAAAGACCGTGGACGGCCCATCCAACAAGGACTGGCGCGGCGGCCGCGGCATCCTGGAGAACATCATCCCCAGCAGCACCGGCGCCGCCAAGGCCGTGGGCGTGGTCATCCCCGAGCTGAACAAGAAGCTCACCGGCATGGCCTTCCGCGTGCCCACCTCCGACGTGTCGGTGGTGGACCTGACCGTGGAGCTGAACAAGGAAGCCAGCTACGAGGACATCTGCAAGGCCATGAAGGCCGCCTCCGAAGGCGCGATGAAGGGCGTGCTGGGCTACACCGAGGACAAGGTGGTCTCCACCGACTTCCGCGGCGAAGCCATGACCTCGGTGTTCGATGCCGAGGCCGGCATCGCCCTGGACAAGACCTTCGTGAAGGTGGTGTCCTGGTACGACAACGAGTGGGGCTACAGCAACAAGGTGCTGGAGATGGCCCGCGTGGTGGCCGCCAAGTAATCCGGTCCCCGGGCGCCCCTTGCCGGGCGCCGGCAAGCTGAACAGAGCCCGCAATCGCGGGCTTTTTCTTTGGGCGGCCCCAGGGTACGTCCAGCAACATTCGGCCACCGTGCCTTGCCTACACTCGCCGTCATGAAACCGTTGCTCCTTCCCCTGCTGCTGGCGGTGACCACCTTCGCATCCTTTGCCGCCGAGCAGGCGCCGCGCCTGGCCGCGGTGACCTCGGTGGACACGGGGCGGGTGATCGTCAAGTTCAAGTCCGACGCCAGCACCGTGCGTGCGCGGGCCTTGTCGGCCAGTGCCGCCAGCGAGACGGCGGCCCAGGTGCTGGGCGAGCGCGCCGGCACCCTGGGCAGCCGCGTCGGCCTGGCCTTGAAGGCCGGCCACGCGGTGGGCGAGCGGGCGCAGGTGGTCACCGCCGACGGCATGACCAGCGCCCAGCTGGCCGCCCGCCTGGCGGCCGACAGCGAGGTGGAGTACGCGGAGCCGGATCGGCGGATGACGCGGCTGGACACGACGCCGAACGACACCTACTTCCAATCCGGGCCTGCCGCGGGGCCGGCCGTCGGCCAGTGGTTCCTGCGTGCGCCGGCCGGGGAGGCGGCGGCAGCCATCAATGCGGTGCGTGCCTGGGATTTCTCGAAGGGCGGCGCTGCGGGGCAGGGCGTTGTCGTGGCGGTGCTGGACACCGGCGTCCGCACCGACCATCCCGACCTGGTCAACAAGCTGGTGGCCGGCTACGACATGGTGTCGGACACCACCATCTCCAACGACGGCAACGGCCGTGACAGCGACCCGAGCGATCCGGGCGACTGGGTGAGCGCCAGCGAGGCGAACACCGGCAGCTTCTCCAGCTGCCCGCAGGCCCGCAGTTCCTGGCACGGCACGCAGGTGGCCGGCATCATCGGCGCCGAGACCAACAACGGCGCGGGCGTGGCCGGTGGCGGCTGGAACGTACGGGTGCAGCCGGTGCGCGTGCTGGGCAAGTGCTACGGCAACGAATCGGACATCGCCGCCGGCATTCAGTGGGCGGCCGGCATCTCGGTGGCGGGCGTGCCCGCCAATCCCACGCCGGCCAAGGTCATCAACCTCAGCCTGGGCGGCACCGGCAGCTGCAGTCGCACCTACCAGGACGCCATCAATGCCGCGGTGGCCCGTGGCGTGACGGTGGTGGTGGCGGCCGGCAACACGGCCGGCCACGCGGTGGGGGCGCCGGGCAACTGCAGCAACGTGATCACCGTGGGCGCGCTGCGCCATGTGGGCACCAAGGTGGGCTACTCCGACGTCGGGCCTGAAGTGACGCTCAGCGCGCCGGGCGGCAACTGCGTCAACGCCGACAACAGCGGCCCCTGCCTGTACCCCATCCTCACCACCTACAACAGCGGCACCACCACGCCGGGCACGTCGACCTACAGCGACGGCACCACCCACCCCAGCGTGGGCACCAGCTTCTCGGCGCCCCAGGTGGCGGCCACGGCGGCGTTGATGCTGGACCTGCAGCCCGGCCTCAGTCCGGCGCAGGTGAAGGCGATGCTGCAACGCTCGGCCCGCACCTTCCCGAGCAGCGGCGTGGTGGCCAATGACCTGGGCCCGATCGCCCAGTGCCGCGCGCCCAACGGCATCGACCAGCTGGAGTGCTACTGCACCACCAGCACCTGCGGCGCCGGCATGCTGGACGCGGGCGCGGCGGTGGCGCTGGCGCAGCAGGCGCAGGGTGCGGTGGCCACGGTGGCCGTGTCGGCCAGCACCACGGCGCCCACCGCGGGCCAGACCGTGTCGCTGACCGCCAACACCTCGGCACCCGCCGAGCGCTTGCCGGTCACCGTGGCCTGGTCCATCACGCAGGGCGGCACGCTGGCCACGTTGACGGCCAGCGGCGCCACCGCCACCCTGACCCCCACCGGCGCAGGCACGGTGGTGGTTCAGGCCGCCGTGACCGATGCGTTGGGCTTCACCACGACCACGAGCCAGACCTTCACGGTGGCAGCGGCCACCAGCGGCGGCACCGACAGCGGTTCGTCGTCCAGCAGCGGTGGCGGCGGTGGTGGCGGCGCGATGAGCCTGACTTGGCTGGCCCTGCTGGCCGCGGCCACGGTGGCGCTGCGGCGGGTGCGCCCCGCCGCCTGAGGCGTCACTGGCGCGGCTTGCAGGTCTCGAAGCCGCCCCCCAGGGTGGCTTGCGGCATCGCGATGATCTGCGCGGCCACCGCGGTGGTGGCGCGTTCCACCCGCAGGCGGTGCTGCACCCGCGGCGGCGCGGCCTGCACCACGCGGGCCGAGCGCACGCCGCGTGAACCCACGGCGGCCAGCGCGGCGTTGGCTTCTTCGGCCGTGCTGAAGCGGCCCAGCGACAGGCCGTTGTCCAGCTCGGCCGGCGACTTCACTTCCTCGAACGCCACCTTCAGCCGGCGCAGCTCTTCGGTCTTTTTCTGCAGCGCCTCGCGCGTGGGGTAGCGGCCCATGTAGACCAGCCAGGTGCCTGGCAGGTCGACCGAGATGCGGTGCCAGCTGCCCGCGGGCAGGTCGGCCAGCAATTGCTCGGCGGCGCCGATGTCGGCATCGGTGAAGGGGCCGGCTTCCATGCAGGTGCCCTGGGCGGCACGGGCGGCGGCGGCCACGGCATCGGCCAGCGCGGCGCTGGCGGCTTCTGGAGGCAGCAGCTTCACCGCATCGGGTTGCAGCTGGCGGGCCACGCGCTCGGGCTCGCGCTCGCGGGCGGAGGCCCCCAGCAGCGGGTCGAGCCAGCGTTCGGACCAGGCGAAGAACAAGGCGTTGGCCAGCAACAGCAGCAGGGCAAGGAGTCGGAGCATTCAGGGTGCGGCAAGCCGCCGGTGGTCGGTCAACGCAGCCGGACGCTGACGTCGCCGCTGGAAACCAGGTGGAGGGTAGCGCCGGGGCCTTCGCCCACGCGCATGCGCAAGGCGCCGTCCGCTGCCACGCCGTCGGCCACGCCTTCGGGCAGTTCGGGCAGCGTGGTGGTGATGGGCTGTCCGCGCAGCAGGTCGCGCTGGGCAAAGCGCTCGGCGAAGGCGGCAAAGCCTTCACGCTCGAACGCCAGCAGCGCCTGCGCCAGGGGCACGGCCACCTGCTGCAGCGCGCCCGGGGCGGTGATGTCGGGCTGGCGTTCCTGCAGGCAGGCGTAGCCGGTGCTCAGCTCGCGCAGCGATTGCGGCAGCACGTTCAGGCCCACGCCCACGATGGCCATGCGGCGGCTGCCCACCATCACGGTCTCGATCAGCACGCCGCCCAGCTTGCGGCCCTGGCCGGGGCCGTCCATCAGCCACAGGTCGTTGGGCCACTTCAGCGCCAGGCGTGGGCCGGGGCCGGCGGCGGGGCCGTCCAGCGCCTCGGCCAGTGCCACGCCCACGGCCAGCGACAGGCCCGACCAGTCGCGCGGGGCCAGCGGCAGCGAGAGCGAGAAGGTGAGCGAAGCGCCCGCGGTGCTTTGCCAGTGGCGGCCATGGCGGCCGCGGCCGCGCGTCTGCTGCTCGGCCACCAGCAGGCAGGGCTGGGTGTCGCCGGTGCGCCGGCCATGGGGCGATCGCTCGTCGTCACGGTCGCGGGCGTCCAGCGTGCCGGGCAGGGTGACGGGCTGGTCGCGGCGGCCGCTGTAGTCGCGGGCGCGGTCGATCAGCTGGGTGTTGGTGGAATCGGCGCGGGCCACCACCTCGACCGAGATGCCGGGCAGCAGCGGCTGCAGTTGTTCCCACAGGCGCTCCGCGCCCCAGGGCAGGTGATTGGGCTCGGGGGACATCACAAGAAGAAAAGTGCCGGCGCCTCAGCGCTTGGGTGCCAGCATGGTGCCGCGGCAGTTGGGGGCGCCGCAGTAGCAGGCGAACTGCTTCTTGACCTTGGCGGTGTGGCGGCCGTCCAGCACCAGGCCGTAGTCGAAGTACAGCTCTTCGCCGGGCAGCACCGGCCGCAGCGTCTTGATGAAGACGCGGCCATCCACCTCGTCGGCCTCGCAATTGGGGTCGCAGGAGTGGTTGATGAAGCGCGAGGAATTGCCGCCGTGCGCGCCATCGATGACGTGCTGGTCGTCGATGTGGAAATAAAAGGTATGGTCGGGTTGCGACGGATCGTGTGGATGCCGGCGCAGCGCCTCTTCCCAGGTGATCACCTCGCCGGTGTACTCGAACAGGGTTTCGCCGGGCTCCAGCGGCCGCAGCGCGAACACGCCCCTGCCGTGCACGCCGGAGCGTCGGACCTGCGTCCGGCGGCCGCCGGTGCGGGCCTGCGCGCCGGTGGCGGCAGGGCCTTCAGTGGGGGCGGCTTGCGTGTCGGTTTTCATTCGGTACATTGAAATACGGATGCGCGCGCGTATGTGTGCGTGCGCGCGAGAGATGGAATTGTAGGCAGACGCGGCCGCCGAACGGGCGGGCACGGCTGACCATTGAAGGCACAACAAGGCTCATGGGCAAGTCACTGATCATTGCGGAAAAGCCGAGCGTGGCCCAGGACATCGTGCGGGCGCTGACCCCGGTCTCGGGCAAGTTCGACAAGCAGGCCGACCACTTCGAGAACGACACCTACGTCGTCACCTCGGCCGTCGGCCACCTGGTGGAAATCAAGGCGCCGGACGAATACGACGTCAAGCGCGGCAAGTGGAGCTTCGCCAACCTGCCGGTGGTGCCGCCGCACTTCGACCTGGCGCCGATCGACAAGGCCAAGTCGCGCCTGTCGGCGGTGGTCAAGCTGGTCAAGCGCAAGGACGTCACCGAACTCATCAACGCCTGCGACGCGGGCCGCGAGGGTGAGCTGATCTTCCGTTTGATCGTGCAGTACGCCGATGGCGGCAAGGGCAAGCTGGACAAGCCGGTGCGCCGGCTGTGGCTGCAGAGCATGACGCCGCAGGCCATCCGCGATGGCTTCGAGCGCCTGCGCAGCGACCAGCAGATGAAGGGCCTGGCCGACGCCGCACGCAGCCGCTCCGAGGCCGACTGGCTGGTGGGCATCAACGGCACGCGGGCGATGACCGCCTTCAACAGCCGCGACGGCGGCTTCTTCCTGACCACCGTGGGCCGGGTGCAGACGCCCACGCTGTCCATCGTGGTCGAGCGCGAAGAAAAGATCCGCAAGCACGTGGCCCGCGACTACTGGGAGATCAAGGCCCAGTTCGCGGCCCAGGCCGGCGAGTACGAGGGCAAGTGGTTCGACCCCGCCTTCAAGAAGAACGACGACGCCGAGCGCCGCGCCGACCGGGTATGGACCGCCGCCGAGGCCAACGCCATCGCCGAGGCCTGCCGCGCCCAGCCCGCCGCGGTGACCGAAGAAGCCAAGCCCAGCACCCAGGCCAGCCCGCTGCTGTACGACCTGACCACGCTGCAGCGCGAGGCCAACTCGCGCTTCGGCTTCAGCGCCAAGACCACGCTGAGCCTGGCGCAGGCGCTGTACGAAAAGCACAAGGTGCTGACCTACCCCCGTACCGACTCGCGCGCGCTGCCCGAGGACTACGTGGGCGTGGTCAAGCAGACGATGGAGATGCTGTCCAACGAAGACCTGCCCGGCCCGCTGCGCGAGCTGGCCGGGCATGCCCGCAAGGCGCTGAACGAGGGCTATGTGAAGCCCACGAAGCGCGTGTTCGACAACAGCAAGGTGTCGGACCACTTCGCCATCATCCCCACGCTGCAGGCGCCCAAGAGCCTGACCGACATCGAAGCCAAGCTGTACGACATGGTCGTCAAGCGCTTTCTGGCGGTGTTTTATCCCTCGGCCGAGTTCATGGTCACCACGCGCATTTCCACCGTGGCCAACCAGGGCAAGGAGTACAAGTTCCAGACCAACGGCAAGGTGCTGGTGCGCCCGGGCTGGCTGGCGGTGTACGGCCGTGAGGCGCAGGAAGACGACGCCAACCTGGTGCCGGTGGCCAAGGGCGAGACGGTGCGCACCGAGAGCGTGGACGTCAACCAGCTCAAGACCAAGCCACCCGCCCGCTACACCGAAGCCACGCTGCTGAGCGCGATGGAAGGCGCGGGCAAGCTGATCGACGACGACGAGCTGCGCGAGGCCATGGCCGAGAAGGGCCTGGGCACGCCAGCCACGCGGGCGCAGACCATCGAAGGCCTGATCCTGGAAAAGTACATGCTGCGCGAAGGCCGCGAGCTGGTGCCCACCGCCAAGGCCTTCCAGCTGATGACGCTGCTGCGCGGGCTGGACATCCCCGACCTGACCAAGCCCGAACTGACCGGCCAGTGGGAATACCAGCTGGCCGAGATGGAGCATGGCCGGCTGGACCGCGACCGCTTCATGGCCGGCATCGCCGAGATGGCCGAGCGCATCGTCAAGAAGGCCAAGGAATACGACCGCGACACCATCCCCGGCGACTACGCCACCCTGCACACGCCCTGCCCCAAGTGCGGCGGCAAGGTGAAGGAGAACTACCGGCGCTTTGCCTGCGTGGGCACCGAAACCGCCGCCAACCCGGGCTGCGGCTTTTCCATCAGCAAGATCCCGGGCGGTCGTGCCTTTGAAATCGCCGAGGCCGATGCGCTGCTGCGCGACAAGAAGATCGGGCCGCTGGAAGGCTTCCGCTCCAAGGCAGGCTGGCCCTTCACCGCCGAGCTGAAGCTGGCCTTCGACGGCGAGATCGACAACTGGAAGCTGGAATTCGACTTCGGCGAAGACGCCAAGAAGGCCGAAGGCGACGGCGAGCCGGTGGACTTCGGCGACCAGCAGAGCCTGGGGAACTGCCCCAAGTGCAAGGGCCAGGTGTTTGAGCATGGCAGCAACTACGTGTGCGAACACGCGGTGGCCACGCCCGCCACCTGTGACTTCAAGACCGGCAAGATCATCCTGCAGCAGCCGGTGCCGCGTGAGCAGCTGCACAAGCTGCTGACCGAAGGCAAGACCGACCTGCTGGAGAACTTCGTGTCCAACAAGACCCGCCGCAAGTTCAAGGCGCGGCTGGCCTACGACGCGAAGGAAGGCAAGGTCAGCTTCGAGTTCGAACCCCGCGCCGCCAAGGCGCCGGCCAAGAAGGCGGCGCGCAAAGTGGCATGAACTGGTGAATATGAACCGCCGCCAAAAGTGGCGGTGAAGCGCGGTCGAATACGCCCCTTCCAAAACGCCTGAGGGAGGGGTCATGAAGAACATGTTCATTGCGGCGGCCTGCGGGGCCGCCGCTCTTTTGCTGGCTGGCTGCGCCACCGAAGCCTCGCGCTCGGTGGAGGTGGCCAAGGTCGAATCGGCCGCCGCGCCTTACCGCGGCGCGCGTGTGCCGGTGGTGGTCGGCAAGTTCGACAACCGCTCCAGCTTCATGCGCGGCATCTTCTCGGACGGCGTCGACCGCCTGGGCGGCCAGGCCAAGACCATCGTCATCTCGCACCTGCAGCAGACCCAGCGCTTCAACGTGCTGGACCGCGACAACCTGGCCGAGGCCCAGCAGGAAGCCAAGTTCAAGGCCCAGGCGCAGGCCGTCAAGGGTGCGGACTACATCGTCACCGGCGACGTGTCCGAGTTCGGTCGCAAGGAAGTGGGCGACCAGCAGCTGTTCGGCCTGCTGGGTCGCGGCAAGTCGCAGATCGCTTATGCCAAGGTCACGTTGAACGTGGTCAACGGCGCCACCTCCGAGGTGGTGTATTCGGTGCAGGGCGCGGGTGAGTACAGCCTGTCCAACCGCGAGGTGATTGGCTTCGGCGGCACCGCCAGCTACGACGCCACGCTCAATGGCAAGGTGCTGGACCTGGCCGTGCGCGAAGCCGTGAACAAGCTGGTGGTGGCCTATGACGGCGCGCAGTGGGGCGCCGCCGCGAAGGTGGCGCCGTGAAGCGCGGCGCATGGCTGATGGTGGCCGCGGCCCTGCTGGGCGGCTGCGCCCAGGCGCCCAAGCCGCTGTACCACTGGGGTGCTTACCAGGACAGCTTGTACGAGCACTTCAAGGGCGACGGTCGCTCACCCGAGCAGCAACTGCAGACGCTGGCCGAGGCACAGCAGAAGGCGGCGGCCACCGGCACGCCGCTGCCGCCCGGCTTCCGCGCCCACGTGGGCCTGCTGCAACTGCGCCTGGGCCGTGATGCCGAGGCGCGCTCGCAGTTCGAGGCCGAAAAGGCGCAGTTCCCCGAGTCCGCGCCGTACATCGATTCGCTGCTCAAGCGCATGGATGGCCGCAAGTCCTGACCCGCCGCCCATCATGACCAAGACCTTGTTCAAGCTGCGCCGCACCGGCGCCCTGGCGCTGCTGTGCGCTGCCATGCTGCTGGGGGGGTGTGCCACCCAGCGCCAGCCCTACGACTACACCGCGTTCAAGCAGGCCAAGCCGGCCTCGCTGCTGGTGCTGCCACCGCTCAACCAGTCGCCCGAGGTCAAGGGCGGCATCGGCGTGTGGTCGCAGGCCACGCTGCCGCTGGCCGAGGCCGGCTACTACGTGATGCCGGTGTCGCTGGTGGAAGAAACCTTCCGCGAGAACGGCCTGACCACCGCGGCCGACATCCATGCGCTGGACCGCGCCAAGCTGCGCGAGGTGTTCGGCGCCGATGCGGCGGTGTACCTCACCGTGCAGCAGTACGGCACCAGCTATGCGGTGGTCAGCAGCAATACCGTGGTGGCGGTGGAGGGTCGCATCGTCGACCTGCGCAGCGGCGAGCTGCTGTGGCAGGGCAAGGCCACGGCCTCGTCGGCCGAGCAGCAGCAAAGCAACCAGGCGGGCCTGGTCGGCCTGCTGGTGCAGGCGGTGGTGTCGCAGATCATCGCCAGCAGCACCGATGCAGGCTACCGCTACGCCGGCATCGCCTCGAACCGCCTGCTGTCGGGCGGCGTTTTCAACGGCGTGCTGTACGGACCGCGTTCGCCGAACTACGGCAAGCCCTGACGAGGGCATGCGGGCCGGCGCGGGCCAGGGTTGACCCGTAGCCGCGATACTCCGGCCTGCATGACCCTCGCCGTCTTCTACAAGCTCGTTGCCATCTTCCTCACCGCCGGCCTGGGCTGGGTGGTGGGGCGCATGCGGTGGCTGGGCGATGAGCGCAAGGGGGCCGACCCGGCGCGCACGCTCAGCAACGCGGCCTTCTACATCTTCGTGCCGGCACTGCTGTTCCGCACCACCTCGCGGCTCGACTTCGCGCACATGCCCTGGGGGCTGATCGGCGCCTTCTTCGTGCCGGTGGTGGGCCTGGCGGTCATCGTCTACGCCATCGGCCGCCACCGCAACCGCGCCGGCAGCGGCGCGGCGGCTGCGCCCGCGGTGCGGGCGGTGTCGGCCAGCTTCGGCAACACGCTGCAGATCGGCGTGCCGATGGCCGCGGCGCTGTTCGGCGAAGCCGGGCTGGGCCTGCACATCACCATCGTCAGCCTGCATTCGCTGACGCTGCTGACCGTGCTCACCACGCTGGCCGAGCTGGATCTGGCGCGTGCCCGCGCCCGCCATGAAGAGGCCGGCGGCGGCACGCTGCTGGCCACGCTGAAGGTGACGGTGCGCAACACCATCATCCACCCGGTGGTGCTGCCGGTGCTGGCCGGCATGGCCTGGAACCTCACCGGCCTGGGCCTGCCCGCGGTGGTGGACGAGGTGCTGGTGCAACTGGGCTCGGCCGTGGTGCCGCTGTGCCTGACGCTGATCGGCATGTCGCTGGCCTACTACGGCCTGCGCGGCAGCCTGCGCGGCGCCGTGGCGCTCACCTTCACCAAGCTGATGGTGCTGCCGGCGGTGGTGCTGGTGGTGGCGCACTGGGGCTTCGGCCTGCAGGGCCTGCCGCTGCAGGTGGCGGTGATGATGGCGGCGCTGCCCGCCGGCAGCAACACGCTGATGTTCTCGCAGCGCTACGAGACGCTGGAAGGCGAGACCACCTCCACCATCGTGCTGTCGACGCTGGCCTTTGCCGCCACCGCGCCGATCTGGTTGGCCGTGCTGGCCTGGGTGGGTTGACCGGCTCGGCGACAATCGGCGCACCATGCCGAACGACACCGCCACCTCCGTTCAAGACATTCCGGCCTACATGGCCCGCGTGGGCACTGCCGCCCGCGCCGCCGCCACGGTGATGGCCGCTTCGCCCACCCAGGCCCGCAATGCGGCGCTGATCGAGCTGGCGCGCCTGCTGCGCGCCAGCGTGGCCGCGCTGGACGTGGACAACGCCCGCGACCTGGACGCCGCCCGCGCCAACGGCCTGGCCGGCCCCATGCTGGACCGGCTGAAGCTGGGCGCCAAGGTCATCGACACCGTGGCCGAAGGCTGCGAGCAGCTGGCCGCGATGCCCGACCCGATCGGCGAGATCACCGGTGTCAAGCGCCGGCCGAGCGGCATCTCGGTGGGCCAGATGCGTGTGCCGCTGGGCGTGTTCGGCATGATCTACGAGAGCCGGCCCAACGTGACCATCGAGGCTGCCTCGCTGGCCATCAAGAGCGGCAATGCCGCCATCCTGCGCGGCGGCTCCGAGGCCATCCACTCCAACCTGGCGCTGTGGCGCCTGGTGCAGCAGGCGCTCACCACCGCCGGCCTGCCGCCCGAGGCGGTGCAGCTGGTGGAAACCACCGACCGTGCCGCGGTGGGCCGGCTGATCGCCATGCCCGAGCATGTGGACGTGATCATTCCGCGCGGCGGCAAGTCGCTGATCGAGCGCATCAGCGCCGAAGCCCGCGTGCCGGTGATCAAGCACCTGGACGGCAACTGCCACGTGTATGTGGATGCCGACGTGGACCTGGACCTGGCGGTCAAGGTCACCGACAACGCCAAGACCCAGAAGTACAGCCCCTGCAACGCCGCCGAATCGCTGCTGGTGCATGAGCGGCAGGCCGCGGCCTTCCTGGGCCGCATCGGCGCCGTGTTCGCGGCCAAGGGCGTGGAATGCCGTGCCGATGAGCGCGCCGCCGCCATCCTGCGCGACGTGCCGGGCCTGGCGGTGCAGCCGGCCACCGAGGCAGACTGGGCCGAGGAATACCTGGCGCCGGTGATCAGCGTCAAGGTGGTTGATTCGGTCAACGAAGCCATTGCGCACATCAACCGCTATGGCTCGCACCACACCGACGCCATCCTCACCACCAACCACCCCAACGCCATGCGCTTTCTGCGCGAGGTGGATTCGGCGAGTGTGATGGTCAACGCCAGCACCCGCTTTGCCGACGGCTTCGAGTACGGCCTGGGCGCGGAAATCGGCATCAGCACCGACAAGTTCCACGCCCGCGGCCCGGTGGGCCTGGAAGGCCTCACCTCGATGAAGTGGGTGGTGCTGGGCAACGGCGAAGTGCGCACCTGATTGGGCGCCGCAGGGGCTGTTCAAAGCCCCTGCAGCAGCTGCCTCAGGGCAGCACCACCGTCGCCGCCGCCTGCTGCTTGCGCAGCGCGGCATCACGCGGCAGCAGCAGCCGCTGCGCCACCAGCTGGTCGGCCGCCGTCGTCACCGCCGCCACATAACCGGCCTGGGTGCCGTACAGCGCTTCCAGCGAAGGTCGGGTGTCGCCCGCCGCCAGCCGTGCCGCTTCCGTCTTGTGGAAGGGGATGAAGCTGCCGGTCAGGTTGGACAGGTCGACGATGCCGGGCGTGGCCACGTAGTTGAACTCGATGCTGGTGCCCAGCGGCGCCTGCGCCTCCACGCTGCGGATGCCGGCCTTGGTCAGGCCCGTGCCGGCGTCCACCTGCGGCACCAGGATCGCATAGTCGCGGCCGGTGTAGTAGGGCGGTAGCAGCGTGGCGATGCCCGATTCGTCCTGCGGGATGTACTGCGGCCCGAAGTCGAACAGCGGAAAGCCGTTGTAGCGCGCCAGGTAGTTGAAGTCCGGGATCGCGTTGGCCGTGCCGCCCACCGGCCAGGTCAGCCCCTTCATCGCCGGGAACACCAGCTGCTCGGGCCGCACCAGCGTGCCGTCGGCCAGTTGGGGCACCTGGCTGGCCGGCGGTTCGGTGCCGCGCACCACCCAGTCTTCCAGCGCGATGAAAAGCGCGCGGAAGGTGTCGTTGAAGTGCACCACGGTGCCGGCCGGGTACACGTTGCGGCTGGGCGCGTAGCTGATGCTGGCGGTGCCGCCCGCGCCGCCGTGCTGGGTGCTGGCGTAGTAGTAGATGCGGGCGTTGTCGGGCTGCGTCAGGTCGCGAAAGCCGTAGGCATCGGTCAGCACCGGCGAGCCCTGCAGCTGCCAGAACTCGGTGCCCGACAGACCGAGGAAGAACTTCGGGCAGGTGGCCGTGGCGGCGCAGCGCTTCATCACGCCGCCCTGGCGGCCGCTGACATCGTCCACGTAGTCGGCGGCCAGGCCGCGCGGGGCCGTCTGGCCGAAGGCCGTGTGGTCGGTGCGCAGGCCGCCACCGCCGCCCGGCACCGCAAAGCGGGTGTTGATGTTGGTCTGCCGCGCGGCCACGTGCGCGTACATGCCGTCGAACACCTTGCTGCCGTCCAGCGCCTGGTTGAAGCCCAGGTGCAGGAAGGTCTTCATCGCATTGCCCGACTGCGAGGTGCCCTGGCCGATGGTGTGCGTGATGCGGCCGGCCAGCGGGTTGGCCGTGCCGGCCGAATCGGCGGCCTTGCCGCGGAAGAAGCTCACCGCGTCGCGCAGCGCGGCCAGGCCCACGCCCATCACCTTCGGGTCCTTGGCGATGTAGGTCAACTCATACAGGTACTGCGGATCGAAGCCGCCCTTCAGGCACACGCTGGTGGGGCTGGCGGTGCCGGGGAAGGGGTTGGCCGCCGCGTCGCAGGTGGCGAACTTCCAGTCGGCGGGCGGTATGGCCACGCGCGGGTCGGTCTCGTTGCGGCGGCGGGTCAGGCTGTAGCCGGCCAGGGTGTTGTCCAGGCTGGCCGGCTCGTACGGAACCATGCTGCCGTTGAACACGCCGCCGGGCAGGCTCATCGCCGGCGTGGCGGCGGTGGGCACCAGCTCTGACCGGTAGGGGCCGGTGATGCTGCTGCCGTCGGCATTGCGGGCCACCGGCACCGTGGCCGTCAGCCGCGCGGGGTTGCTCTTGGGCACGTCGCCCTGCCAGGCCGCGTACAGCATCACATAGCCGCGCTCCAGGTACACCGCATCGCTGGGCGTGGCGGCGGGGTTGAGCATCGTCAGGATGTTGCCGCGGTTGGGCGCGTCGTAGCGCAGCACGCCGCTGGCCTTGCTCATGTCCTTGGGCTTGAGCATCACGAACTCGGTGCTGTAGCTCACCAGGCCGTTGGCATTGCGCGGCGCCAGCTGCAGGTCCTGGATCACCGCGTTCTTCGGGTCGGCGGGGTCCACCTCGCCTTCGATCACGCCGGTGAGCTTCTCGTAGGCGCCCACGCTGCCGTAGGTGCCGGCAAAGTCTTCGGTGGCGCTGATGGTCAGGCGCAGCTGCGGCGTCTTGGCTGGCGTGGCCGGGTTGTCGCTGCCGCCATCGCCGCCGCAGGCGGCCAGCATCGCGGCGGCGGCCAGGGCCGCCAGGGGCAGGTGAAGTTGTCTATGCATGTCTCGTCTCCTCGTTGGGGTCAGCGGCAGCTGAAGTTGGCGGCGTCGTCGGTGCTGCCGCTGCCGCCGTACACGGCCTTGGCGGGCCAGGCGCACACGGGGCGGGTGCGCACCACCGCGCCATTGGCCACGCGCGAGGCCACGATGCGTTGCGGCGCGGTGCCTTGTTCCACCCAGCGGTCCAGCGCCGACAGCAGGTCGTGGTCGGCATCCACCACCGGCGGCGTGCCGGCATTGCCGAAGCTGGTGGCCCCCGGCCCACCCGAGCAGTGGCCCATGCCGGGCACCACGAACAGCTTGAAGAAGCGGTCCACCTCGGCCTGCGAGCCTTGCGCCGCCTTCACCTTCTCGTAGTAGGCGATGGTGTCGGTGGCCACCACCACCGGGTCGATCCAGCCCTGGAAGGTGATGAGCTTGGCGCCCGCCGCCTTGAAGGCCGAGAGGTCGGTGCTGGTCTGGTCGACCCGGCTGCCCACCTTGGCCAGCGCGAAGCTGAAGTCGCGGTCGAAGTCGAAGGTCCACCAGTTCCACTGCGGGTTCTCGAAGGCCCACAGGCGCCAGTAGTCGGTGCGCACCGGCTCGGCGCCGCCCCAGTAGCCGGGCCAGCCCGATTCGCTGCCGACCACCTGGCCCGGGTAGATCTGCACGCCGGTGCGCGGGTTGACCGGGCCGGCGTAGATCTTGCGCGCCGCAGCCACCTGCGCTGCCGTCAGACAGGTGGCGGCATCGGCGCCGCTGCACTGCAAGGAACCCACGTCGAAACGCGCGCTGGTGCATTGCCGCGGGTCTTCGATCACGCCGTCGGCCACGCCGTCGATGGTGTCGCAGGCGGCCACCGCGGCATTGGTGATGAGCGCGGCCTTGGCCGGCGTCAGCAGCAGCGCGGGATCGGCCTGGCTGCTGCGGTTGGACAGATAGCGCCACAGGAATTCGGCATTCAGTGCGGTGCGGTTGTTGCCCGGCGCACCGGCGATCACGCCGTCGAAGTCGGTGGGGTAGCGCTGCACCTGCGCATAGGCCTGGTGGCCGCCGGTGGAGCAGCCGTAGTAGTAGGCCCGCTTGGCCGGCTGGCCCTGCAGCGTGGCCACCAGCTGCTTGGCCGGTACGGTGATGGCGTGGATGGAGCGGCTGCCCCAGTCGGTGATCTTCTCGGGGTGGCCCAGGCCCCAGTCCATCGCATTGGGGTCACCCTGGTGGCCGGTGTCGCCACCGATGGCGGCATAGCCTTGCGCCAGCGCATAGGCCATGTCGCGGTAACTCAGCGCCGGGCTGTAGCCGCCGTTGCCGGTGGTCACCAGCTTGCCGTTCCAGGCGCTGCCCTGCGGCACCCAGGCCTCGAAGTTGATCAGCGAATCACCGGTGGGCGTGGCCTGCCCCTTGACCAGGCAGAAGGCCGGCAGCCCGGTCAACGCGCCATTGGTGCCGGGCGGCGTGTAGCTGCCGGCGGCCACCGGCGTGGCCGAGGTGATGGTGGCGTTGTCCAGCTTCAGCGCCGCGAAGCTGGCGGCTTCGCAGGCCAGGGCCACCGGCGTGGGCGTGGCGGGCGTGTCATCGCCATCGCTGCCGCCGCAGGCGGTGCAGGCCGCGGCGGCCAGCAGGGCCAGCCAGCGGGCGGGGTGGGGCTGCGCATGCGGCCCGGGCGGAGTAGGGGGGAACTTGGCCAATGTCGTCTCCTGGCGGTTGTGGTTTCGGGCGGCAAGGCTGCGCCCATCCGCCGTCTGCGCGGCGGTTGCGTTGGTTGTCTAGACAGGTGGACCGGAGTGCTCAGGCGCTCCCCGGCGCCGGGCTCACTCGGCTTCGATGCCGGCGGCCTTGATCACCTTGCCCCACTTCTGGGTCTCGGCGGCCTGGAACTTCGCCAGCTCGTCGGGCGTGGTGGTCCAGGGCTCGGAGCCGGCGGTGTCGAAGAAGGTCTTGGCCGCCGCGCTCTTCACCGCGGTGTGCAGCAGCTCGTTCAGCCGTGCCACCACCGGCGCCGGCGTGTTGGCGGGCACGTAGGCGGCGAACCAGTAGCCCATGTCGTAGCCCTTGACGCCGGCCTCGTCCAGCGTGGGCACGTCGGGCAGCTGGGCGCTGCGCTTTTGCGTGCTGTAGCCCAGCGCGCGCAGCTTGCCGGCCTTGACCTGCGGCACGCCGGTGGAGGTGTCGGTGATCATCAGGTCGATCTGGCCGCCCAGCAGGTCGGTGATGCCCAGCGGATTGCTCTTGTAGGGCACGTGCAGGATGTCCACCCCGGCCAGCTGCTTGAGCATTTCGCCGGCCATGCGGCTGGAGGAGCTGCCGCTGCCGAAGGTGAGCTTGCCCGGATTCTTCTTCGCGGCATTGAGCACATCGGCCACGCTCTTGTAAGGCGAGGCGGCATTGACCACCATCACCTGCCCGCCCTTGCCCAGGCCGGTGACGGGCGCAAAGTCCTTCACCGGGTCGTAGGGCATCTTCTTGTACAGGTGCTCGTTGGCCGCGTGCGTGGTGTTGGTGGTGATGAGCACGGTGTAGCCATCGGGCGCGCTGCGGGCCGCTGACTGGGCCGCCGGCATGCCGCTGGCGCCGGCCTTGTTTTCCACGACCACGGCCTGTTTGGTCTGCTCGGTGATCGACTGGCCCAGCGCACGTGCCAGCTGGTCGGTGGCGCTGCCGGCGGCAAAGGGCACGATGAAGGTCACAGGCTTCTCAGGGTACTTGCCCTGGGCCATCGCGGCCGGGGCCAGCGTGGCGGCCAGCAGCAGGGCCAGGGCCTGGCGGCGGGGAAAGGGGTACTGCATCGGGTTGTCTCCGGTTGTTGTGGATGGTGGGGATGGGCGTCAGTCAGGCCGGCCCGCGCAGCAGCGGCGCCAGCTCGGCGGGCAGCTGCAGCGGCAGGTCCAGCAGCAGGAAGGACAGCGCCTTGCCATGGCTGTCGAGGTTGAGCGCGTCGTTCACGCCGCCGTCCAGCACGTCGTCGAGCACGAAGTTCATCGCATGCAGCGTGGGCAGCAGATGGCGTTGCACCCGGCTGGGCCGGCGGTGCGCAAAGCGCTGCGCCACCACCGCTTCGGTGATCTGCTCGACGATGGGCGCATACAGCGCCGGCTGCCAGGCGATCACGCTGATGTTGGAGCGGTTGCCCTTGTCGCCGGTGCGGCCGTGGGCGGCGCGCCAGAGGGGCACGGTGATGAGCTGCGCACTCATGCCGCCACCCCCGCATCCAGCATCTCGAAGCGCGGATGCACCAGCGCGCGCGGCATCAGGCAAGAGACGGTGCCCAGCGTCGGCCGCAGCGTGGTACGCACGCCGCCGCCGCCGGCCGGGCCGCAGGTGTACAGCGCCAGCACCTCGCGCGCCAGGCGCTCGGCGCCGGCCTTGTGTGCATGGCGCAGCGCCACCCGCAGCCGCACGTCGGTGGCGCCGCCGTCGGGCGTGTCGGCCAGCCATTGGCCGGCGTCGTCGGCAAACACGCTGGCCACGCCGATCAGGTCGGCCCGCAGCGGCCCCAGGCCGGCCAGGCGTTCACGCAGCACCTGTGCGGCCAGCCGGGCGCGGCCTTCGGCGCGCGGGCCGGCGTAGGAGATCTCGCCTTCGGCCAGCCAGCCCGACTCAAAGCACACGTTGACCTTGAGCGTGTCGGTGCGTGCATGGCCGCGCACGCCCTGCAGCCGCACGCGGTCGGGGCCTTGCGGCAGCGCCTGGGCCTGGCTCAGGTCGGCCACCACGTCGGGCGTCAGGTAGGCGGCGGGGTCGTGCACCTCGTACAGCAGCTGTTCCTTCACCGTGTGCTCGGTCACCAGGCCGCCGGTGCCGGCCGGCTTGCCCAGCGTGCAGTGGCCGTCGGCATCGATCTCGGCAATCGGGTAGCCCAGCGTGGCCAGGCCGGGCACGTCCTTGACGCCCGGGTCGGCGAAGTAGCCGCCGGTGACCTGGGCGCCGCATTCCAGCAGGTGGCCGGCCATGGTGGCGCGGGCCAGGCGGTCCCAGTCGTCGGACGCCCAGCCGAAGTGCGCCAGCGCCGGCCCCACCACCAGCGAAGGGTCGGCCACGCGGCCGCACACCACGATCTGCGCGCCGGCCTTCAATGCATCGGCAATGGCTTCGGCACCCAGATAGGCATTGGCGCTGACCAGCGGCTTGTCGGCCAGTTGGCGGCGGTCAGCGTCGGCCAGGCAGCCCAGCAGTGCATCGCGGTGCTCGGCGCCCGACACGTCGTCGCCGCTGACCACGGCGATGCGCGGCGCCGACAGGCCCAGCTCGGCCGCCAGCGCCTGGATGCGCCTGGCCGCGCCGGCCGGGTTGGCCGCGCCGAAGTTGCTGACGATGCGGATGCCGTGGTGCAGGCAATCGGCCAGCACCGGACGCAGCAGGTCGTCCAGCAGCGGCTCATAGCCGGCCTCGGGGTTCTGGCGGCGGGCCAGCTGGGCCAGCGCCAGCGTGCGTTCGGCCAGCGTCTCGAAGATCAGCACCGCCGGGCCGCCGGCGTCGATCAGCGCCCGCACCAGGGGTGCGGCGGCATCGGTGCGGTCGCCGGAAAAACCGGCCGCGCCACCGATGCGCAAGGGTTGCGCAAGCATGGGTCTCCTCGGGTTTGCGGCCACTGTAGGCCGCGCCGATTCATCCGAGAATTCGAGAATTCGGATGGCTTGATCGGCAATACAGATGAATGTGTCCACCCGCCAGCTGCGGGCCTTCCTGGCGTTGGCCGAGCAGCGCAACTTCACCCGAGCGGCGGCGCTGTGCCACCTGTCGCAGCCGGCCTTCAGCGCGCTGATCCGCCAGCTGGAAGAGTCGCTGGGCCTGCGCCTCTTCGACCGCAGCACCCGCTCGGTGGCGCTGACGGCCGAAGGCGCCGAATTCGCGCTGTCGGCGCAGCGCGTGGTGGAAGAGTTCGAGCGCGCCGTGGCCGGCATGCACGACCATGCGGCCCGCCGGCGGGGCCGGGTGTCGGTGGCGTTGCTGCCCTCGCTGGCCGCCGGCTGGCTGCCCCAGGTGCTGGCCGGCTTCCAGGCGCGGCACCCGGGCATCGAGCTGCGGGTGGCCGACGTGCTGTCCGAGCCCTGCATCGAACGCGTGCGCCATGGCGAGGCCGATTTCGCGCTGGCCGCCACCCGCGCCGAAACCCCCGAGCTGCAGGCCGAGCCCTTTTGCAGCGACGACTTCTACCTGGTGTGCCCGGCCGAGCATCCGCTGGCCACGCTGCGCGAGGTGCGCCCGCGCGACGTCGCGGCCTGGCCCTTCATCCACCTCTCGCGCACGTCCAGCGTGCGGCAATACCTGGACGCGGCCACGCAGCCGCAGGCCATGCAGTCGGTGATGGAGGTGGACCAGCTGGCCACGGTGATGGGCATGGTGCGCGCCGGCATCGGCATCAGCGTGGTGCCGTGGCTCACGCTGTTCCATTTCCAGGCGCCCGGCGTGATCACGCGCCGGCTGGCGTGGCCCGGGCTGCAGCGGCACATCTACCTGGTGCGGCCGCGCGACCGCAGCCTGTCGGTGGCCGCGCAGGCGTTTTATGAGTGGGTGATGGCCCGCCGGCCCGAAGGCACGCAGCAGGCCGGTGGGCGCCGGCGCACGCCGGCGCCGCGGGCCGTCAGCGCGCCGCGTCGGGCAGCTCGATCTTGACTTCGAGCACTTCCAGGTCGTCCTGCTTTTCCAGGTGCACCTTGATGTCGTCGGGCGAGATCGACACGTACTTGGAGATCACCGCCACCAGCTCGCGCTGCAGCGCGGGCAGGTAGTCGGCGCGCGGCGCGCCGCTGCCGCTGCGCTCGTGCGCCAGGATGATCTGCAGCCGCTCCTTGGCAACGCTGGCGGTCTTCTTCTTTTCCCCGAGCAGGAAGGAGAGGAAGGACATGGGCTTACCTCCCACCGAACAGCCGCTTGAAGAAACCGGGCTTCTCGGCGTCGATGAAGCGCATCGGCCGCTCTTCGCCCAGGAAGCGGGCCACCACGTCCTGGTAGGCCTCGGACACGTCGCTGCCCTTCAAGTGGATGGCCGGCACGCCCTGGTTGGACGCATCGAGCACCGACTCCGATTCGGGGATGACGCCGATCAGCTTGATGCGCAGGATCTCCTGGATGTCGTTCAGCGACAGCATCTGCCCGCCTTCCACCCGCGAGGGGTTGTAGCGGGTGATCAGCAGGTGTTCCTTGATCGGCTCCTGGCCCTCGATGGCGCGCTTGGTCTTGCTGCCCAGCATGCCCAGGATACGGTCGGAGTCGCGCACCGAGGACACCTCGGGGTTGGTCACCACCACCGCCTCGTCGGCGTAGTGCATAGCCATCATGGCGCCCGTCTCGATGCCGGCCGGCGAGTCGCAGACGATGTACTCGAAGCCCATCTCGGCCAGCTCCTTGAGCACCTTCTCCACGCCTTCCTGGGTCAGCGCTTCCTTGTCGCGCGTCTGCGAGGCCGCCAGCACGAACAGGTTGTCGCACTGCTTGTCCTTGATCAGCGCCTGGTTCAGGTTGGCTTCGCCCTGGATCACGTTGATCAGGTCGTAGACCACGCGGCGCTCGCAGCCCATGATCAGGTCGAGGTTGCGCAGGCCGACGTCGAAGTCGATGACGGCGGTCTTGTGGCCCGCCAGGGCCAGGCCGGACGAGAAGCTGGCGCTGGTGGTCGTCTTGCCCACGCCTCCCTTGCCGGAGGTGACGACGATGATTCTGGCCATCGGTGGCTGGTCCTTTCTTGTGCAGACTTGGCTTGCGTACGGTGTGTCAGCGGCGCAGGCGCATCAGGCGCCCAGGCGCTCGATGACGAGCTTTTCGCCCTCGAGCCGCACTTGCGCCGGCTGGCCGACGATGTCCGCCGGCAGCGGGACATCGGTGGTGCGGTAGATGCCTGCCACGGAGACGAGTTGCGCCTCCATGCAGGTGGTGAAGATGCGGGCTTCGGTGTTGCCGCGCGCGCCGGCCAGGGCGCGGCCGCGCAGCGGTGCATAGACGTGGATGTGGCCGTCGGCGATGACCTCGGCGCCGAAGTTCACGGCCGCCAGCACGATCAGGTCGCAGCCGCGGGCATACACCTGCTGACCCGAGCGCAGTGGCTTGTCGACCACCATGGTGGCGGGCGCCTCGCCGGGCACGCGCACTTCGCGCACCACTTCCACTTCATGGATCACCTCGCGGATGACCTCGCGCACCTCGGGCTCGGGCGCCGGTGCGGCGGCCACGGGCTCGGGCGCCGGGGCGGGTGCGCCACGCGGCGCGCGCGGCGGCGGCGCGAAGTCGGGCGCTTCCACCAGACCGGCGGCCAGCGCGGCGGCCATCTGCTCGGGCGAGCCGCCCTTGGCGGCCACCGGCATCATGCGGTGCTGGCGCAGCAGCGCCACCAGCAGCGCGAAGTCGATCGGCTCGTGCTCGTCGCGCACGGCGGTCAGGTCCACCGCCACCGGGTCGTTGTCGAACAGGCCGGGGTTGTCGGCGCTGCGGGCGTCCAGCTCGCGGGCCAGCACCGACAGGTCGGCCGTCTTCAGCACGACGGCCACCAGCGTCAGCGCGGCGCTGCGCAGGTCGAAGATGTCGGGGGAGTTCGGCGGGGCAGCGACGGCCATGTCTCGGGGGTTTCGGAAAGTGGCTGAGTTTACCGGCGCGGGCGGCCTGCCCCTGCCCGCCGAGTGTGTTCAGACGTAGGGGCGCCGCTATGCTTCGCGCCCATGCGATCCCCTTCCAGCGCCCTCGTGCTCTTTTCCGGCGGCCAGGACTCCACCGCCTGCCTGGCCTGGGCCCTGGCCCGTTATGCCCACGTCGAGACGCTCGGCTTCGACTACGGCCAGCGCCATGTGGTGGAGCTGCAATGCCGCCAGCGCGTGCTGGCCGAGCTGCGCGCGCAGTTTCCGGCCTGGGGCCAGCGCCTGGGCGAAGACCATGTGCTGGACCTGCGGCTGCTGGGCCAGATTTCGGACACCGCGCTGACCGATGCGCGCGCCATCGAGATGGCCGCCAGCGGCCTGCCCAACACCTTCGTGCCGGGTCGCAACCTGCTGTTCCTCACCTTCGCGGCGGCGCTGGCCTACCGGCGCGGCGCCAGCGTGCTGGTGGGCGGTATGTGCGAGACCGACTACTCCGGCTACCCCGATTGCCGCGACAACACGCTCAAGGCGCTGCAGGTGGCGCTGTCGCTGGGCATGGCCGCGCCGATGACGGTGGAAACGCCGCTGATGTTCCTGACCAAGGCGCAGACCTGGGCCATGACGCAGGACCTGGGCGGCGAGGCGCTCAACGCCTTGATCGTCGAGCACACCCACACCTGCTACCTGGGCGACCGCACGCAGCGCCATGCCTGGGGCTACGGCTGCGGCCACTGCCCGGCCTGCGAGCTGCGCGCCCGCGGCCATGCCGAGTACCTGGCGGAGGCCGCTGCTTGACCAGCCGCGAACTGACGCTGCTGGCCGTTGGCGCCATCCTCATCTTCTGGATGGTGGGCGCCTACAACCGCATCGTGGCGCTGCGCAACCGCGTGGTGCAGGCCTGGGCGCAGGTGGACGAGCCGCTGCGCCGCCGCAAGGACCTGCTGGCCGCGCTGATGCCGGTGCTGGCCGAAGCCTGGCCGGCCGAGCAGGGCGCGGTGGAGGCGGTGAACGCCGCCCAGCTGCAGCTGACGCTGGCCACCGATGCGATGCGTGCCAAGCCGGTGCTGGCCGCTGCGGCCGAGCGCCTGGTGCAGGCCGACCGCCACCTGGCCGCGGCGCTGGTGCGCGTGCGTGCGCTGGCCGACCAGGACGCCGAGCTGAAGGCGAGAGACGACGTGCGCGACCGCCTGGCCGAGCTGCGCGAGGTGGAACTGCGCCTGGCCTTCGGCCGCCAGCTGTTCAACGACGCGGTGCAGGCCTGCAACGAGGCCGCGCACCAGTGGCCGACGCGGCTGCTGGTCAAGCTCTACGGC
This sequence comes from uncultured Aquincola sp., assembly GCA_937883885.1. The sequence continues at coordinate 411 of CAKZXL010000103.1, read as the reverse complement.
TTTGAGGACACGGGGCCGTTGTGAGCGCCCCGCTTTGAAACGTCAGCCCCGTTCGCCCATGATGGACGCCGTGGCCACCAGTTCTTCGAACAAGGCCATGGATGCCTGTCCTGACACCGCGTACGGGTCCAGCGTGGCCGTTTCCGAATACTTCAGCAAGATGGCGGGGTTGAGCCGCTGCAGGTTCACCTGGCCCATGGACCAGCCGGCAAAGCGCCGCTCGCGGATCTCGGCATAGTCCAGCAGCACCACGTCGGTGTGCCGCGGGTCGGCCACGATCTTGTTGTAGAGCGCGTTCACCGCCATGCGGCCGCCTTCCAGCACCTGCATGAAGATGCCGGAGGAAAAGCACAGCACGCCCGTCACCCCCTGCCGCGGGTTGGCCGACTTGCAGTGGCGCAGCAGCGTGTG